>JAFIED010000056.1 GCA_020832805.1 Pararhodobacter sp.
CGCGGCCTCGCATCGTGCGAGGCCGCTTCATTGCCGGCACGCGGCTCATGCCGCCCCCAGGCGGTTCCGGCAATTGGCAGACCCAGGCAACCCATGACCAAGAAAGGCCCATAGCATGAGTTATCCGCACCTTCTGGCGCCCCTTGCCCTTCGCGGTATCACCTTGCGCAATCGCGTGCTGATGGGCTCGATGCATACCGGGCTTGAAGATGACGACGACCTGCACCGTCTGGCCAGGTTCTTTACCGAGCGCGCAGAGGGTGGCGTGGGGCTGATGGTCACCGGCGGCATTGCCCCGAATGCCGAGAACGCTCCTTTCGTCGGTTCCGCAAAGCTTACAGAGGCAGAGGAGGTCAGGCGTCACCGCACGGTCACCGAGGCGGTGCATGACGCCGGCGGTCGGATCGTGATGCAGATCATGCCTACCGGCCGGTCCGCCGACACGCCGGATTGCGTTGCGCCCTCGGCGATCCGATCACCGATCTCGCGCTTCGTCCCAAGGGCACTGGACGAAGACGGGATAGAAAAGCAGCTTGCCGATATCGCGCATTGCGCAGCCATGGCGCGCGATGCCGGGTATGACGGGGTCGAGCTGATGGGGTCGGAAGGCTATCTGATCAATCAGTTCCTTGTCCCGCATGCCAATCAGCGTACAGATCGCTGGGGTGGCAGCCCGGAAAACCGCCGGCGTTTCGCCGTCGAAGCGGTCCGACGGGTTCGCGCCGCGCTGGGCGATGACCGGCTGCTTGTCTACCGGATATCGCTGCTGGACCTGGTTCCGAACGGCCAGACCTGGGACGAGGTGACAGCGCTTGCCCGGGCAACCGTCGACGCCGGGGCAGACATCCTCAACGGTGGCATCGGCTGGCACGAGAGCCGGGCACCGACCATTGCCACCTCGGTCCCGCGCGCCGCCTTTGCCTGGGCGGCGCAGCGGCTGAAATCCGCGGTCGATGTGCCGGTCGTCGCTTCCAACCGCATCAACACGCCCGAGGTGGCAGAGCGCCTGCTGGCCGAGGGCTGGGCTGACATGGTGTCAATGGCCCGACCGCTGCTGGCGGATGCAGCCTTCGTTCGCAAGGCAGCCCAGGGGAGGGCAGGGGAAATCACACCCTGCATCGCCTGCAATCAAGCCTGCATCGACCATTCCTTTCGCCGCAAACTGGCAAGCTGCCTGGTCAATCCGCGTGCCTGCCACGAGACCGATCTGGTCTTGCGTCCGACCTCTGCACCCCGCCGTATTGCCGTTGTCGGAGCCGGGCCGGCGGGTATTGCAGCCGCCCTGACGGCGGCAGAACGCGGCCACCATGTCACGCTTTTCGAGGCATCCGATTCCATTGGCGGGCAGTTGAAGCTGGCCCGGGAGGTGCCCGGCAAGGAAGAGTTCCGGGGCCTTGTCACCTATTACGAGACGGCGCTCGGGCGTTCGGCCGTCACGCAGCGACTTGGCACCCGTGTCGAGGCGCAACAGCTGTCCGGCTTTGATGTCGTGGTTCTGGCAACCGGCGCCCGCCCGCGCGACCCGGGAATTCCGGGCGCGAACGGGCCGACCGTCGCAAGCTATGCCGATGTCCTGACAGGCCGGATCGTGCCCGGTGCGCGCGTGGCCATCGTGGGGGCGGGTGGTATCGGGTTCGATGTAGCCGAATTCCTGGTACACGAGGGGCCATCACCAACACTGGACATCGACCGGTGGCGCCGCGAATGGGGTGTCGGTGACCCGGCCGATACGCCGGGTGGCCTGACCGAAGCCCGGCCCGAGCCACCGGCCCGGCACGTGGTGCTGTGTCAGCGCAAGACCACCAAGCACGGCGCCGGGCTGGGGGTGACAACTGGCTGGATTCACCGCGCCAGCCTTCGCGGCAAGGGGGTGCAAATGCTGGGCGGTGTCACCTATCTGGAGATCGGCGCAGCCGGGCTGCGCATTGCCACACCCGATACACCCGAGGGGCGCTGGCTTGATGTCGATACCGTGGTGCTATGTGCCGGGCAGGAACCGCAGCGAGAGCTAGAACCGGCGCTGTTGGCACTGGGGGTGGACGTGCATTGCGTTGGCGGCGCCGATGAGGCGCGCGAACTTGACGCAAAGCGTGCCATAGATCAGGCAACCCGGTTGGCAACGCGCTTGTAGGCGCCAACGGAATCGGTTTGTTCATGGACCGTTCGCACCTCAAGCCAGATAGACCTGAACACCGATGCCCGGCCCGATCATGCGCCATTCAGCGCGCGGATCAGTCGTGTCAGCGCTGGCTCGGCGATGTGACTCTGAAAACGCCGCATGCGCCCTTTCGCCAGTGCGGGCCTGCCCGCCTTCGGACCGCACAGTTTCCGCAAGACGCTGGGTCTGTTGGCCAATGAGCATTGCAAGACGCGCGAGCCGTTCAAGGCATGGTCGATGAACCATGACCATGAGAACAGCGCTACCACGCGCCGTGCCTATTGCCCCGCGTCACTATCACGGCAGGGGGAGTTGATCAGCTGCATGGCTTGGATTTCCCCGCCCTTCCGTTCCAGCGAAAGGATCGCACCATCAAACCGTGAGATCAAACACCAAGAGCCGAATTCAGATGGCAGCATTTTTGTGACACCGCCACCGGGCCGCAGTCCTGCGCTGCGCAAGACATCAAAAGGACCTCGCTGCATTGGTATGGGTTTCTCTCGCTCATTCTCCTTGAGGCGGGACTCGAAACTCTCCTACATCCAGAATTCTCCATCTTCCGATAAAGCACACAGCGTATTCATCAGCCGCATCTGCTCGACCGACCCGCACTTCGCTTCTCGCAATCTCGGGGCACCGAAGACAAGCGCCAGCCCTTTGGCGCGTGACACGGCCACGTTGATGCGGTTGAGCGAGAAGAGGAATTCCATGCCGCGCGGGCTTTCCTCGGCCGAGGAGGCGGTCATCGAGACGATGCAGATCGGGTCTTCCTGTCCCTGGAATCTGTCAACTGTGCCGACCCTGATCTCTTCCGGCAGGGCTGCGCGCAGGGCGTTGACCTGCAGGTTGTAGGGCGCGACCACGATGATGTCTTCTCGGCGCAACGGACGCGTCCATCCGTCCTTGTCGGTCCAGCTTCCTGTCAGCAGATCATCGCAGGCGTGCCGGATCGCGACGACCTCTTCCGGGGCCATCTGCGCATTGCCCTCATGCGCGACAGGAACCCAAAACGACCCGGCCTCGGGGAAGGATGTGCCCGTGACCCGCTGGTTTGCGGTGTCGGCATGGCTGGTGAGCCGCCCCTCATACACCTGTTCCAAGATGAAGTGGTTCACGTCCGGGTGCATCCGCCGCGTGACGCCCAGAAAGATGCCCCGGTCCGGCAGGATGATCGCATGATCGCCCAGCATCCATTCGAGGCAGGCCAGGTTCGCAGGCGCAGGATGCGCGCCCTGAATGACCTGCGGCGATTGCTGCGGATCACCCACCACCACGATAGTGCGCGCGGCCCGGCCCATGGCGACCATATTCGCGAGCCCCACCTGACCGGCCTCGTCCACGAACAGCCAGTCATTGGCCTGCACATTTTCGTCGGGCGCGAAGAAGAAGGCAGTGCCGCCCACGACATGCCCGATTGCAGCGGCAGTGGCATTATCGTTGGTTTGAGTCACGGCGCAGTCTTCAGGATAGCCGTCCTGATCGCCTGAAACCTTGTGAACCAGTTCAAGGTCAATCGGAAGGTCATGGTCTTCCAACGCCATAAGGCAGCCCATCAGAACA
>JAFIED010000135.1 GCA_020832805.1 Pararhodobacter sp.
ACAAAAAAAACCCCCCCCCACACCCACACCACCCACCCCCCCCCCCCCCCCACAAACCCCCCCACCCCCCCCCGCCACCCCCCCCCCCCCCCCGGGGGGGGCCCCGGCACCGGCCTGCGTCAAGATTATGAAAATCAAGGACTTGCGATGAAATCCATAGTCTGAGATATCTAATTTCCTGTTGACAGGAGCAGGGCCGCAACGCTTAGTCTTGGGCGTTGTCCAGCGTCAGGGATGGGTTCAGCGACGGCAAGGCAGAACGGGCAGCGACAGACTGCACAGGACGGGCAGCTTTCGGGGAACGGGCGCGCGCGGACAGTGCAAGACAAGCAACCAAGGGAGGATGATCAATGAACATGCACAAGGGCATTCTGGCCACGGCATTGGCCGTGGTGTTTTCGGTCGGTTCGGCCGGCGCACAGGCACCGGTCAATCTGACGCTGTCAGGCGGCAATCCCGGCGGGTTGTGGTCGCTTCTGGGCGCGGGGATCGACCGCGCCGCAAAGGAAGCCGATCCGGCATCCGTTGTTACCTATCAGGCCACGGGCGGCGGCTTTGCCAATATCGCGCTTCTGGGGCAGGGGCGCACCGATCTGGGGCTGGTACATGATGCCGAGGTGCTGATTGCACTGGCGGGCGACGAACCGTTCCGCGCACCGGTCACCAACATGCAGGCCATCGGCTACATGTACAACTGGGCGCCGATGCATTTCTTCCTGCGCCGTGACATCGCCGAGCAGTATGGCATCACCTCGCTGGCCGATATTGCAACCAGCGGCGCGGCCATTCGCATCGGCATCAACCGGCCCGGCAACATTACGGCCAATGTGGCGCTGGGCATGCTGGAGGCTGCGGGCGCCACCGTCGAGGTGATCGAGGGTAACGGCGGCTCCGTGGTGCGCGCGGGCGCCAATGATCAGGCAGACCTTCTGCGCGACGGGCGGATCGACATGGTCACCAACGGCGTGTTCGTGTTGCACAGCTCGTTCCGCGCCATCGACGAAAACAACGAGGTGGTCTTGCTGACCATCCCTGCCGATGCGGCCGAGGTGGCCAATACCGCCTTTGGCACCACGCCTTTCGTGATCCCGGGCGGCAGCTATCGTTTCCAGCCGGACGATATCGACACGCTGGCACTGGGCGCCATGCTGGTCACGCATGAGGGCACGGACGAGGAAGCCATCTATACCCTGACCATGGCCCTGATCGAGCATATCGACGAGGTGCGCGCGGTGCATTCCTCGATGACCGCGCTGGACCGCGAGTTGTTCGCCAACCAGTCGATCCTGCCCTTCCACCCCGGCGCTGAACGCGCTCTGCGGGAAGCCGGGCTGCTGCAGTGAGTACAGCGACCTGGCTCGGATCGCTTGTCAGGACGGGCCGGCGGCGTCAGTTCGCCGGCCCCGCAGGCGTCGTTTTCACCATTCTGGGCGCGCTGTTCGCTGTCTGGGTGATCTACGCCAACCTGTTCACCATTTCGGACCGGCTGGTTATCGGCATCCTGTTCGTCTCGGGTATCTTTACCCTGTTGTTTCTGGCCGTCGGCGGCTCGCAGCAGTCACCGGAACGGCCCACGCTGTTTGACTGGGCGCTTTCTGCCGCCAGCGCCGCTTGCGGGATCTATTTCTTCATCACCGCTGATGCGATATCGAACCGGATTTCGCTGCTGGAACCCTTTACCCCGGCACAGTTCTGGTTCGGCACCGCCCTGCTGGTGCTGACCCTGGAAGCCACGCGCCGCACCACGGGCATGGGGCTGACCGCGGTTGTGGCACTGTTTCTGCTGTACAACTGGTTCGGCTATTTGCTGCCGCCCCCCTTTGGCCATGGCATCAGCGATTTCGAATACCTGCTGGATGTCCTTGTCTTTACCACCGATGGCGTGTTCGGCGTGCCGGTGCAGGTTGTGGCCAGCTATGTCTTCCTGTTCGTGATGTTCGGCACCTTGCTGGCAAAGGCCGGCGGAGGCGAATTCTTCTTCAATCTGGCTGCCACGGTGACCGGCAAGACCCGCGGCGGCCCGGCCAAGATCGCTGTGGTGTCTTCGGGCCTGTATGGCACGATGTCCGGCAGTGCGACCTCTGATGTGGTCACCACCGGTTCCATCACCATTCCCATGATGAAGCGGTTGGGTTACAAGGCCCGCTTTGCCGGCGCGGTCGAGGTTGCGGCCTCCACCGGGGGCAGCGCCATGCCGCCGATCATGGGGTCGGCCGCCTTTATCCTGGCCGAATACACGGGCGTGCCCTACCGCGAGGTGGTCTATGCCGCCATCATTCCGGCGCTGCTGTACTACATCGGTGTCTTCAGCCAGGTCCATCTGCGCGCGGTGCGCCACAATCTGCAACCGGTGGCGGGGCAGGTGCCCACGTTGCTGGCCACCTTCAGCACCGGGTGGGTCTTCGTGCTCCCCATCGGGGTGATCGTGACCGTTTTGCTGTACGGGTATTCGCCAACCATGACCGCTGGCATCGGCGCGGCCTCGGTGATCGTGGCCTCGACCATATCGCACTGGACGCGCATGTCCTTGTGGCAGATCGTCGAGGCGCTGGGCGAGACCACCTTGCGCATCCTGCCGGTGGCGGCGGCCTGCGCGGCGGCGGGGCTGGTGATCGGCGGTTTGTCGATGACGGGTCTGGGCATGAAGGCGGCAAACCTGATCATCGCGCTCAGCGGGGGTGACCCCTATATCACGCTGATCCTGGCCGCGGTGATCGCCATCATCCTGGGACTCGGGATGCCCACGCCCAGCGCCTATATCCTGTCTGCGGTGCTGGTGGCGCCGGCAATGATCCGACTGGGTTTCCCGTTGCTGGAATCGCATCTGTTCCTGCTGTATTACGCGGTGCTGTCGGCACTGACCCCGCCGATTGCGGTGGCGGCCATGGCGGCTGCGGCCATTGCCGAGGACGACCCCTTTGCGATTGCTTTCGACGCGGTAAAACTGGCCGTCGTGGGCTTTGCGCTGCCCTTCGTGTTTCTGTGGAACCCGGCCATCGTGGGCCAGGGCGACTGGCCGGCGATCGTGCTGGCGCTTGTTGGCGGGTGCCTTGCCGCCTTCGCGTTGTCCGTCGCCGTCGAGGGGATGCTGGAGCGCAGCGTACCGCGGATCGAGCGGTTCGTGCTGTTCGCGGCTGCCATTGCAGCGGTGGCACCGCATATGCTGGTGGCGCTTGGCGGCATCTTGCTGGCTGTCGTGCTGATCGGTCGGCGCGTCTTGCGCCGACCAGAGGTCATCCTGGGCAAAGACGGCTGAATGCTCGTTTCGCCCCCGTCGGCCGGGCGCGTTGACCCATGATCGGCGAGGCGCTGGCGCTGTTCTCGGCCGCTTGCTTCGGTCTGGCCGGGGTCACCATTGCGCGTGGTGCCGCCACCGCGCAGGGCGACAACGGGGCCTTCCTGTCGATCGTTCTGACAGCAGCCTGCGGTGGGGGGCTGTGGTTGCTGATCGGCACCGGTGCGTTGCCCCCGCCAGGTGACGCCGCCGTGCTGCTGGGCGTTGCGTATTTCGTGATCGGTGGCGTGCTGTCCACCGTGTTGGGGCGCCTGACGATGTTCCGTTCGGTGGTACTGGCCGGGGCGATCAGCGCCAGCCTGTTTCGCCGCCTGATCCCGGTCTTTGCCGCGGTCTTTGCCTGGGCATTGCTGGGCGAAACCGTCGGCGGCATGGCGGCACTGGGGATGGGCGTGGTCATGGCCAGTGTCCTGATCGCCATGACCGAACGCCTGCCGCTGATCCGCACGGACGATGCTGCCGCCGACGCCGCCGCCGTGGCCGACCGGCGCAAGGGCCGGTTGTTCGGCGCGGCGTCTTCTGCCTGCTATGGCGGGTCGTATGTGGCGCGCAAGCTTGGCATGATCCATATTCCCGATGCCGCATTGGGCGCGCTGATCGGTGCCGTGACCGGCATCGTCTGGTATCTGGCCGCCGCCATTGGCTCGGCCCGCTATCGCCGGGCACTGACAGGGGTGTTGCGCGACAGCGGGCGCTGGCAGGTGATCACGGCGTCGGCCATGGCCATCGGGCAGACCTCGCAGTTCTTTGCCCTGGCCCATACCGATGTTGCCACCGTGGCGATCATCAATTCCACCGAAGTGTTCATCAGCATCTGGCTGGCCGCCTTTGTCTTCCGTACCGAGGCCCGGCCCAGCCGCCGTGTCGTGCTGGCTTCGGTTATCGCGGTGGTGGGTGTGGTGATCATCGCGCTGGCCTGACCGACAGTACGCGAACCCGAACAGGGGCCGGCGCATGGCGCGAAAGCCAAGGGCCGGCGCGCATGGCACCGGCCCCGTGACCATACGTCAGGCATCCTGTGTCTACATCATCCCCGGCAGCCACAGCGACAGTGCAGGGATGCCCAGGATCATGCCCAGCACCACCACCTCGGCCAGCAGGAAGGCACCGATCCCCACGAAGATGGTTTCCAGGCGGATCCTTTCGCCCACGATGGATTTGATGACAAATACGTTCAGGCCTATCGGTGGTGTGACCAGGCCTATCTCCAGCAGCTTGATCACCACCACACCGAACCAGATCAGCGACAGGCCATAGCTTTCCACGATGGGAATGGTCAGCGGCAGGGTCAGCAGGATGATGCCGATGGGGTCCAGGAACATGCCCAGCAGCAGGTACATCAGCACGATGATTGCCAGCACCAGCAGCATCGAGGCACCAGAAACCTCGATCCAGTTGGCGATGAAACTTGACAGGCCGGTCAGCGAAATGAAGCTGACATAGATCTTGCCCGCCACGGCGATGGCAAAGATCATCGACGACTGGAAAACCGTTTCGCGCAGCGCCGAAATGATGCCCTTCAGACTAAGCCGGCCCAGGATCAGGCCCAGAAACAATGCCGCATAGGCGCCGATCCCGGCCGCCTGGCTGGGGGTGAAAAGCCCCACATAGATACCGCCGATCACCACCGCGAACAGCACGATGATCGACCAGCATTTGCCCAGCGCGCGCCAGCGTTCCGCCGCGGTGATCTCTTCACCCGGGTCGGGGGCCGCGGCGGGGTTGCGGCGCACCCAGATGGCAATGACAATCAGATAGGCCGCCAGTGACAGCAGGCCCGGCACGATGGCCGCCATGAACAGCCGGGCGATCGATTGTTCGGTAAAGATACCGTAAAGGATGAACAGGATCGACGGCGGGATCAGCGAGCCCAGCGTGCCGCCGATGGCCACCGAGCCGGTCGCCAGCGACTTGGAATAACCGAAACGCAGCATTTCCGGAATGGCGATGCGCCCCATCGCGGCGGCACAGGCCACCGACGAGCCGGTGATCGCCGAGAACCCGCCGCAGCCCAGTACCGAGGCCATCGCCACGCCGCCCCTGATGCGCGCCAGCCACAGCCGTGCGGCGCGGTAGATGTCGGTGGTGAAACCGGCTTCATAGGCCAGATGTCCCATCAGGATGAATAGCGGTACCGTGGCCAGATTGAAACTGGCGATAAAGGAATAGGGGGAATTGGCCAGCAACGACAAGGTTGGCCGCCAGGCAACCGCCGGGTTGAAATCCATCCCCGGGCGCCATGAAAAGATGATGAAGATGCCGACAGCCGCCGCCAGACCCAGCGCCGCGGCAATCGGCACGCGCAGCGCCAGCAGGATCAGGGTGGCGCCAAGGGCAAGCAGCCCAACCATAAGCGGATCCATGGGCTTATTCCTCGCCGTGACGGTAAACAGGGGTGGCGGGCTCCTGCCCGGTGACAAAGGTGACCAGCCCTTGTGTGAAGCTGATGCACAGCCGCACCAGGAACACCGCGATTCCGATGGCAAAGACGATCTTCATGGGCCAGGCCGGAATCTGGAACACCCCGTCATGAAAGGTGCCGCGCGCAATATCCTGGGGCACCCTTTGCACGATCATCCAGGCGATTCCCCCGAAGAAGACACCCATGCACACCGCCCCCAGCGACCGCAGCAGTCCCAGCATGCGCGTACCCATCCAGTCGGTGGTGATGGTCACGCTGATATGGCCGCGATAGCGTTCGATATAGGCCAGTGGCAGGGCGATCACCGGCACCATCAGCAGACCCACCATCAACAGGTCGTCCGGGATGGGCCGCAGGAACAGTTGCCGGCCCAGCACCGATGCGGTTATGATTCCGCCCATCAGCAGCAAAGCCAGGCAGGCCAGTGCCACGGCAAGGTTTTCAACTAGCTGCAAGACGCGCTCCAGAATGGCGGTAATGCGAGTCATGGTTTTGCCCGTGCGTTATTCATGCGTGCGTATTGATGGTGGTTCGCGTTGGGCCAGCCCCGTTTAGCATGACCGGCCAGACAGAACGGCGCCCGCCTTCCGGGGCGGGCGCCTGTCGTCGCATGCGCCGGCGAGGCGTCAGCGGTTCCAGGGGTAGCCTTGCGCTTCGACTACGGCCAGGTGCTGGTCGACCAGTTCGCGGAACCGCGCGCTGATTGCAGCGGCATCAAGCCCCTTCTGCTCGGCGCGCTCGGCCCAGCGGGCACCATGGGCCTCGGCCACCTCGATCAGGGCGGCGCGAGCATCGGCATCGGGCTCGATCATCTCGATGGAATGACCGTTGATCCCGGCAGCCAGGCGATCACGCGTATCGGTGCGCGAGGCATGCATCATCATCGCCATCTGTTCGGTAAAGTCGCGGCCCAGCTGGTCAAGCATCGCGCGCTGATCGTCGCTCATGCTCATGTAGACGTCGCGGTTCATGTAGATGCCGAACCCCAGGGTCTGGCCCATGTCCAGCATCGTCATGTAGTTGGCGACCTCGTACTGCGAGTAGCCCTCGACGGTGTAGTAATAGGTGGTCGAGCCATCAACCACACCGCTGGACAGCGCCTCGTACACACCGGGCTGCGACACCGACACGGTGGCGGCGCCAAAGGCCTCCATCGCCGGCACGAAGGGGCCGGTGGCGCGAATCGTCAGACCCTGCAGGTCATCGGTGGTGCGCACCGCCCGGTCACGGGTCAACAGCTGCGTGGGCCCGGTCGTGTAGTTGCCGAAATAGATGACGTTGAAGTCCTCGGCCTCGGCCAGGGCGTCAGGATGCGTGGTCATCAACTCGTAGGTGGCCATCATGCCTGCCCATTCGTCGGGGAACTGCAGGGTATCGACCACCTCATAGACCACCAGCTGGCCCGGCGCATAGACCGGCACCACCGACCCCATGTCGGCCACGCCATCGGAAATGGCCTGCGCCGCCGCCGCCGCGCCGACCAGCGCACCGCCCCAGATGATGTCCAGCTGCATCGCCCCGTCAGAGCGTTCGCTCATTTCATTGGCCAGCCATTCCAGCCCTTCGGCGCGCACCCCGCGATTCGGGCCGAATTCGGCGAAACGCAGGGTCATCGTTTGCGCATCGGCGCTGTTCGGCGTTGCCAGCGTCACGGCGCCGCCAAGTGCCACCACGGCAGCAGCCGTCGTCAGTGTCAGATGTTTCATATCGCAATCCTCCCTTCGCCCCTCTCCCGTCCGGGGCTCGGTGGTATTTCTTCCAGATAGGGGCTGGCTAAGTCAACAGGCAAATAGTATTTCACTGATTGAAATTGAGTCATGCCCCGCCACCGGTTTGCCGGACACGGCAGGGCGTTTCATGACCTTTCCGGAGTGAAAGAGATGACGGCTTTTGCCACCGATCCGCAGCCTGCCGCCCGCACTGGTGCAGGGGACACCCTGTCACGGGTTCGGGCGGTATCGCGCGCTATCGCCATCCTGCGTGTCTTCACGCCGGATCAGCCATATCTGGGTCTGGGCGAGATTGCGGGGCAGGCAGGTCTGGATGCCGGCACCACCCGGCGGCTGCTGGTCACCCTGCGCGACGAGGGGCTGATCAGCCAGGACCCGCGCACCGGGCGCTATTCCCTGACGATGGAAATGCTGCGCCTGGCGCGGGCGGTGCCAGAGGGGCGTTCCTTGCGCGATCTGGCGGCCGATCTGCTGCACGGCTTGGCCGATCAATTGGGCCTGACTGTGTTTCTGTCGGTCGAGCAGGGCGGCGAGGCGTTGTGCGTTGCGCGCCATCATGGCGAGGCGCCGGTGCAGGTGCGCTGGTGGGCGGTTGGCGGAACCTTGCCGCTGAATTGCGGGGCGGCGCCGCGCCTGTTGCTGGCCTGGCTTGATCCCGTTCGGCAATCGGCGTTCCTGAATGCCCCGCTGCCGGCGTTGACCGGGCACAGCCTGACCGACCGCGATGCGCTTCAGGCCGATATTGCGGCGATCCGGGCGCGCGGCTGGTCGCATGCGCGCGATGACGTCGCCGAGGGCCTGTCGGCGCTTGCCGCCCCGGTGCGCGATCCGAACGGGCGGGTGATTGCCGCTGTGTCGGTCGGTGGGCTGAGCCCGATGATCAGCCAGCCCGGCCAGGATGCGCCGCGCAGCGAGACATTATCGGCCCTGCTGGCCTGCTGCAGCGAACTGGCTGCGCGAATCGCCTCCAATGATTTCACTGTATGAAACTATAATTGCCTGTTGACACATTGGCGCCACCGCGCTTAGCGTCCAGCACGCTGTGGAGGTGGCAGCCAAAAGGGGGGAAAGATGGGCCTGACCATCGCAGAAAAGATTCTGGCGCGGGCATCCGGCAATGATCGCGTTCGCGCCGGCGACGAGGTCAAGGCGCGGCCGGATTTCGTGATCGCCTATGATTTTCCGGGGTATACCGATGTCATCTTTCGTCAGATGAAAGAAGATTTCGGCATCGACAAGGTGGTCGACCCTGACCGTTTTGCGCTGTTCATCGACCATATGGTGCCGGCCGTTACCCCCAAGGAAGAAGAGCTGCATCAGATCACCCGCGACTGGGGCGCCGAGCAGGGTGTGCCCGTGTATGAACGCAAGGGGATCGGCCATCAGGTTGCAGCAGAGCTGGGCTATGCCACGCCCGGCGCCTTTGTGGTGCATTTCGATGGCCATATCTCGCAACTGGGCACCTACGGGGCGCTGGCCATCGGCGTGCGAAAGCATCTGCTGGAAGCCTTCGTCAAGGAACATATCATGATCCGCGTGCCGCAGACGGTGCGGGTCAACCTGACCGGAAAGATGCAGCCCGGCGTGATGGCGCGCGATGTGTTTCATCACATCGTGCGCGTGCTTGGCCCTTCTGCCTGCCGCTTTCAGGTGCTCGAGATCGGCGGGCCGGCGCTGGCCGGCATCTCGCTTGAAGGGCGCCAGACGATCACCTGCCTTGCCATGTTCACCGGCGCCATTACCGCCATCATCAACCCTGACGAAGCCAGCCTTGCCTATGCTCAGCCCCGTGCGCGGCTGCAGATAGACCCGGTGTCATCGGACCCTGACGCAGAGTATTCTGCGGTCCACGATATCGACATTTCGGCGCTGGAACCCGTGGTGGTGGTGCCGCCAAGCCCGGCCAATACGCGCGATCTGTCCGAATATGCAGGCACCGAGGTGCATATGGGCTATCTGGGCTCCTGTGCCTCGGGGCGGCTGGAGGATTTGCGCATCGCCGCACAAATCCTGAAGGGCAGGCAGGTCAAGCCCGGCTTTCAGCTGAATGTGGTGCCGACCAGCCAGGAGATCATGCGCCAGGCCGCCGAGGAAGGGCTGATCACAACCCTGACAGCGGCCGGGGCCTTTGTGACCTCGTCCTCATGCGACTACTGCTTCGGGCGCATGGGCGTGATGCGCGATGGCCAGCGGGCGGTGTCGACGGGCACGCTGAACGTGCGCGGGCGGATGGGCAGCACCCAGTCTGAAATCTTCATCGTGAACGCTGCCGCGGTTGCAGCCTCGGCCATCGAGGGGCGTATCGCCGATCCGCGCCGGTACCTGTAACGCCGAACCGGGGGAGGGAAAGCATGGAACTGAAGAACCTGCGCGGCCGGGCGGCCTTCGTCTTCGAGGAAGAGGATTTCGACGTCGATCAGATCGTCGGCGTGACCAACATCAAGCTGAAGGACCCGGCCGAACTGGCCGCCGTTGCCATGCAGGAGTACGACCCGGATTTCGCGCAACAGGTCCGGCCAGGCGACATTCTGATCGGTGGGCGCAACTTTGGCTATGGCCATCCGCATTATCCGCCGATGATTGCCATGCGGCATCTGGGTGTGGCCGGCGTGGTGGCCGAGAGTTTTTCGCCGGGCTACTGGCGCGGCGAGATTGCGATGGGCTTTCCGCAGGCGGCATGCCCGGGTGTGCTGGGGCTGGTCAACCGCTGGGACGAACTTGAACTGGACTGGCAGGCGCTGGAACTGCGCAACCTGACCACCGGCAAGGCGCTGCCCATCGAGCCGTTGTCGCAGGCCGACCGGCTGATGCTGATGCAGGGCGGCTTGATCGGCTATCTGAAAGCGCGCGATGCCGAACCGGCCGGCTGACCCGCGGCACG
Source organism: Pararhodobacter sp. (assembly GCA_020832805.1). Lineage (GTDB taxonomy): Bacteria > Pseudomonadota > Alphaproteobacteria > Rhodobacterales > Rhodobacteraceae > Pararhodobacter. The sequence continues at coordinate 10,329 of JAFIED010000135.1, forward strand.
CCCGCGCCGAACCCTTTACCGAATGGAAACACCCATGACCCAAACCCTTTCCCGCAAGGAATTCGCCCGCCGCCTGCGCACAGGCGAAACCGTCTGGCTGGCGGGTGCGTTTGACGCGCTGTCGGCGAAACTGGCGCAAGAGGCCGGTTTCGAGGCGATCATGAGCACCGGGTTCGGGGTGTCTGCGGCGCATCTGGGCGCGCCGGACATGGAACTGTACACGATGACCGAAAACCTGACGGTCGTTTCGCGCATGGTCGAGGCGTTGAACGTGCCGTTGGTGGCCGATGCCGATACGGGCTATGGCAACGCGCTGAATGTCATGCGCACGGTGCGCATGATGCAGCGCGCCGGCGTGGCCGGGCTGATTCTGGAAGACCAGGAAGCGCCAAAGCGCTGCCCGGCGGTGGCGGGGCAGGTCGATATCCTGCCGGTGATGGAAAGCGCCGGCAAGATTCGCGCCGCCACCGAGGCCCGCACCGACCCCGACCTGATCGTGATTGCCCGCACCGATGCCCTGACCGAGGACGAGGCGATCCGCCGTGCCTGTGCCTATGTCGAGGCCGGCGCTGACCTCATTCAGCCCATCTCGCGCTGCTTTACCGATTTTGCCGGGCTGAAGCGGTTGCGCCAGGCCTGTGGTGTGCCGCTGTCGCTGCAGGTGCTGGGGTGGCTGGAAACCGGTCTGACGCCTGATCAGATCGAAGAGGTTGCGGGCATGGCAACCTGGCCGCTGGTTGCCCTGATGTCGGCGACCCAGGCCATGCGCGACAACCTGTCAACACTGGCGCGCAGCCGCTCCAGCCGGGAACTGCCGGCGCCGGTCATGGACATGGGCACGTTCAAGCGGTTCATCGGCTTCAGCGAACTGGAAGAATTGCAGCGGGTCTTTCTTCCGGACCGGCAGTAGGCAACACTGCCCTTCGGACAGGACAGAGATCCGCACGATCGCACACAGCAAGACGGAAAGAGGACCAACAAGATGTATGGCGTTGACGGCACGTTTCTGGGCAAGGGCCTGCCATTCGAGCGCGATTTCGACAGCACGGTGAAAATGGAACACCGTGTGCAGGGCTATGACAATTTCTGCCGCGTGTTCGATATCCGCCCCGATGACAAGGTCGTCCTGCTGATGGACAGCAAGATCGACCCGCGCGTGATCTGGACAATCACGGGCCTGGCAAAGGGGCGCGGGGCAAAGGAACCCCTGGTGCTGATGACCCATTCCACCCAGCACGAGGAAATGCCCGAATGGGCCAAACCGCATCTGGAGGAAGCCACTTTCGTGATTTCCACCTGGTTCTGCTCGGTGCTGGATCCGTTCGCCATCAAGATGCGGCGGGAAAAGGGCCAGCGCTGGGTCAAAATCACCTATTTCCGTGATCTTGACCTGCTGTTCACCCCGCAGGGCCGCTTTCCGCCGGAACTGCTGGGCGAGATTATCCGCGGCACGGCGCGCCAGTATCCGCGCGGGCAGGATTTCACCCTGCAGTTCTCGGACGAGCGCGGCACCGATCTGGCCATCGGCGTGAATGCCGAGATGGTGGACAACCTGCTGTCCACCAGCCGGTGGAAGGGCGAGATGATCGCCGACAAGCCGGGCTGTTACGTGCATTACCTGCCCTGCCACGGGCCGAATGTGTATGACCGTACCATGGTGATGAACGATGACAGCGTGATCGTGCCCATCAACGGTGTGCTGTATCCGCAATGGGCGGTCGGATTCGACCGGCCCTTTACCGAAAGGATCCCGGTGGTATTCAAGGATGACCGGATCGTCGAGGTGGGCGGCGAGAGCGAGGATGCGGCGGTTCTGCGCGAGATGCTGATGGACGGTGTCCTTATCGAACTGGGCTGCGGCTTCAACCCCAAGGCGCCGCGCTACGAGGTGTATCCGGCCGGGTCGAATTCGCCGGGCGTGCTGCATTTCGGCATCGATCTGGCCAGGCCGTCCGACTGGATTCGCCGCCGCATGCCGGATTGGGAGGAACCGCCGATCCATATGGATCTGATCACCTTTGACAGCACGGTGAAGGCCGGCAATGCCACGCTGGTCGATGCGGGTTTTCTGACCAGCCTGCGTGATCCGCAGGTGCGCGACGCCGCAAAGCGTTGGGGCAACGAGGTCGATCTGCTGGAGAACTGGCCGAACTGACCGCTTTTCCGGGGGCGCTGCATGCTGATTGTCGCGCCCCCGCCACCGGTGGCTGCGCAGCCGCTTGACCAGCAGGTGCAACAGGGCCAATCTGCGGCATGTCAGACGCACCCCTTGTCAATATCAATCCCGCAGCCTTTGCCGCCGACCCCTATCCGACCCTGGCCCGGATGAGGGCCAGCGCACCGATATGTTATGTGCCGCAGCTGGGTGCCACGCTGATGACCCGGCGGGACGATATCCATACCCAGGAAAAACGCATTGCGGTGCTGTCGTCGCACCAGCCGGACGGGCTGATGGTGCGCCTGATGGGCACCAACATGATGCGCAAGGATGGCGCTGCCCATCAGGCAGAGCGGCGCGCGCTGTTTCCGGCGCTCAGCCCCCGAACGGTGCGCGATCATTGGGCGGCTCAGTTTCGTCTGGCTTGCGCGGCGGTGCTGGATGATCTGGCGCCGCGCGGCGAGGGCGATCTGGTGGCCGATTTCGCCATGCCTGTTGCGGGTGCCGCCTTGTGCGCCATGACCGGCCTGACCAGCATGACCCCGCAGCAGATGGATGCGGTCAGCCAGGCCATGATCGACGGATGCGCCAACTATGCCGGCGATGCGGCGACCGAGGCGCGCTGCCATGCCGCGACGGCGCAGATCGATGAACATATCGACCGGGCCCTGCGCCGGTTCGATGCGGCCGCAGACCCCAGCTGCGTGGCCGTGCAGCGCCGCGCCGGCCTGCCCGAAGACGCGTTGCGGGCGAATGTGAAGCTTGTCATCTCTGGTGGCCAGAACGAACCGCGCGACGCCATCGCCGGCACCGCCTGGGCCTTGCTGACCCATCCCCTGGCACTGGCTGCGGTTCACGAAGGGCGGGCGGACTGGGCGCAGGCCTTTGACGAATATGCACGCTGGATCGCACCGATCGGCATGTCGCCGCGCCGTGTGGCGCAGACCGATCACGTGCAGGGCGTGCGTCTGGACCCCGAAGACCGGGTGTTCCTGATGTTCGGCTCTGCCGGGCGGGACGAGGCGCATTTCGATCGTGCCGACAGCTATGACATCTTTCGCGATACCGGCCCGGCGCTGACCTTTGGCGCGGGGCCGCATTTTTGTGCCGGCGCCGCCGCGGCGCGCTGTCTGATCACCGAGGTTGCGCTGCCGATGCTGTTTCAGCGTCTGCCCGACATGGTGCTGGCCGGGCCCGCGCCCTTTCACGGCTGGGCGTTTCGGGGGCCGATCAGGGTGCCGGTACGCTGGCCGGTGTAGGCAGGGATCGCCGGAAACAGGGGGCTGCCGCCCCCTCGGCCCGTGCCGGGCCTCACCCCCGCGAGTATTTTCCGGCAAGATGAGGGGGCAATGGCAGGACCGGTCAGAGAGGGCGGCAGGCGCGGGCAAGCCAGGTTGCCGCCCGGGGGCTGACGAGGGGGGTCAGCACCTGTGCGACATGGGCGTGATAGGCGTTCAGCCAGGTGATATCGTCGGCATCCAGAATGCCGGGCCGGATCAGGCTGGTGTCGATGGGGCACAGCGTGAGGGTCTCGAACGCCAGCATGTTCCGGGCGTCGGCGCCTTTCGGGGCAGGTTGGACGGCAACCAGGTTCTCTATCCGGATGCCCCATTCCCCGGCGCGGTAGTAACCGGGTTCGTTCGACAGGATCATGCCGGGTTCCAGCGGTTGGGTCGACACCCGCGACAGCCGGACCGGCCCTTCATGGACGCTCAGCGCCGCACCCACACCGTGCCCGGTGCCGTGGTCGTAATCCATGCCCTGCAGCCACAACGGGTGGCGCGCCAGGGCATCCAGATGGGCGCCCGCCACGCCGCGCGGGAAACGGGTGCGCGACAGCGTGATCATGCCCTTCAGCACGCGGGTATAGGCATCGCGCCGGGGTTCGGCGATGGCTTCGGGCGGGCCGACGGGCAGGGTGCGGGTGATGTCGGTGGTGCCATCGGGGTATTGCCCGCCGCTGTCGAGCAGGAAAAGATCGCCTGTCGCCAGGCGGCGGTTGCTTTCTTCGCTCACGCGGTAGTGGATGATCGCCGCGTTGGGCCCTGTTGACGAGATGGTATCAAAGCTGAGATCGATCAGCTGGCCGGTGGCTTGGCGGCATGCCTCCAGCCGGGTCGCGATGTCGATCTCGGTCAGGTCCGGCCCGGCCGCGCGGTCAAACCAGGCAAGGAATTCGACCATCGCCGCGCCGTCGCGCCTGTGGGCGCTGCGCATGCCGTCCAGTTCGGCATCAGTCTTGCAGGCCTTGGCCATCAGGCAGGGGTCGGCGGCGGGCACGCCCCGGCGCAGGGCGCGCACCAGGGCCACGGGGGCCGTACCGGGGTCATATTGCACCGGGCCGTCGATGGCGCTGGCGGCGGGCAGAAAGCCCTCGGGCGGGTGAATGCTGACCTGGTCGCCCAAATCCAGCCCGGTGAGCTTGGCGGCATCCAGAAACAGATCGACCCGGGCATCGGCATGCAGCAACGCAAAGCCCTGGACCACCGGGTTGCGGGGGATATCGGCGCCGCGGATGTTCAGCAGCCAGCACAGGCAATCGGGCAGGGTGATGGCAAGCGCGGCACGCCCTTGCGCACGCAACCCCGAGGCCAGGGTGTCACGCTTGTCCCGGGCGCTGCGCCCGGCCAGCGCCAGCGGGTGGGGGCGGGCGGGGGCGCAGGCCGGCTCGGGCTGGTCTGGCCAGACGGCATCCAGCGGGTTTGCGTCGGTGGCGCGCAGGGTGATGGCGCTGCCGGCCAGGCCCTTTTCCAGCCGCGTGATTTCATCTGGGGTATGCAGCCAGGGATCGTAGCCTATGATCGGGTCCGGTGTGTCATTGCCGGCTGCGGGCAGCTGTTCCTTCAGCCATGCCGCCGGGGAGGTTTCCGGCCAGTCGACCGGGGTAAAGGCGGTCATGTCCGCCTGCTGGCGCACCTGCAGCCGGTAGCGCCCATCGACGAACAGGCCCGCCTCATGCGCCAGGACGATGCAGAAACCGGCAGAACCGGTAAAACCGCTCAGCCAGGCAAGCCGGTCATCACACGGGCTGACATACTCGCCCTGATGGGCATCGGCGCGGGGCACGATGAACCCGGCCAGGCCCAGGCGGGCCAGTTCAGCGCGCAGGGCTGCCAGGCGGGGCGGGCCCTGGTCGGGGCGGGTGGTGGCGGAAAAGCTTTGCAGCATGGGGTGTTTCCGGTTGTCGATGCGGCGTCAACTTGGCACCCCGGCGCAGGAATGGCAATCGGGGGTGCAGCCGGTTCAGCGCGGTACCTTGCCAATCCCTGCGCGGCGCCGCTATGGCTGATCCAGCCCGGCACGGTGCAGGATATCCGGGATCGCGCGCTTGATCTTGAAGAACCCCGCCGTGCAGTGCGGCCAGATCAGCCGATCCCAGTCGCGCTGCCATTCGGCCAGTGTGATGCCGGCCGCGGTCAGCGCGGGATCGGCCGCATCCAGCCAGTCCTGCACCGGGCCCCGGGGCACATAGGGCGTGACGATCTGGCACGCGCCCAGCCGGGCCGCGTGGCGCGCCAGATCGGCCGGCCGGCCGGCGGAAAGCCGTCCACCGGGCCGGCCCAGCCGCGCGGCGGCATCGGCCAGCGCCCCGTCACCGAACCGCGAAACGGCCTTGGCTACCGCGCGGGGCGAGCGCAGATGGCTGCCATGAAGCGTCAGGACACCGCGCAAATCCAGCGCATGGGGCGCAAAATCCTCTGGGCGGCAGTCTTCTTCGGTCAGCAGCAGCACGCTGGGCAGGGCGGGATCGGGCGCGCGGGGGCTGCGCGGCGAAAGCACAGGCGGCAGGCCGCCTGGTTCCAGATCATGCAGGCCGATGACATCGGTGGCCAGATCGCCCGCCCGCGGCGCAAAGCGGCCGTTGGTAAACCGGGTGATGTTGTCAGCTTGCGCGGCATAGGGTTTGCCGCGCGTATGCAGGCCCGCCACCCAGCGCCAGCCAAGGGTGTTCGAGGCCGGGTCGCCATCCAGCAGATGACGCATGAAGAAATCGGCACCGACACGCCAGGGCAGGCCCAGCGTGAATATCCAGATCGAAGCGAACCACATGCGTGCATGGTTGTGCAGATGGCCATTGTCGACCAGTTCAACTGCCCAGGCATCGAAACAGGCCAACCCGGTCTGGCCTGCCTCGGCGCGGGCCACTGCGTGCTGCAGGGGGCGGTTGGTTTCCAGCGCGTCAAGATCGGCGCGCAGCCCGTCGCGGTAGCTGGCCCAGACCTGTGGCCGGTGTTCCAGCCAACCCTTGAAATAGCCGCGCCAGATAAGCTCTTCAATAAACTTGCCGGCTTGTTGCGGCCCGTGGGCACGCAGCGCGGCGGCGGCCGCATCGCGTTCCAGCACCAGCCGCCGGCGGATATAGGGCGAGAGGCCGGACACATCATGCCGCGCCCCCGGCCCCGGGTCGGTATTGCGCCCCCTGGCATAGGCAGCGCCCATGCGCGGGGCAAACGCGGCAAGGCGCGCCTCGCCGGTGGCGCGGGTAGGTTCGAGTTGATTCATGCGCGGCCCGTTGGATTGACCTGGGTGTAGATGGGGCGCTGCGCTGCGCTGTCAACTCAGCCCGCGGCGGCCCTTGCCGCGCGCCAGCGTTTCAGAATCACATGCGCCGTCATCAGGTCCAGATGCGCGCCGCCGCCGTTCTTGAACAGCGTGATCGCCGCGTCCGATTGCCGGCCCGCGCGGCCCGCCACCATGTCATGGAAATCGCCCAGGATGTAGCTTTCGGCGATGACCCCGGCGCGCAACGGTATCTCTATCTCGCCGATATGGCCGATGGTGGTGGCGCGGCTGTCCACGAAAATCTGCGCACGCTGCAGCGCGGTGTCATCGGCCTCACGCATCTCGGGTGTATAGGCGCCGATCAGATCCAGATGCTGGCCGGGTTGCAGCCATGCGCCCATGATCAAGGGCTCGCGCGCCATGGTGCAGGTGGCGATGATCTCGGCCTGACGCACGGCAGCCTCCAGATCGGTTGCCACCCTGACGCCCGGATGCTGCGCGGCCAGCGCCTGCGCTGCCTCTGGCCGCCGGGCCCAGATCGTCACTTCCAGCCCCTTGATCCATGCGCCATAGGCGTCGATCAGCGATGCCGCCACCGTGCCCGCGCCCACGATCAGCAGGCGCCGCGCCCCTTTTCGCGCCAGCAGCCGCGCGCCCAGCAGGCTGTCGCCCGCCGTTTTCCATTTCGTCACCAGGGCGCTGTCGATCACCGCTGCCACCGCGCCGGTGGTATCGTCAAAGACCAGCATTGCGCCCTGCACGCTTGGTCGCCCCGCAGCGGCGTTGCCGGGATAGACGGTGACCGATTTCACCCCCGCACCCAGCCCGTCAATCCAGGCCGCACGGGACAGCAGCCGGTCATCGCCGCGCGCCAGCAAGACGTCACGCAGGTCGGCAGGGCGGCGGCGGTGGCCTTCGATCAGCGCATCTGTCAGGGCGACCCAGTCCATCAGCGGGTCGCATTCGGCGGCGGTCAGATAGGGAATGGTGGGCATCGGCGTCTCCTTTGGCGGCAGGGTGGGCGCTGCGACAGATTGTGTCAACAACCACGCCGTGACTGGACGGCGCGGCACAGGCGCCTAACTCACCGCTCTTGTTCGGTGGCCGTGATGGCCGGGGCCAAGAGAGGAAGCCATGCGCGTTCTGATCATCGGTGCATCAGGGGGAATTGGGGCCGCGCTGGCCGCCGCGGCCGAGGCCCGGAGCGCGGCGGTCACACGCCTGTCGCGCCGTGACGACGGGCTGGACGTGACGGATGAAGACAGCATCGCGCGCCATCTGGGGGCGCTGAAAGGGCCGTTCGATGCGGTGCTGGTTGCCACTGGCGCGCTGTCGATCGACGGGCAGGCGCCGGAAAAGACCCTGCGCGCGCTGGACCCGCAGGCGCTGGCCGCCCAGTTCGCCCTGAACGCCATCGGCCCTGCATTGGTGTTGAAACATGCCGCACCCTTGCTGCCGCGCCAGGGCCGGGCGGTTCTGGCTGTGCTTTCGGCCCGTGTGGGCTCGATCGGCGATAACCGCGCGGGCGGGTGGTATGGCTACCGCGCGGCCAAGGCGGCGCTGAACCAGTTCGTGCATTGCGCGGCCATCGAGCTGGGCCGCACCCACCGCGATCTGATCTGCGTTGCGCTGCATCCGGGCACGGTTCAGACCCCGTTGACCCGCAGATACCTGGGCCGCCACCCCGCCGTGCCCCCGGCCGAGGCCGCGCGCAATCTGTGGTCGGTGATCGACGGGCTGACACCCGTGCAATCGGGTGGCTTTTTCGATTGGGCCGGCAAGGAGATCGCGTGGTGAGCGCGCGCGGCGGGCGTCTGGTACTGGTCCTGGGCGACCAGTTGACCGAAGGGGCAGGCGCCCTTGGCCGTGCAGACCAATCACGTGACACGGTGGTCATGGCAGAGGTGGCCGAAGAAACCGGCTATGTCCCGCATCACCCGCAAAAGATCGTGCTTGTCCTCAGCGCCATGCGCCAGTTTGCGGCACGGCTGCGCGACAAGGGCTGGCGCGTCGCCTATACCCGGTTGGATGATCGGGACAACACCGGCACGATCACGGGCGAACTGATCCGGCGGGCAGAGGCGACGGGGGCGCATTCCGTGCTGGCCACCCAACCTGGCGAATGGCGGCTGCGTCAGGCATTGCAGGACATGCCGCTGCGCATCAGCATCGTGCCCGATGACCGCTTTCTGTGCCCGCCCGATGTCTTCGCCAACTGGGCGAAGGGGCGCAAGTCCTTGCGAATGGAGCATTTCTATCGCCTGATGCGCAAGCGTACCGGCTATCTGATGCAGGGCGATGCGCCCGCGGGCGGGCAGTGGAACTATGACCATGACAATCGCAAGCCCGCGCGCGATGACCTGTTGCGCGAAAAGCCGATGCGGCACGCGCCCGATGCCATCGTGCAGGAGGTGATCGCGCTGGTGCAGCGCCGGTTCGGGGGCCATTTCGGCGCCATTGAGCCTTTCAACCATGCCACCACGCGGCGCGGCGCGCTGGCGGTGCTGCGCCATTTCATCGCGCATCATCTGGCCGAGTTCGGCCCCTATCAGGATGCGATGCTGGCGCGTGATCCGTTCCTGCACCATGCGCTGATCGCGCCCTATCTGAACCTGGGCCTGCTGACCCCGGCCGAGGTCTGCGACGCGGTACAGCAGGCCCATGACGATGGCGCCATTCCCATCAACTCTGCCGAGGGTTTCATCCGCCAGATCATCGGGTGGCGCGAGTTCGTGCGCGGTATCTACGATCTGCACGGGCCGGGCTATGCCGACCAGAACGCCCTTGGCCACGGGCGCAGGCTGCCGGCTTTCTATTGGGGCGAGCCGACGAAAATGGCCTGCGTGTCGGCGGTGGTCGAACAGACGCGCGTGCACGCCTATGCCCATCACATTCAGCGGCTGATGGTGACAGGCAACCTTGCGCTGCTGGCGTGCGTGGACCCGCAGCAGGTGCATGAATGGTATCTTTCGGTCTATGCCGATGCCTATGAGTGGGTCGAGGCGCCCAATACCATCGGCATGTCGCAATTCGCGGATGGCGGGGTGCTGGGGTCCAAACCCTATGTGTCATCAGGGGCGTATATTGCACGGATGTCGGACTATTGCAGCGGTTGCGCCTATGACGTGAAGGTCAGGGCGGGCACGGATGCCTGCCCTTTCAACCTGCTTTACTGGCATTTCCTTGATCGCCACCGCGACAGGTTCGAAGGAAACGCGCGCATGGCGCCGATGTACCGCACCTGGGACCGGATGGACGCAGACCACCGCGCGCGTGTGCTGGCCGATGCCGCCAGCTGGCTGAAGCGGCTGGATGCCGGGGGGCTTGTCTGAAACGTCGGTGGTTTTCGTGCAGGGCGCCGATCACGCAGCGACGGGGGTTGCCGGGTGCGGTGCCTCGCGCACCGGCAGATGCACGATGGCCGACAGCGCACCCACCCCCACGCCGACCCACCAGACCAGCATGTAGCCGCCGGTGGCATCATACAGCACACCCCCCAGCCAGACGCCCAGAAACCCGCCGATCTGATGGCTCAGAAACACAAAGCCGTACAGCGTGCCCATATAGCGCAGGCCGAAGATATGCGCGACCAGCCCCGATGTCAGCGGCACCGTGGCCAGCCAGAGCGCCCCCATCACCGCCGAAAACACCAGAACCGACGCCGGCGTGATCGGCATCAGGATGAACACGGCGGCCGCGATGGTACGCCCGGTGTAGATGCCCGCCAGCAGATACTTGCGTGACCAGTAGTTGCCTGCCCAGCCGGCGGCAATGGTACCAACGATATTGGCCAGCCCGATGACGGCAATCGCCGCCGCCCCCAACGCCGATGTGGTGGTGATGCCGATACCGGCCAGCATGCCGTTGGGGTCGATGGGCCCGCACAGTTCCGTCACAAAGGCGGGGAAATGCGCGGTGATGAAGGCCAGCTGATACCCGCATGAAAAGAAGCCGATGAAGATCAGCGCAAAGGAGGGGTCGCGAAAGGCGCGGGTCACCACGGTTCCCAGGCTTTCTTCCAGTTCGGCGCGTGTTGCCACCTGTGGCGAACGGATCATCGGCAGCACCAGCAGCGAGGCCAGGACGGCGCCGGCAAAGATGATGAACACGCTTTGCCACGGGAAAAAGGCCAGCAGGATCTCTGCCGCCGGCGGGCCAAAGACCTGCCCCGCCGACCCGGCCGCGGTGGCAATGCCCAGCGCCATCGACCGATGCCGGGGGGCGGCCGCCCGGCCGACCACCGCCAGGATGACGCCAAAGCCCGTGCCGGCAATGCCGAACCCCACCAGGATTGCCAGCAACTGGTGTTCGCCCGGCGTGATGGCATAGGCCGAAAGCACCAGCCCCAGCGCATACAGCAAGGCGCCTGCCACGATGGCGCGGCGGTCGCCAAAGCGCTCGGCGATGGCGCCAAACAGCGGCTGGCCGATGCCCCAGGCCAGGTTCTGGATGGCAATGGCCATGCTGAATTCGGCGCGCAGCCAGCCGAATTCCTGGGCGATGGGAATCTGGAACACACCGAACGAGGCGCGCACGGCAAAGCCGACCATCAGGATCAGACAGCCGGCTACCAGTACCGGGGTGACGATCGGGGCTCTTGCGGTGGTCATGGGGGGCTTCCGGTGCGGACAGGCGCGCGACGCTGCACCGGGCTTTGGCTGGCGTCAAGATGCCGTGTGCGGGCGCCTCAGACCGCGACCATGGGAAAGGTCACGCCCAATGACCAGGCCAGGACCAGCCCCAGGCCCAGCCCGGCCGCGGCCGGCAGACCGGTCTGTCGCCCCACCCAGCCCGCCATCAGGCCAAAAAGCAGGAAAAACAGCAAGATCACCGGCAGGATGATCACCAGAAAGAACAGGCCTTCGAAATCCAGCGCCACGGCAATCATCAGCGATACAAGAAACGCGCCGCGTGCCAGCACCACGCGCCAAACCCGCGCCCGCCCCCCCCGGGTCAGCAGCGCGTCGCCCAGCATGAAGGGCAGCGCCCCCAGCGCCAGGCCGGCAATCACTGCGGCACGGCCCGCGTGCGGAAAGAACGACGCCACATATCGATCCAGCGCGCCACCAAAGACCAGGATGCCGAAACCGGCCACAGCCGCAGCGATCCACCAGATGCGGGCAGGAAACTGCCCGCGCAACTGCCCCCACCACCCCAGAAGCGCCAGGCTCAGCACCCCGTAAAGCGCGAAATGCAGCGCCAGGTAATCGGCCACCAGCACCGGCAGGACGCGGGTTTCAACCGGCCACAGGGCCAGCGGCACCAACAGCGCCGGGGCCAGTGCAACCACAAGAAAACGCCGCGCGGGCAGGGGGGCGGGGCAAGGGGCGCGTTCGGCGGGCAAGGTGCGCGCCAATGGCCAGTCCAGCGCCACGATCCCGGCCAGCAACAGCATGATCCAGCCGCCGCGCAGGGCCGGCGGTGCGGTGCTTTCGCGCTCGAATGCGGCATCAAGCCAGTCACGTGCCTCGCGCAAGGCCGTGCCTGAATAAAGAACGCCGACATGTTCCACCCCCGGCGCCGCCACCGCGCGGCGTGCCGTGCCCGACGCCCTGTCACCCACCGTCTGCCCCTCGCCGGCCTCGGAGTCGGTCAGGGCGATCACACGGCGTGCCTCGTCGCGCAGCCGCGTTTCAAGGGCGCCGTTGATGATCAGGATATTGGGTGGCGCCTCGGCCGTGACGGCTTGGGAAAAGGCCGAGATCGCCACCACCGCGCCGGCCTCTGGTGCCTGCAGCCCGGCACGCAGCACCAGATCGGAGGCCATCGAATGACCCAGCCATGCCAGCCGCCCGTCGGCGCGCGGATGGGCCAGCACCGCCTGCGCAACTGCCTGCATCTCGGCCACCATCAGCATGGTGGTGCCTTCGATTCTGGTCAGATCGCCCGTGATCGGGGCGGTGTTGCGGCCGTGGCCCATCAGATCGAGGCTGGCCACGGTATAGCCTGCCCGGGCCAGCGTCAGGGCAAAAGGCGCCATCAACTGGCGCGAGCCGGCAAAGCCATGCACGATCACCACGGCCGGTGCCGGCCCCCCTTCGGTGCGCAGGTACAGCGTGGCCGGCGGGCCGCCCCGCGTATCCAGCGGCGCAATGGTCAGGCCCGCCCTGTCACCCTCCAGCTGCCAGACCGACAGGGCGATCACGGCCAGCGCGGCCAGGGCGATCAACCAGCGCATCGCTGCGCCCTGCCTGTCATTGCCGCGTTTTCTGCCGAATTGCCGGGCATCTATCGCCCGCTCATTCCCTGCCGATCCCGGCACGCGCCATCACGCGCTGGCGGGCTGCGGTACTGAAGTGGTCATCGACCCCGATCAGAGGGGGCAGGCGACGCAAGAGTGCATCCTCATGGGGGTCCCGGTGGTGATCGACCAGCACGACATGCCACAACGCCTCGATCAGGGCGATACGCTCCTGCTCGTCCAGCGCGTATTTCACCACGCGGGTAAAGCGCACCAGATCAGAGGCGTCGCGCTGTGCGTCTTCGCCCCGCTGGCGAAGCTTTTCGGCCTGATCCGGGGTCAGGTCGAACATGTCTTCCAGCAGATGGGCCACTGCCGCCTTGTCGTTCGGGTCATAGCTGCCATCGGCGCGCCCGGCCTCGACCAGCAGGGCGGCGACAGCCAGTTGCGGCTCGGGGGCCTGGGGCTCTGGTGCGCGTCCGCCGCCCGAGAGGAGAGTTTTCAAAACACTGATCATGGGCAATATCTATGGCGCGGATCGCGGCTGTCGACAATCACCAAGTAACAGAGGCGCTGTCACGGCTTTGCCAGCGCAGGGGGCTTGCCGATCGGCGTGCAGGGGCAGGGGCGGCTGGATGGGCAAGGACAGCGCGCCAGAACGGGTCTTGCCCCGGTTGGTGTCTGCCCCGCAGGGCGGTCTTGCCAGATGCTGTTCCAGACGCGGTGCCGGACCCGGCGCCAGCCGCCGTTCCAGTCGCTGTTCCAGGCGGGGCGCAAGGATGCGTTGTCATTCCAGCTGTCTAGGTGTCTTGCTGCGTGCCTGCCCGCTGCTCCTTTGCCTGGCTGGCAAGCCGGTCCAGCACCGAGACCCGGCCAAAGGCGCGAATGGCTGCCGGGCGGCGGGTCAGCCAGTCTGCGGTGACCTGCGCCAGCCGCTGGTTCAACAGGCTGCGCTGTATCTCGACCCAGCGGCGGTGCTGCAGACGCGCCTTGATCAGGGCCGGGGAATCGGTGATGCCGGCATCGGCACGGGCCGTCTGTGCCGGAACAGGCGCGGCCGGCGGGGTTGTGTCTTGCCCGTGCGCATCGCCATGCACCGGCGCCGCCCGTTTCGCCGCCGGCTGGGCTGCTGCCGCCCGGTCGGCCATGCGCCAGTCGCACGCGCCGCCAAGAACGGGGCGGTGCTGATCCAGGGCATCGACAGCGGCCTGCAGGCGCGCGCGGGTTCGGGCAAGGGCCGAAAGCTGCGCCATCTCTGCATCGCGCTTCAGCGCAGCCAATGCCCTGAGGCGGTTCAATGCCTGTTTCTGTTTGCGGTCCATCGCCTGTACTCCTTTCCCGTTTGTGCGGGGCCGGGCGCCGGCCCGCGCCCCCGTTCATGGGTTTCAACTACCTGTCTGCCGTTCCGCGCGCTGTGGCCGTGCCGGACCCGCCGCCTGGCCCTTTCGCTGGACGCCCCTTGCCCTGCGCACGTGCCCGCTGGCGCATCGCCTCGGCAAAGCGGATCGCCGCGGCAACGGGCGCGTAATGCGCGGCCTCGATCTCGGCGCCCAGATCGACGGTGGCATGCAGGGCGCGCGCGGTGGGCGGATCATGGTGAATGGGCACGCCGGCCGCCTGGGCGCTGTCACGAATGCGCAGCGCCACGGCGTCAACACCCTTGGCCACACAGACCGGCGCCCCGGGTTTGTGACGGTCCCATTTCAGTGCTACGGCATAATGCGTGGGGTTGACGATCACGACATCCGCATCCGGCACTGCCTGCATCATGCGGTTGCCCGCGATCCTTTCGCCGCGCGCACGCCGTTCCTGTTTCAGATGGGGGTCGCCTTCGGCCTCCTTGTGTTCGTCGCGCAGTTCCTGATGGCTCATGCGCTGCCGCCGCAGATGGTCAAAGCGCTGCCACAGGTAGTCGACCGCGCCGACAGCGGCCATGATGACCACCACAATCATCAGGAACATCACCAGAAGCCGCATCAGCTCTGCCGTGGCCTGGCCCGGAGACTGGCCGATCGTGGCGATGATCCGGTCGCTTTGTGCGCTGAGAAACCACCATAAGACCGTGGCATAGATGCACAGCTTCACCGTGCTTTTGGCGAATTCGAACAGGCCGGTCGGGCCGAATTTCTGTTTGGCATTGGCCAGCGGCGAGATGCGCGACAGTTTGGGCTGCAGCTTTTGCGGGGCGACAACGATACCGCGAATGGCTGTCAGCACAACCAGCACCGCCAGCACCGGCAACAGCAGCGCCGGCACCACGGCCAGGGCCAGGGCCTGCACGATGGCGCCGCCCGTGGCGCCGCCCCCGCCCAGCAACTGGCGTGACAACGGATCGGCCTGTTCCAGCAGTGCGCGGCCCAGGTCGCCCAACCGCATCGGCAACCAGCCCCCGGGCAGCAGGGCAAGCGACAACAGCCCGGCCACGCTGGCGGTGGCAGTCAGGTCGGCTGATCGGGGCAGTTCGCCCTTTTCGCGGGCCTTTTCCAGTTTGCGCTGTGTCGGCTCGTGCGGCTTGTCGTCGTTGTCCTCGTCTTTCATGCCGGCCCCCGGGCAACGGCCTGCACCGGCCGAAAGCGGGCAGCTGGGCCGGCATGGACCGCGCCAAGGGCAGGGGCGCGCCTCATGGCGGGCGCTGCAGGCTGCCGGGCGCCTCGATGAACCCGGCAAAGGCTTGCAGCCAGACCGTCAGCATCACCGATGCGGTCAGCATCAGCAGAACCAGCCCCCCCAGGGTAATGGCCGGCGCGCCGATGAAGGCCACCATCAGTTGCGGCATGGCCCGGTTGATGGCGCCAAGGGCCATGTTGTACAGCGTGGCGCCGATCAGAAAGGGGGCGGCCAGCACGAAGGCCAGCGAAAAGGCATGCGCCACGCGCGCCGTGCCCCATTCGGCCATTGCCGCGGCATCCGGCCATTGCCCGGCAGGCAACAAGTCGTAGCTGAGGATCAGAAAGACCGCGACCTGCTCTGGCAGGCCCGCGATCACCAGCAAGGCCAGCCCCCCCATGACCAGAAGCTGCGACATGGCTGGTTGCGGGTCGACACCGGCGCCGCCAAAGAACTGCGCCAGAGAGGTTGCCTGCGCGGCCATGGTGCCGGCAATCTGCAGCGCCATGACCAGCAGGCGCAGCCCGATGCCCAGGGCCAGCCCTATGGCGGTTTCGCTGGCCAGAAACCCCGCAATGGCCGTCAGCCCGCCAGCCGGCAGATGGACCTGCGCCTGAACCGCCGGGGCCACCACCAGTGTCATCGCCAGTGCCAGCATGATCCGGATGCGTGCAGGAACCACACGTTCGCCAAAGGCCGGCATCAACGCAAAGGCCGCGCCGACACGGGCAAAGACGGCCAATGCACCCAGCATCAGGGTCTGCCCCAGCGCCGCAAGCGCCTCAAGCTCGGCCAGCATGGCACCGGTCATGCCGGCACCGGCGGTGACTGGCGGGCGTCAGACCGGCCCTGTTGCCCGCTGCCCCGGCCCGTTTCCTGCCCGTTGCGCGGGCCGGCGCCCCCGGCGCCCCCGGCGGCAGGGCCGGGCAGGGCATCGGCTGCGGGGCCGGGCGGGGTGATGGGCACGGTGCCCACCAGGGCCGGGCGGGCCTCCATGCCGATTTCCTCGAATGACAGGACCGGCGCGGCGATATCGCGCGCCTGCATCGCATTGCGCAGGAACCGCCGCCTGCGCGCCGGGGTTACCAGGGCGGCCCGCGTGCCTTCGGCCGCCAGGGGCGAAAAGGTATCGGCCAGGGCGCGGGCCAGTCGGGCGAAATCGGCGGGCGGCAGGGCGATGTCGCTGACACCGCGGTCGCCATCCATCTGATAGCGTGTGAACAGCTCTTCCCATTCGGGCGCCAGTTGCACCAGCGGCAGCGTACCATCCACCCGGCGCAGGGCCGCGACCAGCTGGAAGCCCAGCCGCTGGCGCACATGTTCGCATGCCACCTCTGGCGCCAACCCCTGTACGCGCAATTCGGCAATGGATTCAAGGATCAGGGGCAAGTTTCGGATCGATACACGCTCTTCCAGCAACAGGCGCAGCACCGCCAGCAGCATGTCCACAGGCACCTTGTCGGGCACCAGTTCGTCGATCAGGCGGCGGTTGGCCTCGGCGCGCTGGGGGTCGGAAAGGGCGCCCAGCGCATCAAGCATCCGGCGCAGCGTGCGCAGGGTCAGCAGGCGCGGGAAATTGGTCTTGAGCACCTCGAGCAGATGGGTGGCAAGAACCTCTGCCGGGCTGACCACGGTCAGCCCGGCCAGCGCGGCCTCTTCCTCGGTTGCGGCGGCGATCCAGCGGGCCGGGGCGCTGTAGACCGGCTCGCGCACATCGATTCCATCGGGTGGCGCGGCGGCGCTGTCGGTCAGAAGCGCGAGCTTTCGGTCGGGGTAAAGCTGGCCGCGCCCCTGTTCGACGCCATGGATCAGGATGGCATAGGTGCCCCGGTCCAGCGTGGGGTCATCGGTCAGGCGCATTTCGGGCAGGATAAGCCCGTAGTTGCGCATGACATGCTGGCGCATGTTGACGATCCGGGCATCCAGCCCGGTTGCCGGGTCCAGCGCCATGGCCACCAGGTCAGGGGCAAAGGTGACGTGGATTTCATCCAGGTCCAGCGTGTCGCCGGGTGTGGCGGCCGGCGGGGCTGTCTGGGTGGCAGGATGCGCGGCTTCGGCCTTGGCGGCGCGCTGCTGGCGCAGCGCCAGCATCGCCGCGCCGGCCAGCACCGCTGCGCCCAGAATGAACGGCAGGAAGGGCAGGCCCGGCACCAGCGCAAACAGCAGCATGAGAATTGCCACGGTCATCAGGGCGGGGGGATAGCGGCCGAACTGGGTGATCAGCGTGCTGTCGGTGGCCCCCGTTGCCCCGCCACGCGCCAGCAGCAGGGCCGCCGCGATCGAGATGATGACGGCGGGGATCTGGTTCACCAGCCCGTCGCCGACGGTCAGGATGGCATAGGATTCAAATGCCTGCCCCAGCGCCATGCCATGCACCAGCGTGCCCATGATCAGACCCACCACAATGTTCAGCAGCGTGATCAGCAGCCCGGCAATCGCATCGCCCTTGACGAATTTCGATGCCCCGTCAAGCGAGCCGAAAAAGGTGGTTTCCTGTTGTTCACGCTCGCGCCGCGCCTTGGCTTCGTGGTGGTCGATGGCCCCTGCCGACATGTCGCTGTCGATGGCCAGTTGCTTGCCCGGCATCCCGTCCAGCGCGAACCGCGCACCGACTTCGGCCATGCGGCCCGCACCCTTGGTGATCACGATGAAATTGACGATCAGCAGGACGCAGAAAACCACCACCCCCAGAAAGACGCTGCCACCCATGACAAAGGCGGCAAACCCCTCGATCACGCTGCCGGCGGCATGTGTGCCGCTGTGCCCGTCGCCGATGATCAGTTTGGTCGATGACACATTGAGCGAAAGCCGCAGCATCAGCGAAGCCAGCAGCACGGTGGGAAAGATGCTGAAATCAAGCGGGCGTTCGATGAACAGGGTGACCGTGAACATCAGGATTGCCAGGGCGAACGACAGGGCAAGGCCGATGTCCAGCATCCATGCCGGAACGGGCAGGATCATCATCACGATAATGGCCATCAGTGCCACGGCCAGCAGGACGGTGGGCCGGAAAAGGGCGGCAAGGGTCAGGGTCATGGCGTGATGTCCTGGGCAGCGGGCAGGCCGGGCAGAAAGGCGGTGCCGGTGGCTGCAGGGGTGGCGATGCCGCCGCCGCCGGCCGGCGTTGCCGGGTGGTGGCCGGCCCGATGGGGGGCAGGCGCGCCTTGCGGCACGAGAGAGGCACCCTCTGGCGCCGGCGCGCCGGGGCTCAACAGCGCATAGCGGATAGGGCGTGCCATGCGCGGCCTGCTGGTCTCTGCGGTCGTGGGCGCGCGATGCGGGGCGACCGGTTGCCGGGCGGTTGCCGGGGCGCCTGCATCATCGGCAAGGGCAGCGCGCAGCCGCGCAAAACGGTCCCGATAGCGCTGGGCCAGATGCGGTGTGCGCGAGTGATAGGCCCCGGCTGCCAGTGTCCAGTCGCCGGTTTCGGCATACAGCCCGGCCAGAAAGCGGGCGGCATACCGCGCCGACACCAGCGGGTCCAGCAATGCCTCGGGCCGGTCGAAATGCTGTCCGTGCCAGCGCCAGTTGATCTGAAAACAGCCCAG
>JAFIED010000057.1 GCA_020832805.1 Pararhodobacter sp.
ATTTCCGAATAATCCTCAAAAATCCCATGTCTATCACTCCTAACGCCCCCGACTGCTTTGCGCAGGGGCAAGGTTGCACATGGGTCAATTCTCAATGACAATTTCCACTGTTGCCGGGTCAGTTCTCAGTGACAATCAACAGCCGCAGCAATCGGGGCGGCTTGTGTCTGGGTCCGCAATGCTGTCGATGATGCGATTGCTGCGGTGGCCGCGTTGCGTGCGCGCGGGATCAGGGAGGATCTGGTGCACGCCCGCTTTGCCCTGGCGGATCGCAAGCGGATCGAGGCGCGGGTGATGCAGCGCTTTGGACGCGATGGCACAGACCGGGCCGGTCACGTGCTGGTCGGCACGCAGGTTCTGGAAGCCAGCCTTGATCTGGATTTCGACGTGATGGTGTCGGATCTTGCCGCCATCGCGGCGCTGATCCAGCGGGCGGGGCGCCTCTGGCGACATATGGACCTGCGCCCGGCGCCCGCGCGCCCCGTTCCCGCGCCGGTCCTGCATGTCATAGCCCCCGACCCCGCGCAGGTCGAGGATGCCCGGTGGCTGCACGGCGTGTTTGAACGCGGTGCATGGATGCGTTTTTTCAGGAGTTGCGCCCTGTGGGTTGCGCCCTGTGAGTTAATCCCTGTGGGCTTCGCCTTGAAATCTGCATCACTTCATGCGTGTTCGTACACCGAACCAAGCAAGATGCCGACAAACGCGGCACCGGGTTTGGCGTCCAGCCCGCTGATGTCGACGCCCGTTTCGTATTGCACATTGTCCGGTCCGATATCGCTGAAGTCGGTGTCGGCATCGATGAATACCCATCCCGGTGCGTGATCGCTTTCAAGGCCAACCCCATGCCGCAATACTTCCAGCGCGTCGGCGGCGTTGACCTGCCCGTCGCGGTTGATATCGGCCGCGATGTAGTCATAGGCCGTGGCCGGGCCGAAGCTGGGCTCAAGGCCAACCGACATGCGCAGCACTTCCAGCGCATCCGGTGCCGTCATCCGCGTTTCATCATCAAGGTCATGCTTGGCTTCCAGGCTTCCGCCCATCCCGTTCACTATGTCGAACATGAACACACCGTCTGCATCGGTTGCGGCCTTGGCAATCTCGCCTTGATTCGGATTGAAGGTAACTTCGACGTTCTCCATCGCATCGCCACGCCGGTCGATTACAAGCCCGGAAAGGATCGGCGCCGCGCTGCCGTGATCGTCATCCGGGCTCCCGGAACCCCGGATGGTGACCGTGATCGTCTCGCTGGCGGTGCCGTCAAGGCTGCTGACTGTGAGTTGGTCAAAGGACTCGTTGCTCTTGGCCAGCGACTGCAAGGAGTCCGTGCTGGTATCGAGCGTGTATGCCCAGAAGCCAGTCTCGGGCTCGAAGTCAAATGCACCGTAGCTGCCCGTCAGCATGTCCGGTTCAAGCTCGCGGAAGCGGTCTTCGCCGGCGTCAGGGTCCAGGATTTGCAACTGCCCGAAGACCTGCGCTTCGATATCTGGCAAAAGATGCGGCTCAATGCTTTCGGGAATGTCGTCCAGCATGCGGCGGTCCACGTCCCATGAGCCAAGATGAACCGGAAGGTCGTCAAACCATGCGCTGTCTAGTGTTTCAACGTCAGCTTCCATCTGTCCCCAAGTAATGAGGTAATGCACATCATCTGTCACAAAGCGGGCCCCATCGCGCATGACCGCCCCGCTGTGCGCACCTTCTTCGGTCTTTGGTGCAAGACCCGCCTCGCGCAGGAAGTCGCCGCCATCAGCCTCATAGCGTGCCTTGATATCGTTCCACTCGGCCAGTTGCACCTGAAAGCCGGCCTCATGCTGCAGGAGCGCCAGATAATCATCGGAGACGGGATATCGGTCATTGATCAGCAGTGCCTTGCCGCCAGTGGATGCGGGTTCGTCGGCACTGCTGCCCGGTTTCAGCGTCGCCGAGCTGTCACCGGTAATGATGGCGGGGTCATTGCTGCCCCTGATCGTGACCGTGATCGTTTCGCTGGCTGTCCCGTCGAGGCTGGTAACGACAAGACTGTCGATGACCTCGGCGCCCCCGGGCAGGGCCTGCACGGCGTCGGCGTCATTGTCCAGATCATAGGACCAGGCGCCTGTCTCGGGGTGGAAGCTGAAGCTGCCGAAGTTGCCCGCCAGTTCCGCCTCGTCTGGTGCGGCAAAGCGGTCCTCGCCCTCATCCGGGTCGGTGACGGCCAGGATGCCGCCAGCTTGCTGGTGGTTCGGGTCATCCTCGGCGACTGTGCCGGTATTGTCGCCGACAATGCTGGCGGCCATGTTCACCTGGTCCCCTGAATCGAGAGCAGGCTCTCCAATAATGATGGCTGACTCGGCAAATCCGATTGCCGGCAAGTGCCCTGCAGCGTCTACCACTACATGCAGATAGTAGGATCCTGGGTCAAAATCGTCATAATGCCACCGCAGAATCTGATCACCATCCGCGGTGGCGATCTCGCCAAGGCTCAGTTCGGTGCCAGAGGCCAGTCCAGGCGTGTCACTGGCAAAAACACGGATATCGGCAGAGCCTGGCGCGTTCTTTAGAGCCAGCCTCAGCGTGGCTGCGCTTTCAAGCGCGTCATTGCCCAGAAGGCTGAGCGTCGCGACAGGAGCAGGGTCCAGTTCGGCGGCGAAATATTCTATGTGATCCGGGCCCGGCGCGCCGACAACCTCGATATCCCAGATGCCATTTTCTGGCGCGCGGATTGCGACATGTCTCGATGTCAGAGAACTGAACTCGCTGACGATCATGATATCATCATGGGCAGCCAGATCATTCTCTGACAGCCGGGTGCCGTCAGGGCGAATGACCACCAGTTCGGCGTCTGGCGCATCACCCTCCCAGGTTGCGGACAACAGGACAATGTCCTGTTCCTCATCAAGAAGCCAGCTGCCGATAAGTTCGATCGTGTCTCCGGTCAGTTTTTCGAAAGAGCCGTCAAAACCCAGCCTGGCGCCAATGGAAATTTCCTGCCCCAATACATTGGCGGTGGTCCAGGCGGCAACATAGTCGTTGGACAGGTCGCCGTCATGCGAATATTCCAGCCGTACATTGCCATTGACCGAGCCGAAAACTGGCAGATTGATGGAACCGGCAGCATTGACACTGGTAATCTGAATGCCGCTTTGGTCCTGGTAGATGTCAAGCTGCGCCGTGCCGGTGTAGACCGAACCCAGCATGCTGGCTTCCAGCGCGGCGGACAAGGCACCCTTGGCAAACTCGGCCTTTATGTCACCCTGAAGACGGGCGAGCTCGAAGTCGAAGAATGCCTCACCGCTCACGCCAAACCATTGCTCCATGAATGAGCGGGCGCCGGAAACGGCACTGTCGCCGAACAGGTAGCCCAGCCTGGATTCCAGCTCGAAACCCGCCGAAAAGCCCTCGGCGCTGAACACCCCGTCGATGGACCCGCGAATGGGGGTCGGCATTCCGCCGGCGCTGGAGCCGAATGTGTACAGAACGCTTCCGTTGTATTCCATCACCGGGTCAGGCGTGTCGGCCCTGTCGGCAAGGCCGCTCACCCCCAGAGAGCCACCATTCAGGAACAAGCCTGTCGCGCCAAGCGGATAGCTGAAGCCGTCGATGCCGAAGAGCAGGCTGTCCACCGCAAGGGGGTTCCAGAAACCGCTGACCTCGCCGGTCGCCACGACGCCTTGCCCAAGGAACGGAAGCGCTGCGCCGATGCGCCCGCCAAAGCTTTGTTCGATCGTGTCCAGGGTGAAGCCAAGCTCCCGGATCAGCCCGTTTTCGCCGGAATAGGTCAGTTCGCCGACGATATCCCATTCAAGTGCGTTTTCGTCATCCAGAGAAAAGCGCAGGAACCTGTCGCCTCGTTGGAAAAGCGCGCTGCCGTCGCGTTCGCCGGAAAGATCAAGGGTCAGATTACCCGCGCCAAGCGCCCCGAGCTGTGCGCCGACCTTGCCATCCCATCCCAGATCGGCCTTGCCGCTCAGATAAAGCGCGTTGTTGATGCCGTCATAATCGATGCCCAGGTTCTTGAAGGACAGGCCCAGCCCCGCCTCGCCCGGAATCGAAAGCTCGACATCCGGGATCCAGTCTGCCGTGCCGATCCGCCCCGGCGCAAAGGAAAGCCCGTCCGCCCCCACGCGCAGCGCAAGCGGGGCGCCGTTGGTGCTGAAGCCGGAAAACGGCGCCGGAAAAACCAGATCGGCGGCCAGAACAACCTCGGTTTCAGAGATCATCAATTGCGAGAAATCGACACCGATCAGGTCGTTGAGCAGGCTGTAGCCGTCGCCGCGCGGGGTCAGGGCCTCGGCCGTCAGCGTGCCCGGCGCGATCTCGAACTGCCCGGTGAACAGCGCGCGCCCGTCATCGTCGCTGCCGGCAAACACGGTGCCGTCGACGATCACGCGGCCAGAGCTTTCCACGGTCACATTGCCGTTTTCAACCCGCAGCAGCGCGGCGTCTCCGTCGGCGTGGCCCAGATAGACATCGCCGCCACCGGTATTGACCCGCCCGCCCGCGCCATCGTCCGACCAGCCGGCGGGGGCAGAAATGACCAGAGGGGCGGTGTCGACCTCGACAGTGTCGCCGGTATCGGCGCCCGTCGGTTCCTGTGCCGTCGGTTCCTGCACCGTCGGTTCCTGGGCCGTCGGCGCCATGCCCAAACCGGTTTCGGACGGGGTGCCGAAGGGGGAGGCGAGACCGATCACACCAGAGGCAAGCTCATCGGCGACTGCACTCGAGTCGCCGCCGTAACTCCTGCTCCCCCATGTGACGACCGAGCCATCCTCTTTCAGGGCGGCGAAGGCGCGAGGTGTGGCGTAGATCGTTGCTACGTTCCCCCCGAGCTGGTCGGCAACTGCGCTGGAATCGCCACCCCAGCTGTTGGGACCCCATGTGACGACCGAGCCATCCTCTTTCAGGGCGGCGAAGGCGCGAGATGTTGAGTATATCCCCGTCACATCCCCTTGGAGCTCGTCGGCAACTGCGCTGGAGCCAGCGCCGTAAGTCCTGTTCCCCCATGTGACGACCGAGCCGTCTTCCTTCAGGGCGGCGAAGGCGAGAGATGTTGAATATATCCCCGTCACATCCCCCTCGAGCTGGTCGGCAACTGCGCTGGAGTCACCGCCGTAGCTGCGATGTCCCCACGTGACGACCGAACCGTCGGCTTTAAGTGCGGCGAAGGCCATGAAGTTGGTTTGGATTGTCTCGACATCGCTCGTTAAATATTCTGATACAGAACTGGAATTACCACCAGAGTTACCATGTCCCCAAGTGATTACCGATCCGTCTGATTTAAGCGCTGCAAAGGCAGCGTCGGCGGAATAGATGTTCTCAACGCGATCTGTCAGTTGTTCTGCGACCGAGCTTGAATCCCCGCCCCACCGATCATCCCCCCAGGTAACGACCGAACCGTCTGTTTTGAGCGCCGCGAAAGCATGAGAATTAGAGTATATTGTCTCGACTCCGCCCTCGAGGTGCTCCCGTACCGCAGTGGAATCGCCACCCCATTCGTCATGGCCCCATGTAATCACAGAGCCGTCGGCCTTTAGCGCGGCGAAGGCCCTTTGCGTTGAATAAATCGCCTCAACGCCGTCATCGAGATGGACCCTTTCAGCGCCGGAGGTGCCACCATAGGCGCTGGTTCCCCATGTAACCACTGAACCATCGGTCTTCAGCGCTGCAAAGGCTCCCCCGTTTGGAAAGGCTCCCCCGTTTGAATAGATTGCCGTCACATCCCCTGAGAGCTGGTCGGCAACTGCTCTGGAGTCAGCGCCGTAAGTCCTGCTCCCCCATGTGACGACCGAGCCATCCTCTTTCAGCGCAGCAAAAGCTCCCCGGTTCGGAAACTGCCCGCCCGCCCCGGTGAACCATACCGAGCTGTCGCCGGGGCCCTTGGAATTTGCCATGATCCTGCCTCCTTCAGTTTATCGGGCGAAAACGGTCTTCAAGCCGCACGGGTTTGACCGGCATCACCGCCTTGTGCCCCGGTGCCCGGCTGTGCAAGCTGTGACCGGCCATAACGGTACGGGCGCACGGGGCCATGACACCCTCATTCCCCGATACAGCCATCGCCTGATTGCCGTCTTGCCGCTGCGCGCTCATTGTCTCGCCGTTGTCTGTTCTCCGCATGGAAAGCCTTGACCGCCGAATCTGACACGGTTGGGGCGCCTCTCGTTCAATCCTTGGGCAAAAGGCGCGATGCTGCATCGGGCGCGGGCTTCAGGGCGATCGGCAGGTTGCGCATGATTGCTGCTTCAGCGCCGAACATAATTTTCCAAAAGGAAAGTTCTTTCGCGTGAAAAAATTCTATTGCCAGTTCGAAAATCGCGGTGTGTACTTTGTGCGCAGCAGACAGGCAGCCCACGGGTGCTGACGCGGCATTTTTCCGCAGCCCCTGTTGAATGCGGTGGGCGCGGGCCATAACAGACGCCTGCAGACACGAGACCGGAGGTGCCTTGCCCGGGGCGCCGCAGTGCGGAGCGCGGAATGAACAAGTCAGGCAGTTTAGCAGGCTGCTGACGAAGTCCTGGTGTCGGAACGGTGTTCCCTCTGCGTGGGCGAGGGCGTTCGACGTGGGGTTGGTCGAAGCAATCGGTATGGGCGCCTGACGCTGCCTGTCGTAGTCATGCTCCCAGCAGCCGGGGTAGCCGGGCCAGGTTGTTGGCGGCCATCGTCAGGACGAAGCGGGAGCGCACGCGTTCCAGGCCGCGATAGAAGGTCTGGGCCATGCCGCCGACCGTGTTGGTCCAGCCAAAGGCCTCTTCGATGCGTTTTCTGTGTCTCTGGGATCTGGCGTAGCTGTCGTGCCGGGTCGTGCGGCGGTCGATTGCCGAGTATCGGGATTTCTGCGCGACATGCGGCGTGACACAGGCCTGGCGCAGATCGGCGACGAACTCGGCCGCATCGAAGCCCCTGTCAGCGCCCAGCGTCAGCCGTCGGGTCGATCCGGGGGAATGGCGATGGATCATGTCCAGCGCGGCCCGCCGTTCGGCATGACCGTCGGCCTGGGTCAGGTCGCCCTGCACGATCAGGCCGGAACGGTTCTCCATCAGGGCATGGCCGATGAAGCACAGCATCACCCCGGTGCCAGGAGACTTCTTGTAGAGCCGGGCATCCGGGTCGGCGGTAGAGCCATGGGTGGCATTCGAGCGCTTCTCGCCCCGGAAATCGACCTCGGCATTGCGGTTATGGCGGTTTGGGCGGGGCATCGGGGTGGTCTCGGGTTCGGTGGGTTGGTCTGGTTCGTCGATAGCGGTGTCGGGTCCGGGCGGGTTGCCCGGGCCGTCATCCGGTGGCGTGTCGGCGGCTTTCGGCTGGAAGCTCTTCATCGAGGCCCAGGCCTTGACCAGCGTCCCATCCACCGAGAAGTGGTCGCCCGACAGAAGCGGCGCGACCTCGCGATGCGCCAGGATCGCCGCCATCACCCAGCGCGACATCTCGGTCGTCAGCAGCCGGTCGCGGTTCTTGGTGAATACTATCGGCACCCAGACGGCGTCGTCGATCCCGAGCCCCAAGAACCAGCGCAACAGCAGGTTGTATTGCATCTGTTCCATCAACTGTCGCTCGGAGCGGACCGAGAACAGGATCTGGAGCAGGCTGGCACGGATCAGTCGCTCCGGCGGGATCGAGGGGCGGCCGAAATCCGTGTAGAGCGCCTCGAACTCGGCATCCAGGCTCGCCAGAGCGTCGTTCACCACCCGCCGGATCGTCCGCAGTGGATGCCGCGCGGGGATCCGTGCCCTGTTCCCCGCACACGCGGGGATGAACCGCAGACAGCCAAGGGGACGCCGCCTGATGCCATCTGTTCCCCGCACACGCGGGGATGAACCGAATGGCTTCAGCCCCCCAAGTACACGGATCGGACCCAGTATGAGCCATCGGAGAGGGCAGGCGGCGTATCCGGCCGGCAGCCAACGCTCAGCACTGACAACAGCTGGCTTTCGCCTGAAGGGCAGGTCCTCGCGCACTGTCAGTGTGCCGAGGTCTACGGCGCCCAGTAATTCTAATTCGAGGTGGATGAGATTGTCATCCGCAGGGTTGGTGATGCCCGGCCATCAAGCGCACCAGCATATTCCCCGTTTTCGTACAGACGATGCTGGAGCGCGCGCAGCGTGGCCTCGGGCAACCGGTCAAGATTGTCGGCAATGAAGGGCGGTATCCGGTCATCTCCGGATGCGCGCGCACGCATCAGCCAGTCGGCGGCCGCTTCCGGGTCCGGCTTGGTTGCTCGGCCCAGACGAAACCCCAGCTCGGCCATGGCGGCAGGTTCGCCTGCCACTGCGGCGACACGATACCAGTGGGTTGCCTCTGCCCGACCGTCGGCACCGCCATGTCCCTGTGCCAGAAGCTGCGCGAGGCGCAGGGCCCCTTGCGCGTTCCCCCGTTCGGCCGCGTCGCGGTACCATCGGATCGCCTGCGCCGTATCCTGTGCCACGGAACGGCCATTCTGATAGTGCCAGCCCAGCATCATCATGGCAGTCTCCTCGCCTGCCTCGGCCGCCCGCCGGTACCAGCGCACCGCTTCGGCTTCAGCCTCGGCGCCGCCACGACGCCGCAGAAGGATGGCATAATTGCTCATGGCATCCACGCGGTCGCCCTCGGCACCCTGCCGCAGGAGGGTTTCAATTTCGGCCTCGTCTCCCTGTCCAATGGCAACGAGGGCGCGCCCCAGTGCCGCCGCCACGCGGGCATCCTGCGGCTCTGCGGCATGGGCCGCGCGACAGGCGGCGACAGCAGCGGCAGGGTCCCCGGATTGAAGCTCGGCGCCGGAAACATATGCGGCATCGGCCAGCGCAAGGCAGTGCCGTGCCGTCGTGGGGGCATCGGGGGAGGCGAGCTGTGCGCGGGCGGGCGCCACGGCAGCGGGGCAGTCCGGGTGCCGATCAATGAAAGCCTGCAGGATGAGCCGGCTGGTCACGCCCTCAAGCTGGCGCCATTCCCGCGCGGCCTCGTCGCAGGTATCGGGCCAGGCCGGACTGGAGACCAGACCACCCGCAAGCAGGGCGCCTAGCGCGAGGGCCGCCCGGGCGCCTCTGGCGCGTGGCGTCACCGTGTCATGGCACGGCGGCACGGGGCGGAGCGGCGGCTGGCGGTATATCGAGTTCCAAGGCGGCACCGACGACGGCGCGCTGCTGGAGCGTTTTGCCGAATTCAACCGCAACGTGCCCTCGGCGCTCGGCCCTCTGGCGGTGCGCAGCGCGGGGTTTATGGTGGATATCCACCCCATCAGTTCTCACTGACCATCAAAGCCGTATGTTTCCGTTTGTGTTGGCGCAGGGCAGCTCATGCATGGTCCTGCATACTCCCGAGCAAGACGCCGGTCATCGAGACCTCAGCCCCACCCGCCATCACCGGATCAATCACCATGCCCTGTTCAATCCCGGAACTGGTACGATCGATACCCCCAGGATCAGCCTCCGAATCCAGAAAGATCCAGCGCGGCGGATGGGCGCTCTGAAGACCGACGGCCGCACGCAGTACATCAAGCGCATCTGCCGCCGTCACCTGACCATCCTGATTGATGTCCGCTGCAACATAGTCCATCGGGCTGGCCGGTCCCCAGCTTGGCGCAAGACCAACCGCAAGGCGCAGCACTTCCAGCGCATCACGCGCGGAGAAACTGCCATCGGTATCGGGATTGTAGTCCCGCGCGGCATGGAGGTAACCGGAAAAGCCGTGATCCACTCCGAAACCGAAGTTTCCGGCGCTGGTGCTGACGACCGTTTGCGCCGGTGAATGATCCGGGGTGAAGGTGACAGAAACCCCCTCCAGCGCGTCGCCTGCGCGGTTCCGAACGATGCCATCGATCCGGGCCAGCAATTCAGGCGCATCACGTTCGCCTGTGCCGTGAATGGTGACGGTGATCGTCTCGGAGGCAGTGCCATCAAGGCTGGTCACGGTCAGGCTGTCGGTGACCTCGGCGCCCGCGTGAAGTGCTCGCACGGAACCGTCGTTATTGGCGAGCGTGTAGGTCCAGGCCCCGGTTTCCGGGTTGAAGGTGAAGCTGCCGAAATCACCCGCGAGCGCCGCCGGGTCGGGTGCGGCGAACCGGTCTTCGCCCGCATCGGGGTCGGTTACGGTCAGCAAACCGCTGGCCTGCTGACGTTCCGCATCTTCCTCGACCACTGTGCCCAAAGTGTCGCCTGCGATACTGGCGGGGTCGTTAACGCCCGTTACAGTCACGGTCAGGGTCGCGTCGGCCTCTCTTCCCGCCTGGTCACGGGCGGTATAGGTAAAGACATCCGTTTCGGAAACCGCATCCGGCAGCCGGGCCGCGGCATCTGCAACATAGCTGAAGCTGCCATCCGCCTGCAGGGTAAGCGTGCCCAGAGCACCGTCAAGCGTCGCGCCCACCGGCGCGCCCACTGTAGCGCCTACTGTCGCGGCCCCCCCATTCACCGCCACAACGACAACACCCGAACCCAGATCATTGTCCAGCACATTGCCCGTGACAACAGGCCCATCCTGCAGCGCTTCCACTACATCCGGTGCTGTCACAAGGTCACGCTCGGCCGCAGGCAGGATCACCACATCCCCATCGGAGAAGCGCAGCACCTGTATGTTCAGGAGTTTATTTCTGCCCTCGTTTTCCGCGCCGCTGCGCAGATCGCTGACCAGGAAGGCATCCCCGGCCGGATCTTCCATTATCCTGTAATCCGCGAATGCCCCTGAAAACACGGCAACGTTCCGCCCGGACCCGCCATCAAGGACGTCATTGCCCCCGCCGACAATCAGCACATCATCGCCCGCGCCGGCCCGTATCCGGTCATCGAACATGGTGCCGATAATTATGTCCGAAGCGTCCGAGCCGATGATCTCGGGCGGTCCAGCAGGATCGGGTGAGGCTCCGAACCAGACATGATAGATATTGCCGTCAGCCGTCAGCCCCGGCAGGTTCTCGGGATTGGTCAGAACGCCCACCCCGACAGCCTCCCAGGAAAAGCTTTCCCATGGCGCGTCGTTGACGATCACCCGATCATGTCCCGGTGACCCCTGCCAACCGGCCAACGCGCCGGCAACATCTGCGTAGCCTGCGGCGCTGATCTCGAAGCCGGGGGATGGGTAGTCAAGCCCCAGCCGCTCCGGGGCGAACCACATGATTTCAGGTGCGCGGTGATCCCGAAAATACGGCGCATCCGACCAGGAATGAAGGTTGCCCCCGGAGGGCCAGCTGAACATGCCCGTCGCGTCACGCTCATAGCTCTGCCCGGCGACCATCATGTTGTAATATGTGTCGGCCGCGTGGCGCCCGGCGGTGGCGCTGAGCGCCGACGAAAGTGGAATTGGCGCAAGCCCCTGCTCGGCGCGATAGGCCATGATCAGGTGATAGAGTTCCAGTTCCTCCAGCGAAATGGCATCGAACTCCGTGGGCCGGTATATGTCGACCCCAGCCAGCGGATCCTCGCCCTCACGCAGGGCCTGGCCCGCTCCGGCGGAATTGTTGTCAACTTCGTTCACATTTCCCATGTTTATCTCACGTCTTCTTAACGCATTGCGATCGGGCTATGCCGTCCGACACGGCCCTGGTGCGGATATCGATCGCATGGCTAAAGCCCGGCGCGGAATGCACGCAGCTCGCGTTCGATTGCGGCGAGTTCCAGTCGCGCAAGACCGAGATCAAACCGCAGGCGCGTGATTTCGGCCTCGTTCTGGCGCAGTTCCCGGCGCAGCGCGGGATTGGCCCCGGGCACTTCCAGTGCCACGCGCAAGGCGGCGCTGCGGCGGGTCCGATGGGCAATCTCGCGGTCGAGTTCGCGCACACGGGTCCGGCGCTCATGCTCGGCCCGGCCGAGTTCATGGCCGGACAGGAACCCGGCCTCGGTCGCAGCCGGGCAGACGTTGCGATAGGGGCGGCCCGCTTGCCCTTCGCGCAGTCCGGAAGAGGGGGTGCAATAGTTTTCCAGGCCGCGCGCATAGCCCTGCTGCCATACGCGCCGATCCGGCACCACCTCCACCCCGCTGCAGGCCCTCAGATGTGCGTCGAACCGGCTTTCGGCAACATGACCGGCTGCCCCGTCGCGCATGCCGATACCGTGCCAGTCTCCCTCAAGGCAGGCCTCCTCGGAGAGCGAGGTACATCCTGCCAGAACCAACGCCACTCCACCCCAGAGGAAGGCGACCTTCAGCCGTTTCAGAGCCTTGTTCGAGATAATCGACATCTGCGCCATGCCAGTAAACTGCCGTTGGGGTAGCGCCCGGCCTGTGCCGGGATCAAGCCCTTGCCTCCGATGCGCTGCCAATTCTCTTTTGCAGTCCGGCACCTGCGGATGACGGTCCGATGCAAGGCACCCTGGCGGCTCGCGATCATGCGCAGGGCTGGATCAGGCAGGAACGACCGCCTACGTATCCTGCCCCACCGCAGCGTCGCCCGAAAAAAGGCGCGAAGCCTCCGAAGAGACACGGCAGTGTCGTATTCGCCGCCCTGACGGCACAGACAGCCTGTGCAGGTTCCTGTAAAGACTACCGCGCAGGTTACGTACAGGCATCCGCAATCCCGAAGCCAATTGACCATGAACAGGACAGGATGTGACACCGCCCGGACAGGAGATCTCTGCGCACGAGACCTTTACCTTCGGCAATGGCACCATGAAGGTAATGGCCTTGGTTTACTGGCTGATCATGCCGGTAGCCTGCGTTACCGGCCTCGTTGTCGCCCTGCTGGCCATCGAGGACTGGAGGCTCTTTCCTGTAGCCCTCGGCCTCTGGCTGATCGCCTGGCTCGCGGTGCAGCAGGCGCGGGAGTATCGATCGACGCTCGGGCAGCAGATGCGGGTGGATGCCGCAGGCATCTCGCTGCCCGAACTCGACATCCTGCTGCCGTGGGAGAGCATGGAGCGAATCATCCAGCGCCGCGACAGGCGCCGGAGCGGCGGCTGGCGGTATGTCGAGTTCCACGCCGGCACCCATGACGGCGCGCTGCTAAAGCGTTTCGCCGAATTCAACCGCAACGTGCCTTCGGCGCTCGGCCCTCTGGCGGTGCGCAGCGCAGGGTTTGTGGTGGATATGCTCAGTGATCCCCGCCGTGATCATCCGCGTCTGATCACCGCCCTGCGGCGCTTTGCACCGCATCTGATGCCACCGGGCTCCTGACCCCCAGGCCCAAGAAGACTGCACCATGCTCCAGACCTATCTTACCTGGCTTGCCGTGATGCTGCGGGGCGTGCAGCCGCGCCGCAACCTGGTGTTCGAGGCTGCGCAGCCGATCCTCTTGCTGCGGGGATTGCAGCCGATGCGCATGGGGATGGTCGGAGCCTTCCTGTGG
>JAFIED010000155.1 GCA_020832805.1 Pararhodobacter sp.
GCCCGAAGCCGTGCCGGAATCAAGCGCCAGCGCCGCCGCGCCCTGGCGCCGGATCTGCGCGGCGCGGTCGGCCCGCATGGCCTGCAGCGCGCGCAACCGGCCCTGGTAGCGCTTTAGCCGGGCCGAAATACCCTCGACCGCCCAGCGCGCCTCGGCCTTGATCTTGCGGTCAAGCTTGTGGCGGGCGTCGTCCTCGGCGGCCCAGACGGTTTCGCGCCAGTCCTCGAACCGGTCAAAGGGCTGATCCATCCGCCGTATCTGCCCCCGATCAAGCCACAGCACGGCACGGCTGAGGGCGTTGAGAAAGGCGCGGTCATGGCTGATCAGCAGAAAGGCGGCGCGCCCCTCGCGCAGGCGGTTCTCCAGCCAGGTGATGGCGGCGATATCCAGATGGTTGGTGGGTTCGTCCAGCAGCATCAATGCGGGCTCTTCTGCCAGCAGGCGGGCCAGTGACGCGCGCCGGCGTTCACCCCCCGAGGCTGTTGCGGCGGGCAGCGTGGGGTCAAAGCCCAGCCCTTCGGCCGCGACATCGATCCGATAGCGTTCTTCGGGCGGCAGTGTCTGTGCCGCGTAATCGCCCAGGGTTGCGAAGCCAGAGAAATCGGGTTCCTGCTCCATATACCCGATGGTGACGCCCGGCCCCAGCGCCCGGGTGCCGCGGTCAGGCTCGACCAGCCCCGCCAAGATCTTCATCAGGGTGGATTTGCCCGATCCGTTGCGGCCGACCAGGGCCAGCCTGTCGCCCGGCTGGATCGTCAGATCCATGCCGTCGATCAGCGGGTTGCCGCCGAATCCCAGGGTGATGCCGGACAATTGCAGAAGTGGAGCGCGTGCCATCCGGGCGGGCTATCCGCCAGCGACGAGCGGGTCAAGCCCTGCCAGCGATCCTGCCTTCAGCGGGCGGCAAGGGACTGCATCAGCCGCTGCTGGGCCGGCGGCATGGTGGCGATTTCGACGCAGGTGAACAGCACGCAGGTATCAAGATCGGGGTCGATGACCACCGCATCCGATACCCAACCCCCAAGCGAGGTATAGAAACGCAGGATAGTGGGCAGGTCGGCGGGTGGTCGCTGGGGCTGGTTGCCGGTAACGGGCGGGCAGGCGGGCCGCGCCTGTAAAAGCGTCCTGCAGGGGCTTCGGGCAGCCGGGCGCAGCGCCGAGGGGCCCAGATGATGGCGCGCGACATGGTCCAGCACCGCGCCATGGCAGGCCGGATCGCCCCCGGCCAGCGATGTGCATCCGATCAGCCGGGCTGCACCTGTCTGACGGGTCACGCGGGCGATCCCGGTCCATACCAGGCGCATCAGCTGTGCATGCGCGGCGTCCCTGCGCAAGGTCAGGCGACCGATTTCCAGCACCGTGCCGGGCAGCCGGGCAAGGGCAGACAGATCAAAGAACCCGCCGCTGTATCCATTGCAAAGCGAGGCGGCATCGCCATGCTGGCGCAGCCGCAGCGTGGCCAGGGGTGGCCCGCCGGGGCGACCGATCCACAGATGCAGGCAGGTGGCGTCGTGGCGGTCGGCATCACTCGCGGCAGCGGTGCCACGAAAGCTCTGCGCGCGCAGGGCCTGCAACTGGGCCACCTCTTGGCGGTCATGTGCCGCGCGCAATTCGAATGCGCCACGCAGGATGGGTTCGCCGAACTGTGGTATCGGCGTGCAGGTCACGCCGCCGGGGGCTGGGTGCCCGGCTGCGGGCTGGTGCCCTTTGGTCGGCCGGGACAGGGTGGCGGAAGAAAGCGGGTTGCCACGCAGGGCACGGGCACTGGACATCACAGGCGTCCTGTATAACTGATCTGGTGGAACATGCAGACCATCAGCAGGTAACAGGATGACGAAAGTCGACCCGATTGTGAAGAGCGACGAGGAATGGCGCGCCGTGCTGTCTCCGCTTGCGTACAAGGTGACGCGCAAACACGGCACTGAACGCGCCTACACGCATGAGGACTTTCCAAAGGAGCCGGGCGTGTTTCGGTGCATCTGTTGCGATGCGCCGCTATTCGACCAGGGGCGAAAGTATGATTCGGGTAGCGGCTGGCCCAGTTTCTGGGCGCCGCGCAGTGATGCGCCGGTCGGCACGCGCGAGGACCGATCGCTGTTCATGCGCCGTACGGAAGTGCATTGCAGCCGCTGCGCGGCGCATCTGGGGCATGTGTTTCCCGATGGGCCGCAGCCAACGGGTCTGCGCTATTGCATGAACGGCGTGGCACTGCGGTTTGACCCCGACATGGACGAAGAATCACACAACGCCGAATAGCCGGCAGGGTATGGCAACGCGCGCCGCCCCGTCCAGGGTATGCGCAGGCTTGTTGCCCATATGCGCCCCTGTATGCGCCCATGATTGCCGTGCGGGAAAAGGGCCATGCCGGGCGGTGTTGCAGTCTGCATCGGCGCCACTGCGCAGCGGCGCCTGGCCGTTGCCTTTTCGGCGCTCATTCGGTCGCGGCCCTGTTCGCGCGCCGATCAGTTCAGGAAAGTGGCCGGGTTGAAGTTGCCCAGCACGCCGAACACCTGTGCCAGCACGCTGCGCCCGCGTGGGCCGCTGTCGGTCACGCGGCGCGACAGCGCGACAACCTCGCCGTCTTCCAGCCCGAACCGTTCGATATTGCTGACCCGGTTGTTGCCGTCAAAGCTGATCGCCACAACCTCGCGGCGCAACTCTACCGGTGGGCGCCAGTTTTCATGCCGCCAGTCCGACTGGACATAGAACCAGCCAGAGCCCTGCATCACCCCGCCAACGCCCGGCCGGCCAATGCGTTCTGCCACGGTTTCGCGCGTGTCCTGCCCGATGTTGATTTCAGCAAGATCGGCGTCAGAGGGCGCGTAGCCATGAAAGCGCATCACCGGTGAACAGGCACTCAGCAACAGAGCAACGATCATGCCCGTCCCCAGCAGCCGCCATGATGGCGTACCGGCCAGTTTCTGCCGTCTGTGGTCTGGGAACTGTGCCATGTCGCTACCGCCTCTGTTTCCGCGTGCCGGCGTCGCCGGACCCGGCCCTCATGACACGGCTTAACGAACCGGCGCCCGCGCTTCAAGAAAGGAACGCATGCTGGCCGGGATCGCGCAAAGGTCTGCCGGCTGGCCCGTGCCGGGCTTTGCGCGTGGCGCCGCAATGCGTTAGGCAGGGCGCTGTAGAGCACAGCCACCAAGGCAGACAGGCAACCGATGCGCGAAAAGCCCCTTCCCCCCACCAGTGCCACGGCGCAGGGCAGCCAGGGCACACCCGTGGCCAGCCTGCCGTTGCGCGTCAGCGCGCTTTCAACGCGGCGCGCCAATCATTTTCATCTGCGCCCCGATGCCCCGGCACGCGAGGGAATCGCGGCTGATCTTGACCTGCTGGCGCTGCGCAAGCTCGAGTTCAGGGGCATGATCGAGGCTGCGGGCCGGGACGACTGGCGGCTTGAGGGGCAGTTGGGCGCGACGGTGGTTCAAGCCTGCGTGATCAGCGCCGAACCTGTGACCACGCGGCTGGACCTGCCGGTAACGCGCCTGTTCAGTGCCGAACCGGCTGCGGCCTCTGGTGCCGAGACCGAGATGCCCGAGGACGACCGCATTGACCCCCTGGGCACCGAGATCGACCCCGGTGCGGTGATGATCGAGGCGCTGGCGCTGGCGCTGCCGGATTACCCGCGCAAGGAGGGCGCCACGCTGGGCGCGCGCGGTGCGCTGGCGGTTCTGCCCACGGGCGCCGTGACAGAGCCCGCAACCGTGCCCGGCATCGACCCACCGGATGCCACACCCGGTGATGGATCGATCGGCGCGGCGCCGGGCGATGGCAGGAAGAACCCGTTTGCCGCGCTTGCGCCCCTGCGTGACGTCCTGGCGGAAAAGGCGCAGGATAAGATTCAGGGCAACGCGCAGGACAAGGCCACGCCAGCGCCACAGGGCCGCGTCCCCGGCACGACCGGGCGCACGACCGGGCGCACGCGAGGCAAGAACGACAAGAAGCCGTGACCACAATCGCCATTCGGGTGCCGGCTGAACCTGCTGCCGTGCCGGTCTGTGCAGGGTGACGCTACGAATCAGCCTTGCACTATTTTCAGAAGCGCCTATTTTCCGCGCCTCGCGCTGTCCGGGGCTTGGATACCGTTTCAAGTCGTTGTATGGCCTGCGCCAGTAATCACAGACTCCCCCTGTCGGGTGCCGCGCGCACCAGCAGTCAGACACCAGAGGTTGACCCATGGCCGTCCAGCAGAACCGCGTAACCCGCTCTCGTCGTAACATGCGCCGCGCGCATGACGCGTTGGTTGCCGCAAACCCCAATGAATGCCCCAGCTGCGGGGAACTGAAGCGCCCGCATCACGTGTGCCCGTCCTGCGGCCATTATGCGAACCGTGAAGTGATCGCACGCGGCAACGACGTCGATCTGGACGACGACGCGGCCTGAATGCGCCCGCGGGCACAGACCCGGTGGGCGGCGAACGGGCAGGAACGCGACTTTCTGCCCGTGCCGACAGGGCTGTTGCATCGGGCGACAGGGCCTTTGCCGTGGTAAAGGTTGCCGTCGATGCAATGGGCGGCGATCTGGGCCCGTCTGCCGTGGTTGGCGGCTGCGCCATGGCGTTGCAGGCGAATCCGGCGTTGCAGGTGTCCATACACGGGGATCAGGCGATACTTGGCCCATTGCTGGCCAGTCACTCGGTGTTTTCCGATCGGTTGACGATCTGCCATGCGCCCGAAGCGGTCAGCATGGAGGACAAGCCAAGCCATGTCATGCGGCATGGGCGCGAGACCTCGATGTGGTCAGCCATTGCGGCCCAGAAAGCGGGCGAGGCGGCGGCGTCCGTCTCCTGTGGCAACACCGGCGCGCTGATGGCGGTATCGATGCTGCAGTTGCGGCGCATGGAGGGCGTCAGCCGTCCGGCGATTGCCTGCCTGTGGCCGTCGCGCGGGCGGCACGGCTTTTCAACGATGCTGGATGTCGGTGCCGATGTGAAGGCCGAGGCGCCCGACCTGCTGGCCTATGCCATCATGGGCGCCACCTATTTCCGGAATGATTTTGACGAGCCACGCCCGCGGGTGGGGCTGCTGAATGTTGGCACCGAAGAACACAAGGGTCGGGCCGAGATCAAGGAAGCCCATGACCTGATCGCCCGCCACCAGGAAAACGGGCGCTATGACTATATCGGTTTCGTCGAGGGCAGCGACCTGCCTTCGGAACGGGTCGATGTGATCGTCACTGACGGCTTTACCGGCAATGTGGCGCTGAAAACCGGCGAGGGAACGGCACGGCTGATCGGCGGGTTTCTGAAAGAGACGTTCCGGTCCGGCTGGATATCGATGCTGGGGGGGCTTCTGGCCCGCCGCGCGTTGAAACGCCTGAGCCTGCGAATCGATCCGCGCCGGGTGAATGGTGGTGTCTTCCTGGGGCTGAACGGCACCGTGGTCAAATCGCACGGCTCGGCCGATGCAACCGGCGTGGCTGCTGCGATCGGGCTGGCGGCGAAACTGGCCGGATCGGGCTATCAGGGGCGAATGGCAGAGCGCCTTGTCATTGCCGCGCGGGCGGCTCAGGATGCCCCCGAAGGAGATCAGGCATGACCCAACAGGCCGAAAGCCGCCTGCACGCCGGTGCGCCCGGTGACGAATCGAAAGCAGCCACAGCAGTTGCAGGCACCACCCCTGACCAGACAGCCGGCTTGCCGAAAGGCGCGACCCCTGCGGTGACGCGCGCGGTGGTACGGGGCACCGGGCACTATCTGCCCGAGCGGGTGGTCAGCAATGACGAATTCGCCGCCCGGCTGGACACCTCGAATGAATGGATCGTGTCGCGATCCGGGATCGAACGACGCCATTTTGCGGCCGAGGGCGAGGCCACCTCGCACATGGCGACAAAGGCGGCGCGGGCCGCGCTGGACAAGGCCGGGTTGGGCGCCGAATCGCTGGATGCCATCATCGTGGCCACCTCGACCCCGGATCTGACCTTTCCGTCGGTTGCCACCATGGTTCAGGCCGAACTGGGCATGAAGCAGGGATTCGCCTTTGACGTCCAGGCGGTGTGCGCCGGGTTCATCTATGCGTTGGCGCAGGCGCATGCGCTGATCATGGCCGGTACGGCGCGCCGTATCATGGTGATCGGTGCTGAAACCTTCAGTCGCATCCTGGACCATGACGACCGTGCTACGGCCGTGCTGTTCGGCGATGGGGCCGGCGCCGTGATCCTGGAGGCGCAGCCAGGCACCGGCACCAATGCCGACCGGGGTATCCTGTCTGTCGATCTGAACGCCGATGGCAGCCAGAAGGATATCCTGTATGTCGATGGCGGTGTTGCGACCACCGGCACGGCGGGCTGTCTGCGCATGCAGGGCAAGGAAGTGTTTCGCCACGCTGTGGAAAAGCTGGCAAGAACCGCCCATACCGCAATTGCCCGCGCCGGGCTGGTTGCGGCGCAGGTCGACTGGGTTGTGCCGCATCAGGCGAATCTGCGTATCATCCGTGCCACGGCGCAAAAACTGGGTCTGCCGATGGACCGGGTGATCACCACGGTGGCCGATCACGGCAACACCTCTGCCGCGTCGATCCCGCTGGCGCTGTCGGTGGCAGATGCGCAGGGACGGTTCGAGCCGGGTCAGGTCATTGTCGTCGAGGCCATAGGCGGCGGGCTTGCCTGGGGCGCGGTCGTGCTGCGCTGGTAGGCGCTGCAGCGGCTGCCAGACACCCTTTTCATGCGCAGCCATCGCCGCGCGCGAACGCATGTTTTGCCCCCGTTTGCGCGTCGTCTTCAGGCGCATGGCTGCCATTCGGCGAACTCTTGCCTGCAAGTCCCTGATATTGACTCGGATTCCGCCTTGGATCATGGTTTGAACACGATGGGACAGCTTATAAACAGAATTAAGTCCCATAGGCATTCTTAGGGGGACAGACAGAATGAGTGGCAAGACATTGACACGCATGGACCTGGCCGAGGCGGTTTTCCGCGAAGTCGGCCTGTCGCGCAACGAATCCGCACAACTGGTTGAGGCGATCATTTCCCATGTCTCTGACGCGCTGGCGTCTGGCGAGCAGGTCAAGATTTCATCCTTCGGCACTTTCAGCGTGCGCGACAAGACAGCCCGCGTGGGCCGTAACCCGAAAACCGGCGAGGAGGTGCCGATCAGCCCGCGCCGCGTGCTGTCCTTTCGCCCGTCGCATCTGATGAAGGAAAGGGTGATGCGCGGCAACGCGCAGCTCTCCGAGGGCTGAGACGATCATGAAGAAGGCGCCCGAGGCCTTTCGGACCATCAGCGAAGTGGCTGATCTGCTGGAAACGCCCGCCCATGTGCTGCGGTTCTGGGAAAGCAAGTTCTATCAGATCAGGCCGGTAAAGCGGGCCGGTGGGCGCCGGTACTATCGCCCCGACGATGTGGCGCTGATTGCCGGGATCAAGCACCTGTTGCAGGACCGGGGGATGACCATTCGCGGCGTGCAGAAGGTGCTGCAAGAACAGGGCGTCAGGCATGTGATGCGGCTTGCGCCCCCGGTTGCCATGGATGAGGGCGACGAGGGCGCCGTGCTGTCGTTCCCCGCCGGCGCCGCAGATACGCCTGATGACACCGCCGCGCCGGTGGCGACGGCTGACACGGTGAAAGGCGCGGATACACCGATCCCGCCGTCTGCCCCGCCGGCCCCGCCGGCCCCGCCTGCGCGGGTATCGGCCACGGTGTCCCGCCTGCCGGTCAGTCCGCCCCGGTTCCGCCCGGACGGTGCCGATGATGCGCCCCGGCAGGATCGGCCGCATGCCGACAGCGTGCCCGCTGCGCCAGAGCAGCCACAGGATCCGGCCCGCGATCAGATGCAGCCACCCCAAGAGGCGCCGGTCAGCGACACACCGGACAGGGCGCATCCCGCCCCCGCAACCGACGCCAGCGCGCCGCAGGTCGACATGCCGGGCGCCGCCGTGCCCGCAATGCCGGATGCCGACACGCCGGATGCCGGAATGCCCTTGCAGGAAACGGCGCCATCCGGGCCCGTGCCGCCCGGTGGGCAGCCCGCTGCCGCACGTCTGGCGCCGACAGAGGCGCCAGCCGAGCAAGCGCCTGTGGCGGGCAGCCCTGTTGCACAGGCAACTGTTGCCGACCGACCGGCCCGGTTGTTGCGCCGTATCCCGCGTGGCGCGGTCGGAGCGCGGGCCGGGCAGTTCGGCTTGCTGGCCCGGCGGATGGATGCCTTGCTTGACCGCATGTCCGAAGCCTCTGGCGCGGGGCGTTGGTAACCTTGGCCTGGCCGCAGACCGGATGCATCAAAGGCACACCCAGTCCCGTGGGCCTATCCTGCAAATCCGCCCGGCCTTGTCCATCGGGTGCACGATTCGCGCTTGCCTGTGCCGTCAGAAACGGTAGAAAGCGCCTCGTCGGGCTGTGGCGCAGTCTGGTTAGCGCGTCCGTCTGGGGGACGGAAGGTCGTGAGTTCGAATCTCGCCAGCCCGACCATCACACTCGGCCCGCCGCAGCATCGCTGTTGCGGGCCGCAGTCTTTTCATGGCCGGCCTTTCCGGCGCCCGTCACGGCCGGCTTAGCAACGCCTGCCCCGGAAGAACCTGTCTGATGACCGCCCCTGCGTTTCCTGAAAACCCTGCAAAGACCCTTGCCGCCGATGCCGCACCCCGCGGCGTTCTGCCGGCCCAGGACTTGCGCAAGATGCTCGCCCGGGGCGAGATCGTGACCCCGATCCCCCCCGTCAGCGACCAGATCCAGCCTGCCAGCCTTGACCTGCGGCTGGGGGCGACCGCCTGGCGGGTGCGCGCGTCCTTTCTGGCCGGACAGGGGCGCCGGGTGTCGGACCGGTTGCAGGAATTCGGCATGCACAGCATGGCGCTGGAGGGGGGCGCGGTGCTGGAAAAGGGCTGCGTCTATGTGGTGCCCCTGACCGAGAGCCTGGCACTGCCTGCTGATATTCACGCCGTTGCCAATGCCAAAAGCTCGACAGGCCGGCTGGACCTGCTGACCCGGCTGATCACCGACGAGGGAACCGAGTTCGACCGTGTCGCACCGGGTTATTCGGGGCCCTTGTACGCCGAGATCTGCCCGCGTTCATTTTCGGTGCTGGTGCGCCCGGGCATGCGGTTGAACCAGATTCGCTTTCGGCGGGGGCGGGTGGTGCTGGATGACGCGGAACTGGCCGTGCTGCACGCCGAACAGCGGCTTGTTTCCGGTGCGGCGCATATATCCGACGGTCTGGGCTTTTCGGTCGATCTGCGCCCGGTCGACGAGGTGCTGGCAGGCTGGCGCGCGCGCCCGCATGCCGGGGTGATTGATCTGGACCGCATCGGTGCCTACGACCCGGCCGATTTCTGGGACCCGCTGCGCACACCTGATGGCCGCCTGATTCTGGACCCGGGTGCCTTTTACATTCTGGTCAGCCGCGAATCGGTGCATATTCCGCCCGATCATGCCGCCGAGATGGCGCCTTTCCTGGCGATGGCGGGCGAATTCCGGGTGCATTACGCAGGGTTCTTTGATCCCGGCTTTGGCCATGACGCCGCCGGCGGTGCAGGGGCGCGCGGCGTGCTGGAGGTACGCTGCCACGAGGCACCCTTCGTGTTGGAGCATGGTCAGATCGTGGGGCGGCTGGTGTACGAGCGCATGGCCGCGCGCCCCGAGACTCTGTATGGGGCAGGGATCGCCTCGCATTATCAGGGGCAGGGGTTGAAGCTGTCAAAGCACTTTCGCGCACCCTGAGACACGCGCCAAACGTGCCCCGTGCCAAACGTGCCCCGGCGTGACCGGATCGCCCGGCATCGCCTGCGTGATCAGCTGTCCGTTGTCAGGCGGTTGTCCCTTGGCAAGGGCGGTAGCCCGGAACGGTCACGCAGTGTGTGCATTCTTGCCGAACAGGCCCAGTATCCGATCCAGAAAATCGACCCGCACATCCGGTCTTTCCATCAGCAACTCATGCTCGGCGCCCGGATATTCCGCCAGTTCGGCCCCGGGCCAGCCCGACGCGCGGGCGCGAATCGCCTCGTTGCTGACGATCCGGTCATTGCCGGCAATGCCGATCAGCGCCGGCACATCCGGCGCCGGGCTGCGCAGCAGGTCGGCCATTTCGGCCAGGGCGGCGCCGATCCAGCTAAGGCTCGGACCGCCCAGTGCCAGCGCCGGTTCGGCCACCAGTTGCGCCTGCATCCGGGCAAACTGCGCCGCGTCGCGCGTCAGGTCGTTCAGGTCGAACGGTGTCGAACGCAGGCCAAACTCTGGCCCTGTGCCGGGCACATAGGCCAGGTTGCGCCCAAGGGGCCGGGAAAGCCGCGCCATGGCCGCGACGCCCGCGCGCAACGCGGCGTTTTGCGCCAGCCCCAGCATCGGTGCACATAGCGACACGGCGGGCGGGCGCCAGCCATCGACCAGCGCGCGCAACAGGATGCAGCCCCCCATGGAATGCGCCAGAACCGGCATCGGGCCGCAGCCCAGTGCCATGCCGGCGTCGCGCGCGGCTGACAGGTCAAGCTGATATTCGGCAAAATCGCGCACATGACCCAACAAAGGGTCGGGTGCCAGCCGGTCGGAAAGACCCTGGCCGCGCCAGTCCAGCACCACCGCGCCCCAGCCTGCGCGCGCCAGATCGGCCACGACCAGGCCGTATTTCTCGATATATTCGGTGCGGCCGGGCAAGATCAGGACATGCCCCGCGCTGCCCGGCCAGTAACCGATGCGCACCCGCACCCCGTCGCTGCTGCGCAGCCAGTATGCCTGACCGCGCGGCGGGGCGCCGCAGGCCATCAGCGGGGCAGGGTCCAGGCCTGGCCGCGGTGCCGCCGGGGCGGCCGCGGCGGCCCGCCGGCTGCCCGTGCCGGCGGCCGTCTGGTTTCTGGCGGCCGTTCCCGGTGCGTTTTCCGGTTGCGGGGGCAGGGCGGCCGCCATCAGCGTCGTCCTAACCCAGAACCGAAGCCAGCTTCATGGCCATCGACATGCTGCCGTCGATGGACAGCTTGCCAGACATGAAGGCCATCGTGGGGTTCACATCGCCTTCAAGCATGCCCTGAAAGGTCTCGGCCGTGGCGGTAAGCGTCACATCGGTATCGTCGTCACCGATGCGCGCCCCTTCGCTGTCCATCACGATCGATCCTTCGCCCGTGATCACGAATTTCGCCGAGCCGTCAAAGCCTTCATCGCCCAGCTTTTCGTTCAGCGCTGCGACGCCCTTGGTCAGTATCTCGCTCATGCCGTTCCTTCCGTCCGCTTTGTTGATGTCGATATCAGGGGTGCGGATTCTGGCGCCGCGCAGGAAGAAAAGCGCCACGGCCGTCATCCGGTTCCATGAGGGTGCCAGGTTTTCGCCGGCCTGCCTGCAGTGCTATCCTCCCGGTGGCGCCCAGGGGTGTTTCTCGTCATCGTGACGCGCAAGCCTATCGCCTTCGCGCCAGACAACGCTACAATCCAAGTATGAAACATCGACTGCATCTTCTCAATCATGTCGTTGCGGCAGGTCTGATGGCGGCCAGCGTGCTGGTAGTGGGGCTGTCGGCCGGCGCGATTGCGCCGGGGGCCCAGGCGCAGTCAATGCAGGCGCAGTCAATACAGGCGCAGACAACGCCGGCGCAGACAAGGGTGCCGCTGCCGGTGCAGGCGCCCCCCACCGATGCCGAAACCGATGTGGCGCAGCTGCTGGCCGAACTGGCCCGGCCTGACCAGAATCGCTGGCGCCGGATCGAGCGGCAAATCCTGCGCACCTGGTCGCGTTCGGGATCGGCCACGGCGGATTACCTGTTTCAGCGCGGGCAGGCCGCGTTGCGCGCGGGGCGCCCGCGCGACGCCATCGCGCATTTCAGCGCCGTACTGGACCACAGCCCGGATTTTGCCGAAGCCTGGAATGCCCGTGCTACAGCCTGGTACATGGATAACCGACTGGGCCTGTCGATGGCCGATATCGAACAGGCGCTGGCGCGCAATCCGCAGCATTTTGCGGCGCTGGCCGGCATGGGGATGATTCTGGAGCAGGTCGGCAGGCTGGAAGAAGCGCGCGCGGCCTATGCTGCCGCGCATGAAATTCACCCCCACCGGCCCAGCGTGCGCGAGGCGCTGGCGCGACTGGAGCTTGCCCTCGGCGGTCGCGCGCTTTAGGCCGGCAGGAACCAATGAGAGTGCCGGCAGGACGACCGGCTGGGCGCGGGGCATCAGCAGGCCATGAACGGGCACGGGGCCATGAATACGCGGGGGCGGGTCACGACCGTATTGGGCCCCACCAACACCGGCAAGACC
Organism: Pararhodobacter sp.; assembly: GCA_020832805.1. Taxonomy (GTDB): domain Bacteria; phylum Pseudomonadota; class Alphaproteobacteria; order Rhodobacterales; family Rhodobacteraceae; genus Pararhodobacter. Next base: position 12,176 of record JAFIED010000155.1, read on the forward strand.
CATTACGCCATCGAGCGGATGCTGGCCCATCGCACGGGCGTCATCGGCCTGCCGCTGCGCCTGCTGGCGCGCGAGGTCTATGACCGCATCAAGGCGCTGCGCGGCCCCTCGGTGGTGGCGCTGGTCACGGGCGAGGAACGCATCGTACCCGAGCGCGTGCAATACTGGGTCTGCACGACCGAGGCCATGCCGCTGGAAATAGGCGCCGATTTCGTGGCGATCGACGAAATCCAGCTATGCGCCGATCCGGACCGCGGGCATGTGTTCACCGACAGGCTGCTGCATGCGCGCGGGTTGCACGAAACGCTGTTTCTGGGGTCGGACACCATGCGCGGGGCCATCGCCGCGCTGGTGCCGGGCACGCAGTTCATCCGGCGCGAGCGGATGTCGCAGCTGACATGGGCGGGGTCGAAGAAGATCGCGCGAATGCCGGCGCGCTCGGCCATTGTGGCGTTCTCTATCGAGAATGTCTACGCCATCGCAGAGCTGATCAAGCGCACCAAGGGCGGATGTGCAATCGTCATGGGGGCGCTTTCGCCGCGCACACGGAACGCACAGGTTGCCCTGTATCAGAATGGCGATGTCGATTACCTGGTGGCGACCGACGCCATCGGCATGGGGTTGAACCTGGATATTCGCCACGTCGCCTTTGCCGGCACCGCCAAGTTCGACGGTCGGCGCATGCGGCCGCTGAACCCCGACGAGCTGGCCCAGATCGCCGGGCGCGCGGGGCGTCATACCGCACAGGGCAGCTTTGGCGTGACCGGCGAGGCCAGGCCAATGGCGCCCGAGGTGATCGAGGCCATCGAAAACCACCAGTTCCTGCCGGTGCGCAAGCTCATGTGGCGCAATGCACGGCTGGAGTTCGGCACGCTGGACCGCCTGATCCGGTCGCTTGAAGCCCCCACGCAGGATGACTGGCTGACCCGTGTGCGCGAATCCGATGACCTGGCCGCGCTGAAAATGCTGGGCGCGATGCCCGAGGTTGCAGAGCGTCTGCAGGGCGCCGCCGATGTGCGACTGTTGTGGGATGTCTGCCGGATCCCCGATTTCCGGGGCATCTCGCCGGTCGAGCACGCAGGTCTGCTGGCGCGTCTGTTCGGTTTTCTGCACGCGGACGGGCGCATTCCCGGCGACTGGCTGAAACGCAACATCGCGCGCATCGACAAGGTTCAGGGCGATATCGACATGCTGTCGCGCCGGCTGGCCTTTATCCGTACCTGGACCTATGTCGCGCAAAGAGCGGGCTGGGTTGACGACGAAAAGCATTGGCGTGGCGAGACGCGCGCGGTAGAAGACCGCTTGTCGGATGCGTTGCACGCGCGTCTGACGGCAGCATTTGTCGACCGGCGTACCAGTGTGCTGATGCGCCGGTTGAACCAGAAGGAGAGCCTTGTGGCCGAGGTGAATGACAAGGGCGAAGTAACGGTCGAAGGCGAGTTCATCGGCCGGCTGGAGGGCTTCCGCTTCCGCCAGGACAAGACCGACAGCGCCGATCAGGCGCGGACCCTGCGTCAGGCGGCCGTGGCGGCGCTGGCGCCGGCGTTTCATCTGCGCGCCGACCGCTTTTACAACGCGCCCGATACCGAACTGGATTTCACGGAACAGGGCGGGTTGCTGTGGGGCAAGGAAGCTGTCGGCAAGCTGGTTGCCGGGGCAGACGCCATGCGCCCGCAGGTGGCCGCCTTTGTCGATGACGAGGCCGGCCCGGATGTGGCGGAAAAGGTCAAGCGCCGGATGCAGCATTTCTTCGACCGCAAGGTGGCATCCCTGTTCGAGCCGCTGATGAACCTGCAGCGCGACGAGACGCTGACCGGGCTGGCCCGCGGTTTTGCCTTCCGTCTGGTCGAGGCGATGGGCGTGCTGCCGCGTGACGGTGTCGCCGACGAAGTGAAATCACTGGATCAGGAGGCGCGCGGCGCGCTGCGCAAGCATGGCGTGCGGTTCGGTCAGTTCACCATCTTCCTGCCACTGCTGCTGAAACCGGCGCCTACGCGGTTGCGGCTGGTCCTCTGGTCGTTGGCGCAGGGGCTGGAGACCTTTCCTGAAAGCCCGCCGCCCGGCCTGGTGACCATTCCCAACCTGACCGAGATCGACCCGCTGCATTACACGCTTGCCGGCTACAAACCCGCGGGCAGCCGCGCGATCCGCATCGACATGCTGGAACGTCTGGCCGATATCCTGCGGGGCCGCGACAGCCGCGCCGGGTTCGAGGCCGCGCCCGAAATGCTGTCGATCACCGGCCTGACGCTGGAACAGTTTGTCGATCTGATGCAGGGCCTGGGCTATGCCGCCGAGCGCGGCGAGCGGCCAAAGGGGCAGGCTGCAGTCAATGCCCCCGCGCCAAAGGATCAAGCCGCTGCGCCGGCCGATGCCGCGCAATCCGGGGCTGAACCGGCGCGGTCCGCCGCGGCGGATCAGGAACCGGCAGCCGGGTCTGTGCCCGAGACCGCTGAACAGGCTGCCCCGGTTGCAGAAACAACAGGTGCTGAAACGACAGAACCGACTACCCCGGTGGCTGGAACGGCCGCCGATGCGCCGCCGCAGGGCGATGAACCCACAGCGCAAACCGCACAGGCGGCCGATCCCGCCGAGGCGGATTCCGACACGGCACCAGAGGCAGAGCCCGCACCCGCACCCGCGCCCACACCCGAGGTCGAGGTCTTCTATATCTTTCGCTGGGCGCCGCGCGGCCGCGGCGGCCGTGACCGTGGCCCGCGCCGTGATGGCCAGCGAACCGGACAGCGACCCGCACGCCGCGATGGGCCCCGCGATGCACCGCGTGACGGGCAGGCAGGCACTGCCGGGTCAGGCCATGCCGCACAGGCGCCGTCACCAGACGACAAGCAAAAGGGCGGCGCGCGCAGCGACGATCGCGGCGGGCAGGGCCGCCGCCCCCCGCGCGGTGCAGACGGTGCCGGGCGCAGCAAGCAAGACGGTGCCGGCAAGGGCGCAGAGGGCGGCCGCAACCGCTTTCAGGAAGGCCAGCGCGGCAACCGGCGCTCCGACCGCGACCAGAACCGCGGCAAGCATGGCAAGCCGCCCCGGCGCGACGAAGGCCCGCGCAGCTTTACCGCCGCGCCGGAACGCAAGCGCGACCAGATCGACCCGGACAACCCCTTTGCCGCTGCGCTGATGGGGCTTAAGGACAAGACCTGACTTGGCGACGCATGCATCCGACCCGGCGCTGACCCCCATCCGCCTGGATAAATGGCTCTGGCATGTGCGCGCCTTCAAGTCGCGCAGCCTGGCCGCGCAGGCGGTGGCAGCCGGGCGGATGCGGTTGAACGGGCAGCTGGTGTCAAAACCGGCGCAGGCCATGCGGCCCGGCGATGTGCTGACCTTTGTCATCGGCGACAGGGTGCGCGTGCTGTGCATGATCGCCCCCGGCACCCGCCGCGGGCCGGCAACCGAGGCGGCAACGCTGTATGATGACCTGTCCCCGCCACCGCCGCCCCGCGATCTGTCGCGCCCGCAAGCCGACCCCGGCGGGCGGCCGCAGGGCCGGGACAGGCGCTCATTCGACGCAACGCGCGCGCGATGGGTTGATTGACCCGCCCCTTGGGGTTAACTCCGCTGCGCAACAACAGTGACGAGCCCGCCCATGACCTATGTCGTGACAGACAACTGCATCGCCTGCAAATACACCGACTGCGTCGAAGTCTGCCCGGTGGACTGTTTGTATGAAGGCGAGAACATGCTCGTCATTCATCCGGACGAATGCATCGATTGCGGTGTATGCGAACCTGAATGCCCGGCCGATGCGATCCGCCCGGACACCGAACCTGACATGGAACCCTGGGTCGAGTTCAACCGCAAATACTCGGAAATGTGGCCGGTGATCACCCTGCGCCGTGACCCGCTGCCCGATGCCGAGGAGCGCGATGGCGAGACCGGCAAGATGGAGAAGTATTTCTCCGAGAATCCGGGCGAGGGCAGCTAAGCGCTGTTGCCCGGGGCTGACGCTGTCTGGCACTTGCAGCCAGGATCAAGGCGGCGCATCAACGCCCCGTACCAACCCGCGCAATTCGGCGTGACCCTGCGGCATGAGCGATTCACCGCTTTGATTCGAGCGCTTTTTGTGTTATGAAAGCGTTACTGAATGAACGTCCGGCATCCGCAGTGCTGCTCGCCTGTGCGATGTTTTTTTTGGCGATAACGGATTCTTGCGCGGGGAAGTAACGTTTCCCCGTGGGTTTCTTGTCGCTGATTTCCGGCAAGAAGCGAGGAAACGCCCGAATGAGCAAGGCCCGTAAGCCCGAGTACCGCCCCAACGATTTTGTTGTTTACCCCGCCCATGGCGTGGGCAAGATCGTCTCTATCGAAGAGCGCGAGATTGCCGGCATGAACCTGGAGCTTTTTGTCATTTCCTTTGAAAAGGACAAGATGACTCTGCGTGTGCCCACGGACAAGGCCACGCAGGTGGGCATGCGCGGGCTCAGCTCTCCTGACATCGTGTCAAAGGCTCTGGCCACGCTGAAGGGCAAGGCGCGGGTCAAGCGGGCGATGTGGTCCCGCCGGGCGCAGGAATACGAGCAGAAGATCAACTCGGGCGATCTGCTGGCCATCGCCGAAGTGGTGCGCGACCTGCACCGCAATGACGATCAGCGCGAGCAAAGCTATTCCGAGCGTCAGTTGTACGAAGCGGCGCTGGAACGCCTGACGCGCGAGGTTGCAGCGGTCTCGGGCATGGACGAGGCGCTGGCCCAGAAACAGGTCGACGAGGTGCTTGTCGCCCGCGCGGCCTGAGCCGACTCTGGCAACATGCCATCATCGCACCACCCGCGCCGGGGCAACCGGGCGCGGGTTTATGTTGCGCCGTGCCGGGTTCCGGCGATTTGCACCACCCGCTCTTGTCAGCCCCGCCCTGGCTGCTCTATAGCCTGCGGCATCAGGCAAAGGCGCATTCCACGCGAGGTCACTCATGGCAGGCCATTCCAAATGGGCCAATATCCAGCATCGCAAGGGCCGGCAGGATGCCGCGCGCGCGAAGCTGTTTTCTAAGCTTTCAAAGGAAATCACCGTCGCCGCCAAGATGGGCGATCCGGACCCTGAAAAGAATCCCCGCCTGCGTCTTGCGGTCAAGGAGGCCAAGGCGGTGTCCGTGCCCAAAGACGTGATCGAGCGCGCCATCAAGAAGTCTCAGGGCGGCGATGCCGAAAACTACGAGGAAATCCGCTACGAAGGGTATGGCCCCGGCGGCGTGGCCCTGATCGTCGAGGCGATGACCGACAACCGCAACCGTACGGCCTCCAATGTGCGCTCGCTCTTTACCAAGTACGGTGGCAATCTGGGCGAGACCGGCTCGGTCGGTTTCATGTTCGACCGGATGGGGCAGGTGATCTATGCCGCCGCTGCCGGTGATGCCGACACGGTGATGGAAGCCGCCATCGAGGCCGGCGCCAGCGACGTCGAAAGCGGCGAGGATGGGCATGTCGTCTGGTGCGATTTCACTGATCTGGCCGATGTATCCTCGGCGCTGGAGACAACACTGGGCGAGGCGCAGTCGACCAGACTGGTCTGGAAGCCCCAGACCACCACCGAACTGGATCTGGAAGGCATGCAGAAGCTGATGAAGCTTCTTGACGCATTGGAAGATGATGACGACGTGCAAAGCGTCACCGCGAATTTCGAAGCCTCCGACGCGGTGCTGGATCAGCTTTCGGCCTGATGCACCGGGTCTTTGTTCAGGCCACGAACGGGCCCGGGCTGTATGAGATCACGCGCGGGCTGGCGCGCTGGCTTGATGCTGAAGGCGCCACAGAAGGCGTGCTGACCCTGCACATCCGCCATACCTCGGCCAGCCTGCTGATCCAGGAAAATGCCGATCCATCCGTGCAGCACGATCTCCTGGGGTTTCTTGATCGGCTCGCGCCGCCTGCCGATGACCCGCGCATGGCCTGGATGACCCATCGCAGCGAAGGGGCCGATGACATGCCTGCCCATGTCAAGGCAGCCTTTCTGCCCAGCAGCCTGTCGATCCCGGTCATCGGGGGGCGCATGGTTCTGGGTACCTGGCAGGGCGTTTTCGTGGTGGAACATCGCCGCCAGCCCCACCGGCGCGACATTGCCGCCTTTTTCCGCTAGACACCGGTCATCGACGGGCGCGCATGAAACACCGCACTCCCCGTAGCCAGACCAGGCCGCTTGCCGCTGCCTGGTTTCATCAGCCCGCACCCGTCGTCGCCCGGGCGCTGATCGGCAATACGCTCGTCCTGCGCGGCTGTGGCGGCATGGTTGTGGAAACCGAAGCCTACACGCCAGACGATCCCGCCTCGCACAGCTTTCCCGGTCGCACGGCCCGCAACGCGGCCATGTTCGGCCCGGCCGGCTGCGCCTATGTCTACCGCTCCTACGGCATCCATCTGTGCCTGAACGTCACCTGCGGCGCGGGCCACGCCGTCCTGATCCGTGCCATCGTGCCGCAATTGGGGGTGCCGGCCATGGCCGCCCGGCGGGGTATGGATCGGCCTCGCCTGCTGGCCAGCGGGCCCGGTCGGCTGGGGCAGGCGCTGGGCATCACGCCTGATGACAACCATCACCCGTTCGACAGGCCTGACTTCGGCTTTCTGCCCGGCACAGGCGGTCAGATCATCGCCGGGCCGCGCATCGGCATTACCCGTGCCACCGAGCGTTTGTGGCGTTTCGGGTTGAAGGGGTCGCGCTTTCTCAGCCGGCCGCTGCACGCAACAGACACGCCGCCACCTGCCCCTTCATCTTGCGAAAAATA
>JAFIED010000157.1 GCA_020832805.1 Pararhodobacter sp.
TCGCCCTTGAAGTCGATCACGCCGACCAGTTCGCGCCCGGTCTCGCGGTTGAAGGCGGCGACCTCCTCCATCGGTTCGGTCAGCAGATACATGTGCTCCATCGCCAGCACCGGCAGTTCCAGACCCGCCATCCGGCCCACCTCGCGCGCCCACAGGCCGCCGGCATTCACCACATGCTCGGCCTCGATCGGGCCTTCCTCGGTGTGCAGCGTCCAGGTGCCGTCCGGGGTCTGGGTCAGATCATGCACCGGGTTGCGCAAGATGATCTCGGCGCCCAGCAGGCGCGCGGCGCGGGCATAGGCATGCGTGGTGCCGGACGGGTCCAGATGCCCCTCTACCGGGTCCCACAACGCGCCGACAAAATGCGCCGGGTCCAGCAGCGGGAACATTGCCTGCGCTTCGGTCGGCGTGATCAGTTCTGTCTGCATGCCCAGGCAACGACCACGGGCATGGGTCATGCGCAACCAGTCCATCCGTTCGGGGCTGTCGGCCAGCATCACGCCACCGGTCAGGTGCAGCCCGCAGGACTGGCCGGTCAGTTCTTCCAGTTCCCGGTACAGCCCCACGGTATAGGCCTGCAGCTTGGCCACATTCGGGTCACCGTTGAGCGTGTGAAAGCCCCCCGCCGCGTGCCAACTCGACCCCGAGGTCAATTCCGAGCGTTCAACCAGCGCCACATCGGTCCAGCCCGCCTTGGCCAGATGATACAGCACCGAACAGCCCACCACGCCCCCGCCGATTACCACGGCCCGATATCGTCTTGTCATGGGTTCTCCCTTGCCGGGGGATGGCAGCCCATCCCGATCAGCACCTCACGCAATCGCGCCACGGTCGACGCATCGGTGGCCGCGCCCGTGACGAATGGAAGCCCGGGCCGCGCCGCCGTCCAGCCGATCACGACAAGCGCGCGGGCGCAAGGCTCGTGTTGCTGCGCCAGCGCCCATGTCCTGCAATCCACCGCGGCGATATCCGCGCGCCCGGCAGCCACCGCGCGGATCGCGGCCCGGTGGCTGCCCGTTTCCAGCACCGACTCCGCCGCCGCTGCGGGATCACTGCCCAGATCCCGCGCCAGTGCCAGCCAGCCGGACAGCGAGTGTCGCGCATTGAATGCCAGACATTTACTCGACAGCAACCCGTCAGGCAGGGCATCGCCCTGGCCGGCCTCCGGCGCGGGTGCCGGGGCCGGCGTATCCTTGCTGCCTGCTCTGGCCAGCAGGGCAGAACGGTAGAACGGGCCATCGCCCCCCGGCACATCGCTGTAATCCGGCTGCGCCAGCACCGTAAGGCCCGGCAGCAGGCCAAGGGACAACGGGCCCCAACAGGTTTGCCCCAGAATCAGCGCCGGGTTTCGCCACAGGGCCAGCAGGGCCGCATCATCTGCGGGTCGTGTCAGGGCCGCAGGCAAGACGGGATCGGTGCCCATGCGGTGGCGCATTTCCTGCCACAGCGCATCGACACGCGCCCGTTCCTCGGGCCAGTCGTACATGGGCAGGCAGGCAAGCCGGGTCACGCCGGTGTCTTTCCGGGCACGGGCAGAACGGGCACACCGGGCAGATCCGGGATGACCACAGGGTCAGCCGGCGGCGCGGTATCAGGGGTCAGACGCAATGCCGGATGCGCGACCGGCTCTTTCATGCGCAGGGCATGGGCCCGAAACAGCGCCCGGTAACCAGGCCAGACATAACCATCGTTAAGCTGCTGCCAATGAGCCTTGCGCGCGGCGTACAGCCGGGGCAGCGCGTACCAGGGGGCCGCAGGGTGCTGATGGTGCACCACATGCAGGTTGTTGTTCAGGAAAAGCCATGAAAGACATGAGCGTTCCACGATGATCGTGCGGCCCTCGGGCGCGTCATGCCAGCGATGCTCGGCAAAGGTCCGGATGGCAATCAGCGACAGTGCAGGCCAGACCACGGCCAGCAGATACAGCCACAGGGGAATGCCGAAAGCCCAGAGCGCCCCCAGCACCGGCACCAGGCTCAGCCCATGCAGCGCCCAGGCCGTTCTGACCCCGCGCCTGCCCTGCGCCAGCGCCCGTGCCTCGGCCATCAGAAACCCGGCCGCGCCCAGCACCGGGCCCAGCACAATGCGGCCCATCATGGTATTGTTCAGCCGCAGGACCGCCCGGAACCAGCCGGGCAATACCTGCCATTGCCAGCGCGCACGATAATAGCTTTCCGGATCGTCAAAAGGATCGGTCAGGCGCGCATCGTCGTGATGTGCCAGATGCAGCGCCTTGTAACGGCGATAGGGATAGATCAGCGACAGGGGCAGCGTGACCAGCGCCTCGTTGATCAGCCGGTTGCGCGTTGGGTGGCCATGCAGGCATTCATGCGTCAGCGAGGAATGCAGCGCCGACAGGATCGCCATCGCCAGCAGGGCCAGCGTGGGTGACGTCGGCCACACCCATAAGCCCGCTGCCATCCAGCCACCATAAGCCAGCCCGATCATGCCCAACGTCGGCCATTCGCCCCGCATGCGCCCCCCTCTTTTCTGTGGATATCGCCCTTGGTCTGCATCAGGCGACCATTCCGCGGCAAGGCGCGAGTGATCGTCAGTACAGGCATCACTTGACGGGTTTGGGCACATCGCGTTACCAAAAACAACAGGGGGATGAGATGGATAAACGGCGTGCAGCAGCAGTTTTCCGGGACAGGCTGGCGGCCCTTCAGGCGGGGGCAGGTCTGACACAGACAGCGCTGGCGCAAGCCATCGGGTTGGACCGTTCGGCGCTCTCGCAGTTGATGAGTGGTGCCAACACGCGCCTGCCCCGTGCCGAAACGGTGCTGGGCATCGCGCGTCGTTTTCAGGTCTCGTCGGACTGGCTGCTGGGCCTGAGCGATGATCGGGGTACCTTGACCCAGGCGCTGAACGCCGTCGAAACCGAGGCCGCGCTGGATGATCAGGGCCGCACCGCTATGGAACGATGGCATGCCGAGGTCGCGGGCCAGAAGGTGCGCTATGTTCCCGCGCAACTGCCTGACCTGATGCGGACCGAGGCGGTGATCACCTTTCAGGCGCGCGCATCGGATCAGGAAAGGCAGCGCCTGCAAAGCCAGACCCGCACCCGGTTGCATTTCTCGCGCATGCCCGAAAGCGACATAGAAACCTGCATGCCCTTGCAGACACTGGAACTTTTCGCCGCCGGCCAGGGCGTCTGGCAGGGGTTGCCGGCGCAGGCGCGGGCCGAACAGCTGGATCATATCGCCACCACGCTGGACGAACTATACCCGGCCTTTCGCCTGTATCTGTTTGATGGCCGCTCGCGCTTTGCGCCGCCGATGACGCTGTTTGGCTATACCCGCGCGGCAATCTATGCGGGCGATTTCTACCTGCATATCCGCGCCCGCGCACTGATCCATGACCTAGCGCGTGGCTTCGACAGCCAGATACGCCATGCCGAGGTGCATGCGCATCAGGCGGCCGACTGGGTGCGGGCGCTGTGCGATCGGCTCTAGAGGGCGCCGCGCAGCGTGCGGAAGCTGCCAACAGCATGGACAGCGGGCCGGCTGTTGGGGTATGCTGGCAGACAGTTGACGAGCCGTCGCTGCGCCCGCCGGGACCGGGAGATTGCCATGCCCTCCGCTTACTGCCAGTCCCGCCCCGGCCGCGTCCTGCATGCCCTGACCGGACTGGCCATCGGCGCGCTCGCGGTGGCGTCCGCGCCCGTCGCCCGCGCCCAGGGCCAGGATGGCCTTTTCCTGACGCCCACCCTGACGCCAGTGCAGGGCACGGTCCAGACCCCGCGCCGGCTGGGCGTGCCCGGGGCGCCGCAGGTCAATGCCCTGGGCTGCGCGGTGCGCCCGGTCACTGTCGATGGCGTGGGGCCGTGGTTCGAGGTTGCCCAGCAAAACGCCATCGCCCGCTGGCGGTCCGAGGTAAGCCGCACCCATGGCGACAGTTACGCAGAGATCCGCAATTCAAGGCGCGGCCATGCCAGCGCCTGGTGCCGCCGTGTTCCGGATCCGCGCAGGGGGGAGGTGGCCATGTGCAGGCTGACAGCGGTGCCCTGCATCCGCGAACAGACCGCCGGCATGCTGGGCCATGTGGATTGGCACATCCCGCCCGACCAATCCGGCAACCTCCGCTGAGGGCAGGTTCCAGTGTCCCCCTTGCCAAGGCAGGGTCGTGATGCGGGAAAGCGCCTGAATCCCGCGCGGCTGTTGTCCATTCCCGCATTGCAACGGCGCCGGGCACGCGCCTAGGGTTGCGCACCCCCTTGCCCAGGATGGCCCGAGATGGATCATGCCGCTTACACAGCCACGCAGACACGCCGCCGGTCTGGCGGGCGCAGCGGCAATACCCGGCGCAGCGATGTCTTCCGGCTCGACCAAAGCGCCTGGCGCGTGCCTGTCAACCCGGACCAGCCCACCGAACCGCTGGATGACGAGGGCGTGCAGGCCATCCACCGCGGCGCGCTGCATATCCTGCAGGAAATCGGCATCGAGTTCCTGAATGACGAGGCGCTGACCCTGTTCGGGCAGGCCGGGTGCCGGGTCGAGGGCCAGACCGTGCGCATGGACGGCGATTTCGTGACAGAAATGGTGGCGCGCGCGCCGCATGCCTTTTCCATCATCCCGCGCAACCCCGCGCGCACCTTGACCATCGGCGGGCGGCAGATGGTGTTCGGCAATGTCTCGTCGCCGCCCAATGCCTGGGACATGGTGCGCGGCAAGCGCCCCGGTGATTTCGCCACGTTTCGCGAATTCATGATGCTGACGCAAACCTTCAACTGCATCCATTTCGCCGGCGGCTATCCGGTAGAGCCGGTGGATATCCATCCGGCGCTGCGGCATCTGGATTGCCTGCATGAAAAGCTGATCCTGACCGACAAGGTGGTTCACGCCTATTGTCTGGGCCGCGAACGGGTCGAGGACGTGATGGAAATGGTCCGCATCGCGGCAGGTCTTTCACATGAAGAATTCGATGCAACCCCCAGAATGTACACGAATATCAACTCGACTTCACCGTTGAAGCACGACTTTCCGATGATCGATGGCGCCCTGCGTCTGGCGCGGCGTGGGCAACCGGTGGTGGTAACGCCCTTTACCCTGGCCGGCGCCATGGCGCCTGTCACGATGGCCGGCGCGGTGACCCTGTCCGTGGCCGAATCGCTGGCGGCGATTGCCCTGCTGCAATACGCCGCCCCCGGCTGCCCGGTGGCGATGGGCACCTTTACCTCGAATGTCGACATGCGTTCGGGCGCGCCCGCCTTTGGCACGCCGGAATACATGCGCGCCACCCAGATGACCGGGCAGATGGCCCGTTTTTACGGCTTGCCGTTGCGGTCGTCGGGCGTGTGCACGGCCAATGTGCCGGATGCCCAGGCCATGTGGGAGACGATGAATTCGTTATGGGCGGCGGTGCAGTCCGGCAGCAACATCGTCTATCACGCCGCGGGCTGGCTGGAGGGCGGGCTGATCGCCAGCCCCGAGAAATTCGTCATGGATTGCGAGGTGTTGCAGATGATCCAGCGGTATTTCGAACCCGCGACATTCGCCGCCACGCCCGAGGATATCGCGCTGGATGCCGTGGCCGAGGTGGGCGCGGGCGGGCATTACTTTGGCTGCGCCCACACACGCGCGCGCTATGCCACGGCGTTTCATGCGCCCTTTGTGTCGGACTGGCGCAATTTCGAGGCATGGGAGGAAGACGGCGCGGTTCAGACACCCCAGCGCGCACACCGCCTGTATCGGCAGATCGTTGACGGGTTCGAACCCCCGCCCATGGACCCCGCGCACCGCGAGGCCCTGGCCGATTTCGTGGTCCGCCGCAAGGCCGAAGGCGGCGCGCCGACGGATTTCTGAGCCAGCGCCGGGGGCGATATGCGGTTGGCCCCGGGGCACGGGAGATCGGCAGTACCAGATGCCCCCTTGACCCTGCACGACGCATCCGCAGACTGGCCGCACACGATCCTGGCACCCAACCGACCCACAGGCGGCCCATCCATGCGCAATTTCCAACGCCCCGGCCGTTCGACCGTTCATGCCACACAGGCGATGGTGGCCACGTCGCACCCGCTGGCGGCGCAGGTTGCGTTGCGGCTGTTGCAGGACGGCGGCAATGCCGTCGATGCCGCCATCGGCGCCGGGGTCCTGCTGGGGTTTTGCGAGCCGCAGATGACCGGGTTGGCGGGCGATTGCTTTGTCTTGCTGAAACCTGCGGGCGCCGAGCGGGTCATTGCGCTGAACGGATCCGGGCGCGCGCCGGCGGGGCTGGATGCGGCGGCCTTGCGCGCGCGCGGCCTGGGCACGGTGCCGGTTTACGGGGTCGAAGCCGTGACCCTGCCGGGCGCGGTCGATGCCTTTTGCCGCCTCTCGGCCGACTGGGGCCGGCTGGGGCTGGATCAGGTTCTGGCACCCGCCATTCATTACGCCGAGGCCGGCGTGCCCGTCGCGCCGCGTGTGGCGTTCGACTGGGCCCGCGCGACGCATCTGCAGGGCGCCGCGCAGCGCCATTTCATGCCCGGCGGGCAGGCGCCGGCCGTTGGCACGCTGTTTCGGGCACCCGGACAGGCCGAGGTCTTGCGCCACATCGCGCGCGATGGCCGGGCCGGCTTTTACGAGGGCGCGGTGGCCGACGACATGATCGACAGCCTGCGCGCGCTGGGGGGCTGCCACACCCTGGATGACCTTACCGCCACCGCCTGCGATTATGCAGAGCCGGTCAGCGGGCAGTACAAGGGTGTCGAACTGCTGGAACATCCGCCCAATGCCCAGGGGGCAACGGCGATTTTGCTGATGAACATCCTGGCGCATTTCGACATTGCCGCCATGGACCCCCAAGGCGCCGAGCGCGCGCATATCGAGGCCGAAGCCACCAAGCTGGCCTATGACGCGCGCGACCGGTTCATCGCTGATCCCGGGCATATGCGCGCGCTGGAGCCCATGCTGGCGCCTGAAACCGCCGCGAAACTGGCCGCGCTGATCGACATGGACCGCGCCCTGCCGGACGCGGCCGCCGCCAGCCAGGAGGTGCACCGTGAAACCGTCTATCTGACCGTGGTTGACCGTGATCGCATGGCGGTGTCGCTGATCTACTCGATCTTTCACAGCTTTGGCGCGGGGCTGGCATCCGAACGCTTTGGTCTGGCCTTTCAGAACCGTGGGGCAGGCTTTACCCTGGCCGAGGGCCACCCGAACGAGGCGGCGGGCGGCAAGCGCCCCATGCACACGATCATTCCGGCAATGCTGCGGCGCAAGGGGCAGGTCAGCATGCCCTTCGGGGTCATGGGGGGCGCCTATCAGCCAGCGGGGCATGCAAGGCTGGTGTCCAATCTTGTCGATTACGGGATGGACCTGCAGGAAGCCATCGATGCACCACGCTGCTTTGCCGGGCCGCTGGACGGGGTGGCGGGGCTGGCGCTGGAAACGGGCTATACCCCGGCCGTGGCCAAGGCGCTGGCGGCAAGGGGGCATCGCACGCATTTCGCCGCCAACCCGCTGGGCGGTGCGCAGGCCATCGTGATCGATCCATCCGGCGTGCTGACGGGCGGCTCTGACCCGCGCAAGGATGGCTGTGCCTTGGGTTACTGACGTGGCAGGGGCCAGAGGTGGGGCAGCAACGGGTGGGCAGGCATGGCCCATGCCGCAGGTGCCTGAAGCGGCACAGAAAACGGTGCACCGATCCAGATGAGCGCTTCTCAGCCCCCGGAAGGGCCCGCATCGCCCGCCCCTGCCCCCGCCGCAGCCCCCGGCCCCGTGCCCAACCCCTGGCTGGTGCTGACAGGTCTGGCACTGGGGGTGCTGGTGACCAATGGCTTTGGTCGATTTGCCTATGGGCTGATCCTGCCGGCCATGCGCGACGATCTGGGCTGGACCTATGCGCAGGCCGGCTGGCTGAACACCGCCAATGCCTTGGGCTATATCCTGGGGGCCGTGGCAACGATGCTGGCGCTCAGACGGGTGGCGGCGGGGCGGTTGTTCGCCTGGGGGCTGATTGCCACCGCCGTGGCGCTGGTGGCGACCGGGCTGCTGGCTGATCTGTGGTGGCAAAGCCTGTGGCGCTTTCTGACCGGGCTGTTCGGCGCGCTGTCGTTTTCCACCGCCGGCGCGCTGGCCGCGCGTCTGTTTGCCGACAATCCGCGCCACAACGCGCTGGGAATTGCCATTCTGTTCGGCTCTGGGGGGGGCATGGCCATTGTGCTGGTCGGTGCCACCCTTCCTGCCATGCTGGCCCTGCAGGGCAATGCGGCCTGGCCCTGGGCCTGGGTTCTGGTTGGTGGGTTGAGCATGGCTTGCCTGCCGCTGGGCCTGTGGGCCGCGCGCGTGGCCGAACCCGCCGCCACGCCCGATTCGGGCGACGCCCCCCTGCCCCTGCGCCAGATGCTGCCGGAACTGGCGGGCTATGCCAGTTTCGGCCTTGGTTATATCGTTTACCTGACCTTTCTGTCGGCCTGGATGGTCGAACAGGCGGCGGGTGTAGTGCAGGTTGCCCTGGTGTGGGTGCTGCTGGGCCTGTGCATCACCCTGTCCCCGATGCTGTGGCGCGGCGTGTTCGCGCGCCATGACGGCGGCTTGCCGCTGGCGCTGGTACTGTGCGGCATCGCCACCGGTTCGGCCCTGCCGGTATTGTGGCCGGGGGTGCCGGGCCTGGTGCTGTCGGCCATCGTCTTTGGGGCCTGTGTCTTCATGGCGCCGGGGGCCGTGACCAGTTTCGCGCGCCGCAACCTGCCACCTCAGGCATTAGGGCGGGCCATTGCGCTGTTCACGGTGGTCTTTGCCTGCGCGCAAACCATCGGCCCCTGGGCGGCCGGGCTGTTGGGCGATCTGTCCGGCAGCATCGGCATCAGCCTGCTGGCGGCATCAGCGGTGCTGATGATCGGCGCCGTGATCGCCAGCCGACAAAAGCCCCTGTAACGGCTGCAGGGCGCGGGGCGCGCGTTGGCTTGATACCGACCCCGTTGGCTGGCGAGCACGGCCGCCAAGGACGCCGGCACCCCGGAGGGCGGCACCATCGCGCTGAAACTGCTGTTTTGCCAAGCTCTTGCAAAGATCTGTTCGTGCACAGGGTGAACATCTTGCGCGGTATCGGCCGGGGCAAATGGGGCAGATGACCGGCGTCATGACCTGAGATGACAGCAACAACAGACATGAAGGCGCGCCGACAGCCGTGCAGCGCCGCCAACGATTGACCCGCCCCGTTCGTCAGGATTACCGGCAGGCAGCGGTTGCACCCGGCTGCATTTGGTTGCGCCCGGCGCCGAATCACAGGGAGCGACCCGGGGCATGTCATCATGGGTCGCACGGGTCGGCCCCCTTGATGGCTGATCTGGCAGGTGGTGCGCCCGCGCGGTTGTGGTGGAAAAGACGGCCCGCCTGCGTGCGCTGTACATGATTACGATGCGGCAAATGCCGTTGCCCGATGCAGGGTTGTCATTGCCCGGGCGCGCAGATGTTGCGCGCTCTCTTGCACTTCGCGCGCGGACAGGGTTGAAGTACATGCGTATGCAAGAAAAATTCATTCACGCCCGGCCGAAGATGCCCTTGTCCCCCGCCAGCGCAAGGGCCAGGCCCCATGGCTGAGCAATCATCCCATCTGCCGCGAGGCGTGGTGCTGGCCATGCTTTGCCTGATTGCCACGGTCGGTCTGGCCGGATCATTTCTGTATCTGCCGGCCCTGCCCTTGATGGCCGCCGATCTTGGCGCCTCTGAACCTGCGGCACAGGCTACACTGACGGCGTTTCTTTTGGGGTCTTGCGTGGGGTTTGCGGTGTACGGGCGCGCCGCCGATCGGTACGGGCACCGGCGCAGCTTTACCGTGGCCGGGCTTGTCTTTGTTCTGGCCAGTATTGCGGCGGCATTCACGCAGGATATAGGTCAACTGGTGGTGGTGCGGTTGATCCAGGGGGCAGGCTCGGTTGCCGGTATCGTCACGGCACGCGCGACGATCAGGATCACCATGCCGCCAGACCGCGCCATGCAATCGATGGCCATGCTCAGCGCCGTGATTTCCCTGTCACCGGCGATCAGCCCATTGATCGGCGCCGGTGTGTTGCAACTGGCCGACTGGCGCGCCAGCTTTCTGGTGGCCGCCGCTTTGGGGCTGGCAAGCATTGCCGGCGGGCGTCTGGTGTTGCCGCGCGGCGTGCCGATCCTGCCACAGGATCGCCCGCTCAGGGCCGAAGTGACCATCCTGCAAAGCCCGCAGTTTCGTGCAGCGCTGATGATGGGCATCGCCACCAACGCGGCCTTTGTGGTGATGATGGCGGCAACCCCCTTTGTGTTTGTCGAAACCTTCGGCTTCAGCCCCGCCGCCTTTGCCACGCTGATTGCAGCGGTGATGGTGACCTTTGCCGCAGTTTCGCTGGTCACGGGGCGTATAGCGGCGCGGCTGGGTGCGGTACGTCCGATCACCTGGTCGGTTTCGCCGATCCTGGCGGGGGCTGCGCTGATGCTGGTGGGGGGGCTGGGCCAGCCATCGCCAATGGTGCTGGTTGTGGCGCTGGTCCTGTTGATCGGCAGCATGGGCATGATGGTGCCCAACACCCATGTGCTGATGCTGGAACCTTTTCCGGATCTGGCAGGCACCGCGGCCGGGCTTGCCATGCTGGTATCTACGGCCGGTGGCGCGCTGGCCATCACGCTGTACAGCGCCGTTGCCGCAGGTTCAGTGCCGGGTTTTGCCCTGTTCATCGCCGGTTGCGGCGCCGCCACCCTGATCGGCTGGTTTTCCCTGCCCCGGCACCGTTGACGCAGCCAGACGCCCGCCGGCAATGCTTGCCAGCCCACGCGGCCCGGCCCTGGAATGCTTACAGCAATGGCTTGGAAAACTGGCGCACCACAGAAAATGAAGATGATAAATGGCGTTGTTGCAGAACTCAGGCCGTGAAGGATTCACATCACGAATCCATGCGGTTAGACGGGTGGCATGAGCAAGCCCGAGCCCGCCCGCTACCGCACAACGAACTGGTCCGACTACA
>JAFIED010000197.1 GCA_020832805.1 Pararhodobacter sp.
CTCGGCGCGGATGATCGTGGTCGATGCACCGCCGCTGTATTCCCTGTCGCTGCGTTTCCTGCTCTCTGGCCTGATCGGTGTCGGCATCGCGCTGGCGCTTGGCCAGTCATGGCGGCTGACCCCGGGCCAGTGGCGGGCGACATTGCTGTTCGGCCTGTGTCAGAACGCGCTGTATCTGGGATTGAATTTCCTGGCGATGCAATGGATCGAGGCTTCGGTGGCGGCAATCATCGCCTCGACCCTGCCGCTATGTGTTGCGTTCGCGGGCTGGGCCGTTCTGGGCGACAGGCTGCGCCCAGTGGCCGTTCTGGGCCTGTTTGCGGGGTTTGGCGGCGTGGTTGTCATCATGGGCGCGCGCTGGGGCGGGGGTATCGACCCGCTGGGCCTGGCGCTGTGCATCGCCGGGGTGATTGCCCTGACCGTGGCCACGCTGTCGTTGCGCGGGGCATCGGCGGGCGGCAATGTGATGATGGTGGTGGGGCTTCAGATGCTGGTCGGTGCCGCCATCCTGCTGCCGCCGGCCATCGCGTTCGAGACGCTGACGGTGAACTGGACACCGCGGCTGGTTCTGGCCTTCATCTACACAACACTGGTGCCGGGGCTGGCGGCGACCTGGGTCTGGTTCCGGCTGGTGGGGCGCATCGGCATGGTGCGCGGCGCGGCCTTTCACTTTCTGAACCCGTTTTTCGGCGTTGCCATCGCGGCATTGCTGTTGTCCGAGGGGTTGGGCCTGGGCGATATCATCGGCGTGGCCATCATCATGGCCGGCATTCTGGCCGTGCAGTTGTCCAAGGCCGCGCGCGACACACCCGTACCGGCCAGCCAGGATGCCGCGCCGCCGCCGCGCAGCCTGTGAATTGACCGCGGCGCCTGATCCTAGACGGCCGAGGCGTATTGCCGGACCATATGGCCGCCGTCGATATCGATCACGGCGCCGGTCATGTAGCCGTTGGTGGCGGCCATGACCGCCGCCTGCGCAATCTCGCAGGGCTTGCCGATCCGACCTGCCGGCAACGAGGCGCCCGTTGCGGAAAAGACGGCCTGGCGCCGAGCGTCAGGCAGGTTGTCATGCAGGGCACTGCGTACCATGCCCGGTGCAATGCAGTTCACCCGCAGGCCGGGGCCAAGTTCCAGGGCCAACCCCCGCGCCAGCGCCTCGATGGCGGCGCAGGCCGCGCCCAGTGCGGCGCAGTTCGCTGCCGGTCGCCGGCTCAGCACCCCCGAAACAAGCGTGATCGACCCGCCGGCACGCATCCGGGGCAACATCGCCTGACACAGCGCATAGGCGCCCCAGAACTTGGACTGGAACATGGTCTGAACCGCATCGATGGGCTGACTGGCAAAAGGTCCATGGGCAAGTGTTGCTGCCGTGACAAACAGCTGATCGACCGATGCCGGTGCCAGACTGGTGGCAAGACGCCGGATCGCGGCGGGGTCGGTCACATCCAGCATCTGTGCCCGTGCTGCCGCGCCCAGTTCTTCAACAGCGCGATCCAGCATTTGCCGACGTCGGGCGGCAAGGATCACCTCGCCGCCACGGGCCACCACCAACCCGGCCATTGCCCGGCCGATCCCGCTGCTGCCACCGACGATCAGGCTGGTTGTGCCGAACAGATCCTGCATGGCGCCAACCGGGATCAGTAGGCAGCCAGCACAGCCGGTTCCGCGAACCAGATATGCAACTGATAGATCGGCTCGCTGATCGGCCCCACGCCATCGGGCTTGTACTCGAAATCGACATGGGTGATCGGCGGGAATACGCCACCGGGCAGCAGCCCTGTCCAGCTTTCGCCGTCGGCAAGGGCTGCGGCAGGGAACATGTATTCGACACAGACCACGCGCCCCTCGATCACACACCAGATCGGCCCGGTCGGCAGGTCGGCGGGCAGGGCGTAATGGATGCCCATCTGCGGCACATGCGGGCTGATGGCAATGGCTTCGGGTGCAACGTCGGCCAACATCGGCAGGGTGTCCATGTCCGCAACGGCGCCGATGCTGTGGCCAAGTGCCGGCGGGGCGATGCCGCTCAGGCCCATGGCAAGGGAAAGGGCAAGACAGGAAGAAAGATCCGTGATGCGCATCGCTGTCACTCCTCTTGTGCATGTCCGCAAAAGGTACCAGTGCGCAATTCATTTGATAAATTGATTGTTGCTATAGTAGAAATTCACATGGTTAATCTGGCCGGTTTCGACCTGAACCTGCTGCGGGTTCTTGATGCGTTGATGCGCGAGCGCTCGACCGTGCGCGCCAGCGAGAGGTTGGGCCTGTCACAGCCTGCGGTTTCAGCAGCACTGGGTCGGCTGCGTCATGCGTTGGGCGATCCGCTGTTCGTGCGGCAGGGGCAGGGAATGGTGCCCACCAGCTTTGCCCTGGGGCTGGAGGCCCCGCTGCGGCAGGCACTGGAGGGGCTGGAACTGTTGTTGCGCGGGCCGGGAAGCTTTGATCCGCATGTATCCCGGTTCGATTTCCGGCTTTCGGCGTCTGATTACTTTGGCCTGATGCTGATGCCGGCACTGGTGCGCCGCATGGCCGAACAGGCGCCGGGCGTGCGGCTGCAACTGGTCGATCTGGTCCCTGACAACTATGTCGAACCACTGGACCGCCACGCCGTCGATCTGGCCCTGATCCCCGAAAGCGCCTTTCCGGCCTGGGTGGACAGCATGCCGCTGTTTCAGGCCGAATTCGTCACCATCGCGCGCGTCGGGCATCCTGCATTGGGCTTGCTGCGGCCGACCGATAGCTTGCCGCTGGATCTGCTTTGCGCATTGGATCATGTGCTGTGCTCGCCAGAGGGGCATTTCAGCGGCATGGGCGACGCGGCCCTGGCACGGCTGGGTCTGTCGCGCCGGGTTGCGGTATCGGTGCCGTTCTTTGAGACTGTGATCAACATCGTTGCCAGCAGCGACCTGATTGCCCTGGTGCCCCGGACGCTGGCCCAGGCGCATGCCATGCGCGGCGCAATCACCCATCACCCGCTAACGGCGGCGCTGCCGATGGCCAGGCCGATGATCTGCATGATCTGGCATCGCCGCATGACGGGCGATCCGGCGCATCGCTGGATGCGTGCGCAGATCGCGGAAATCCTGCAGCAGGGCTGAATGCCCCCCCTTGGCGCGCCGGGGTCCCGGCTGTGGCTTCAACCGCTGCGTGACACGGGGTTGGTACCCGCCTTGTAGGCGCTCCAGTCCGTGATATCGGCATAGAACTGGCGCCGCCAGGCCCGCACGCGCGGGTTCATCAGCCGCCGCCAAACCGGCGGTATGGCCGCCAGCACCACCATCGAGGGATAGCCCAGTGGCAGTTGCGGGGCCTCGCCCTGGTCATAGGTCTGCAACAGTGGAAAGCGGCGCGCGGGCTTGTAATGGTGGTCCGAGTGGCGCTGCAGGTTGATCAGCAGCCAGTTCGAGGCCGTGTGCGCCGCGTTCCAGCTGTGATGCGGCTTTACCGGCTCATACCGCCCGTTGCCCAGATGGCGCCGTGTCAGGCCATAGTGTTCGACATAGTTGGTCAGTTCCAGCAGCAGCACGGCAACAAAGGCCTGCCACAGGAACAGCCCCAGCCCCAGCCAGCCCCCAATGCCAAAGGCCAGAAGCAGAAAGGCCAGTTGCAGAAATCCATAGCGCCAGAACGGGTTGGACGGGTGCCAGGGGCCGCGCCCCCGCCGCGCCTGCATCGCCGCCTCTGCGCGCCAGGCCGATTGCAACGAACCCGGCAGCACCCGCAGGAAAAAGCGCCAGAACCCCTCGTTATAGCGCGCGGTCACGGCATCGCGCGGGGTGGCGACATGCACATGATGCACCAGCAGGTGCTCTGAGCGGAAATGCCCGTACAGGACCGAGGCCATCAGCAGGTCCCCCAGCCAGCGCTCCAGCCGGTTGCGCTGATGCATCAGTTCATGGGCATAGGTGATGCCCACACCGCCTGTGGCCACGCCAACCCCGTAAAACAGCAACAACAGTTCCCACCAGCGCAGGTGCGCGCCGTGCACGGCCAGCCACAGCGTGCCGAAGATCAGGCACAGTTGCACCGGCAGCCAGATCAGCGTGATCAACCGATACCAGAACAGGCGTTCATCAGGCGCATGGGGGGCGGGGTTGGTGGTGTCAGGGCCGGTCAGCGCATCCAGCAGCGTGATGGCCGCAAAGGCGTATAGCGGCGGCAGGGCCAGCCACCAGCCACCCTGCAGCGCCAGCGCGATGACGGGCAGAAACAACAGCGATATGGCAAACGGCAATGCGCTGACCGGCGCGGCAATGTCACGCGGTGGCGCGGGTGGGGGCGAAACACGGGTCATGGCATGGGTCTTTGCGGTGCTGGCCGGTCGTCTGGTGCCCAGATTAGCATGCGCAGCGCGCCGCCCCTATCCCTGCCGGCGCCAAAAGGGCAGGCGTGTCACTCTGCCGCGCGATAGGGTGCCAGCAGATCATCCATCAGATCAGGCTGCACGATCTCTATCCAGTAGCCATCCGGGTCCTTGATGAAGGCGATCTCCTTCATCCCCCCCTCGCCCAACCGTTTCTGAAACGTCACGCCCAGACGCTCGAATCGCGCGCAGGCCGCCGCGATATCGGGCACGGCGATACAGATATGGCCATAACCTTTGGGTGCGTCATTGCCCGAATGCATGCTTTCGGTGCTGTCCTCGCTGCCCCAGTTGTGGGTCAGTTCCAGCAACCCCTCGCGGCTGAAGGTACCGGACAGGCTGCCATCGGCCTGATCGGCATGGCCACGCGGTTGCAGGAAATACAGCGAAAACGCTGCCGCCTCGAAATCAAGCCGCGTGACCAGACGCATGCCCAGCACATCCCTGTAAAAGGGAAGCGAGCGCGCGGGATCCTTGATGCGCAGCATGGTATGGGTCAGCACATAGCGATCGGTTTCGTCGGTCATTCCGTTGTCCCTGTGTTGTTGCGGCTATCCAGGTCATCCAGCGCGTCCTGCGCCACATCCCAGCATTTGCGCATCACGGTGGGCAGGGCGCCCGGGTCAAAGTCTGGCACAAAGCGGCCCCTGCATGGCTCTGCATCCAGTTGGGGGCGGGCGACCATCACGTCAAGGCGCAGGTGAAAATGCGTGAAGACATGGGTGACCACGCCGCGTGCAGGCTGCCAGTCGGCCTTTACGGGCGGGGCGGGGGCTGGTCTGTCATCGCGCCAGTCGGTGCCGGGCCAGCCGGGCATGCCGCCCAGCAACC
Organism: Pararhodobacter sp.; assembly: GCA_020832805.1. GTDB lineage: Bacteria > Pseudomonadota > Alphaproteobacteria > Rhodobacterales > Rhodobacteraceae > Pararhodobacter. The sequence goes on from JAFIED010000197.1 coordinate 5,195, forward strand.
CCGTTGGCGGGCGGGTCTCCAGCAGTACCGCGCCATCGAGGCGCTGCGCCACATAGACCACCCCATGCCGTTGTGGCTTGGGGCGGCGGGGCGCGCGGGCAGGCAGGGTGGCGGCGATACCCTGCGCATGGGCCGCGCAGTACCGTGACAGCGGGCATTCAGGGCAGCGGGGCGCGCGCGGGTTGCACAGCGTGGCGCCCAGGTCCATCATGGCCTGGGCATAATCGCCCGGCCGGTTCCGGGGGGTCAGCAGGGCGGCCCGGTCCTTTATCTGCCTTTTCACACCCGGCAAGGGGTCGCGCAGCGCGAAGAGTCGGGCAACCACCCGTTCGACATTGCCATCCACCACAGTCTCGGCCCGGTCAAAGGCGATCGCCGCTATTGCCGCCGCGGTATAGGCGCCGATACCCGGCAAGGCGCGCAACGTCTCTGCCTGGTCAGGAAAGTCCCCGCCCGAAGCCGCCACCTGCCGCGCACAGGCCAGCAGGTTGCGGGCACGCGCGTAATAGCCAAGCCCCGCCCATTCGGCCATCACGTCGGCATCGGGGGCCCGCGCCAGCGCGCTGATGTCCGGCCAGCGCGTCACGAATCGCACGAACCGGTCACGCACGGTGGCCACGGTGGTTTGCTGCAACATCACCTCTGACAACCAGACGCGGTAGGGGTCTGCGCGGTGGCCCGCGGCACGGGCGGCCGGCCCCACGCGCCACGGCAGGTCACGCGCATGGCCGTCATACCAGGCCAGCAGCGCCGGGGCGATGGCCGTCAGGGCGTCCGGGTGGGGCAGGGGGGCAGGTGCCCCATTGTCACGCATTCTTTAGCATCCGTTGGTGCAGGCCACTGGCATCGGGTGTCAGAGCGTCTAGAATAGGGTACAGCGCGGGACATGCCAGCCCGATGCCAGCCTGATGTCGCGCCTTGCCGTCACCGCCCGCCCTTATCCGAACAGCATCGTTCCACAGCACCCCATGAAACGCACGACCGACAAAAGCCTGAACCGCCCGGCAGACAAGACGCGCCCGGCAGACAAGGGCCGCCGCATGCGCGGGTTCGAGCCTGCCGGCGGCCTGCTGCGCGAACCGATCCGAAAAGCCGGCGAGTCGCGCGGCTTTGCTGCCTCCAGGGTGCTGACCCACTGGGCCGAGATTGCCGGGCAGGACCTGGCGGGGCTGTGCCGTCCGGTCAAGGTCAGCTATGCCGAAGGCGGTTTCGGGGCGACGCTGACCTTGCTGGTATCCGGTGCCGCTGCGCCGTTGGTACAGATGCAACTGCCTGCGCTGCGCGAGCGGATCAATGCCATCTACGGCTATGCTGCCATCGCCCGGATCCGGATCACCCAGACCGCCGGAAATGCGGTTGCGGCCGCCCCCGGCATGGCCGAGGCCGCAGCGCCCTATGCCCATGGCAGAGAATCACCAAACATTGCCCCCCCCTCACCGCAAGCCATGCAAAAGGCGCGCGGCGTGTTGGCCGGGTTGGCAGGGGGCGTGGCCGATGACGGGTTGCGCGCTGCACTGGAAAGGCTTGCAGACAATCTGCACGACAGGCAGAAGGGGCCGGGCACCAAGCCCCGCCCGCACTGAAAGGAAGACCAATGACCAGAAATCTGTTGCTGATCGCCGGCCTTGCCGTGCTGGTGGCAGGTGGGGCCCTGTTCTACATGTCGCGAGAGCGTGCAACGCCGGTGGCCGCAGGTGTTGCGCCCGCCGCCGAGGCCCCGGCCGACCAGACCGCTGACGGATCGGGCGAAACCGATGCCGGCCCGGTCGATACCAGCCGGGTCATCGAGATGGCGCTGGGCAATCCCGATGCGCCGGTGACCATTGTCGAATACTCCTCCTTTACCTGCCCGCATTGCGCCACCTTCAATCAGGGCGTCTTTCGGCAGATCATGGAAAACTATGTCGATACCGGGCAGGTGCATTTCATCAAGCGCGAGGTGTTCTTTGATGCCTATGGACTGTGGGCCGCGCTGGTGGCGCGGTGCGGCGGGCCAGAGCGGTATCACGGCATTGTCGAGATGCTGTATCAGGACCAGCGCCGCTGGGCCGGTTCCAACGATGGCGCCGAGGTTGCCGAAAATCTGCGCCGCATCGGTCGTCGTGCCGGGCTGGACAACGATCAGCTGGATGCCTGTCTGGCCGACCGCGACATGGCGACGGCGCTGATGGAGGTCTATCGCGCCAATGCCGAACGCTATGGCATCCGCTCTACCCCCAGCTTTGTCATCAATGGCCAGCTGCACGGCAACATGAGCTTTGCCGATTTTCAGGCAGCCATCGCTTCGGCAGCCGGCGAATGAGCGCGCAGCCGGCAACGCGGCCCCTGGAAGGCCTGCGCGTGATCGAACTGGCCCGCATCCTGGCGGGCCCCTGGGCGGGGCAGACCCTGGCGGATCTCGGTGCCGAGGTGATCAAGGTCGAAGCCCCGGAAGGTGATGACACGCGCCGCTGGGGCCCGCCCTTCATCGACCGTGACGGAACACCGGTTGCGGCCTATTTCCACGCGGCCAACCGGGGCAAGCAATCGGTCGTGGCCGATTTTCGCACCCCCGAAGGCCAGGAAAAGGTGCGCGCCCTGGTGGCCGATGCCGATATCCTGATCGAGAATTTCAAGCTGGGCGGGCTGGCGAAATACGGGCTGGATTACGCCAGCCTGTCGGCGATCAACCCGCGGCTGATCTATTGCTCGGTTACCGGCTTTGGCCAGGACGGTCCCTATGCGGCGCGGGCGGGCTATGATTACATCATTCAGGGCATGTCAGGCCTGATGTCGATCACGGGCCCGGTCGAGGGGCAGCCGCACCGTGTCGGTGTGGCGGTGACCGATCTTGTCACCGGTATCTATGGCACCACCGCCATCCTGGCGGCGTTGCACCGGCGCAACCAGACCGGGCAGGGCGCCCATGTCGACATGAGCCTGCTGGATTCCGCCGTGGCGATCATGGCCAATCAGGCGATGAACTACCTGTCCACCGGTACCCCGCCTGGCCGGACCGGCAATGTCCATCCCAATCTGGCACCTTATCAGGTGTTTGAATGCGCTGACGGCCACATCATCATCGCAACAGGCAATGATGCCCAGTACCAGCGTCTGTGTCGCATCCTGGGGCTGGACGAACTGACGGCGCATCCGGACTACCTGCGCAATGCCGACCGCGTTGCCAATCGCCCGGCGCTTTCGGCACGGCTGGAGGCGGCCACGCGCGGCTGGGAAAAGAATGCCCTGCTTGCCGCCTGCGAGGAACAGGGCGTCCCCGCCGGGCCGATCAACACGATGGACGAGGTCTTTGCTGACCCGCAGGTGCAGGCGCGCGGCATGCAACTGGATCTTGGCGCGCACCGAGGTGTGCGTTCGCCCTTCGTCATCGATGGACAGCGCCTTGCCTCGCCGCTTGCTGCACCCACGCTGGGCGACGGCGACTCCTGACGGCGACTCCTGATGGCGCGGCTTGCATGGCGGTGGCAGCGCCGCCCCCGCGTGCCCGGTCCCCGCTGCGCCCGGTCCGCCCCGCCCCGACATTCGGCCCCAGGGCCACGCACGGGGCTTGACCCGGCCGCATTCAGCCGCAAGCATGCAGGCACCGGCACAAGGCCGGTCGCGGCAAGCTCAGGGGGCAAGGTGACGACCACAGCAATGCACGATATCGACGCGGTGCAGGCAGCGCTGGCTGCGCAGGGCTATGTGTGTGGCCGGGCACTGGGTACGGTGGCCTTTCTGGCGCTTCGTCTGGGCCGCCCGTTGTTTCTGGAGGGCGAGGCAGGCACCGGCAAGACCGAAATCGCAAAGGCCCTGGCCACCGCGCTGGGCCGCCGCCTGATCCGGCTGCAGTGCTATGAGGGGCTCGATACGGCGTCGGCCGTCTATGAATGGAACTTTGCCGCGCAGATGATCGCCATCCGGGCCGCCGAGGCTTCGGGCGGTGCCGCCCGGGCCCATCTGACATCTGAGCTTTTCTCGCAGGACTTCCTGATCGAACGCCCGTTGCTGCAGGCCATGCGGCCCCAGTCGGGTGGCGCCCCGGTCCTGCTGATCGACGAGATCGACCGCACCGACGAACCCTTCGAGGCCTTCCTGCTCGAGGCCCTGTCAGACTTTCAGGTCACCATCCCCGAACTGGGCACCGTCCGCGCACCCGAGCCGCCGATCGTGATCCTGACTTCCAACCGGACCAGAGAAGTGCATGACGCGCTCAAGCGTCGTTGCCTCTATCACTGGGTCGATTACCCTGATTTCGGCCGCGAGATGCAGATCCTGCACAGCCGCGTGCCCGAAGCCGCCGAAACCCTCTCGCGCGAAATCGTCGCCTTCGTTCAAAGACTGCGCACCGAGGATCTGTTCAAGAAACCGGGTGTGGCAGAAACCATCGACTGGGCGAAATGCCTCCTTGCACTGGATGTGCTGACCCTCTCGCCCGAGGTCATCGCCGATACGCTGGGCGCGATCCTGAAATATCAGGACGATATCGCCCGCCTGCAGGGCATGGAGGCCAGGCGCCTGCTGGACGAGGCGCGCCAATCCCTTGAGCCCGCCTGACCCGCCCGCCTTGTCAGGACACCCCATGCCCCGCTCCCCTGTTCGCCTTCATTTTGCGTCAAATACTCCGGGGGTCCGGAGGCAGCGCCCCCGGCACGTCTCTCCGGGCATGAGCGACTGATGTGATGCCCGAATACCCTGACCTGCCCCTGCCCGACGATGGCAAGCTCACGCATAACATTACCCATTTCGCCCGCGCCCTGCGCCGGGCGGGGCTGCCCATCGGGCCGGGGCGGGTGATGGTGGCGATCGAGGCGGTAGCGGCGGCGGGATTTTCGCGCAAGACGGATTTCTACTGGATCCTGCATGCCTGTTTTGTCAGCCGGCCGGAAGAACGACAGGTCTTTGCGCAGACTTTCCGGCTGTTCTGGCGCGACCCGCGCTACATGGAGCACATGATGTCCTTCATGTTGCCCGCGCTGCGCGGCACGCAGGAAGAACAAGCCGCCGCCGATGCCGCGAAACGCGCCGCGGGCGCCTTGCTGGACGGGGTCGAGCCACCGGCGCCTGAACACCCGGCGCAGGACGATGACGAAGAGGCGGCCACACCGATCGAGATCGACGCTTCGCAGACCGCTTCGTCGGAAGAACGGCTGAGCCAGATGGATTTCGAACAGATGTCGGTCGACGAGGCGGCCGAGGCGCGGCGCATGCTTGCGCGCCTGTCGTTGCCGGTGCGCCCCCTGCCGACCCGGCGCCTGATCGCGGCCAGCATGGGCCGGTTGCCGGACTGGCGGCGGACGTTGCGCATGAGTCTGCGCAGTGGCGGCGAGATCGGAACCATCGCGCACCGGCGGCCGGCGACGCGCTGGCCAACGCTGGTGGTCTTGTGCGACATTTCCGGCTCGATGGCGCAGTACAGCCGCATGGTGCTGCATTTTGTGCATGCCGTGGCCAACCGGCAGGGGCAGGGCTGGGCGCGGGTGCATGCCTTTACCTTTGGTACGCGTCTGACCAACATCACCCGGCATCTGCGCCAGCGCGATGTCGATCTGGCCCTGAACGCCGCGGGCGGCGAGGCACAGGACTGGCAGGGCGGTACCCGCATCGGGGCCTGCCTGCGCGCATTCAACCATGACTGGTCACGCCGCCTGACCGGGCAAGGGGCGGTGGTGCTGCTGATTACCGACGGTTTGGAGCGCGACGATCCGGAACAGCTTGCGCGCGAGATGCGGCGCCTGCAGCTTTCAGCCCGGCGGGTGATCTGGCTCAATCCGCTGCTGCGCTGGGATGGGTTCGCGCCCCGTGCGTCTGGGATCCGCGCCATGCTGCCCCATGTCGATACGTTTCGGGCGGGCCATTCGATTGCCTCGCTGCAGGCGCTGGCCGAAGCCATTGCCGATCCGGCGGATCGCGGTGAAAAGGCACGCCTTTTGGCGCTGATGGCCAGAGAGCGGATTCAGGCCAATGCGCCCGGCCAAGGCCCGGGCCAAGCGATTTGACGCAAATCGCTTTCAAATGCCTTGCTTCAAGGCATTTGGGGCGCGCGCTTACAGGCCAGGGCCGAAAAGCCGGTTCAGCATGGCTTCTCCCAACCCCTTGCCTGACCAGGTGGCCAGCGGCAGGGCCAGATAGAGCAGCGCGCGGGCGATGCCCGGCACGGCCAGAGGCAGAACAGGCGCACGTTTCAGCCGGTCGCGTAATGCCAGCAGCGCCTCCAGCCGTGCTGCCGCGCCATTGTCGTGCTCCAGCCCGTCCCAGCCTCTGGTGATGGCGGTATCGACCTGCGTCAGCGCTGCGTCACGCGCGCGTCGCATGCCCCCCGCCAGGCCGTGCAACGGCAGCCAGACCGCGGCCAGCGCCAGGGCCAGCGTTGCCAGTGGTCCGATCAGGGTGTCGGCGCGCCAGCCCGGCGTCGCCAGCAGCATCAGCGGATAGGCCGCCAGCAGGCTCATGATCAGCAGCATGGGGCGCAATGCGGCGCGCACGAAGGGATACAGCCGTTCAGGTGCCAGCGGGTCCGGGCGCGTGGCTTTGGCGCCGATGGCCGCGAAAAGCCTCGCATTGCTGACCAATTGCACGCCTGTTTGCATCATCAGCATCCACAACAGCACCGTGCCGAGCGCCGCGCCCGGCGCCTCACCCAGCCCGACACCTGCCCAGGCATGCCCCAGGCCGATAGCAGCGCCGACCGCCGCATAGACCATGCTGATACCGGCTTCCTGCCGGACAAGGGCGGTTCGCAGTGGCGCGCGATCATCCGGCGAAAGGGTCAGTTCACCTGCAAGGGTGTCCAGATCGCGCTGGGCGGCCAGCGGAATGTGGGCCGCAAATTCCAGCAACAGCGCCAGTGACAAGGCAAAGAAAAGCGCCCTTCCCAGGGGCAGGGCTTGTGGCGCTGACCAAACGCCGCCCACACCGCCAGGATGGTCGATGGCCAGCAGCGCGGTCAATACAACAAGCCCCAGCACGATGCCTGGCAGGCCGGGTACCGCAATGGCCTGCCGCAACCGCACCGGCCAGAAGACCGGTGCGCTGGCACTGGCGCCGGTCAATCCGGCAAGAGGGGTGGAAAGCGGGGGCTGTGCTGGCATGGGGCGCCCCTGTCTTTACGGGCATTCTGTTCGGCATGGCATGATCTGCCCGGAATGCGTTGCAGATCGACCCGGTCGATGCAAGCGTGTCGCGCAGGGGCAGAGAGATCATGGCAGATCGCATGTTGCGGTTTTTTACCCTGGTTGCCCCGCCGCCCGCTGGCATCGCCGCCTTTCACGCTTCATAATCACACCGCAAGGGGAGGGCCCGGCATGGACCATGACACCATACCAGAAATCGCTTTGGACTGGCATCGCGCAGGGCGCGGCGCGGCCTTGGCGACGGTAATCCAGACCTGGGGGTCGGCACCGCGGCAACCGGGCAGCCAGTTGGCAATCGCTGGTGATGGCCAGATGATGGGCTCGGTATCCGGCGGATGTGTCGAGGGCGCCGTCATCGTCGAGGCACTGGATGCCCTGGCCGACGGTCAGCCGCGCCTGTTGACCTATGGGGTAAGTGACGAAGACGCCTTTGCCGTTGGTCTGGCCTGCGGGGGCACCATTCGCGTGCTGGTCGAGCCGGTGGGCGAGGGTGGCAATGCCCTGCCTGCTGCCATGCTGGGTGAAATCACCGCCGCGCGCAGCGCGCGCCGGGCATTGGCCTATGCTGTGCATCCGGATACCTGGGCGCGACGCCTGATCGGCCCCGAAGATGCGGCCATGGCGGCGCGCTTTCGCGCCGATCGCTCGGGGACAGAGGAAAGCGGCGAGTTTGTTGCGGTGTTCAACCCGCCGCTGCGTTTGATGGTGGTGGGGGCGGTGCATATTGCGCAGGCGTTGTTGCCGATGGCGCGTCTGGCGGGATACGATCCCGTGCTGATCGATCCGCGCGATGCCTTCGGATCGTCCGCCCGCTTTCCGGGCGCGGTGATCGTGCATGACTGGCCGGACGAGGCACTGGCAGCGCAGGGGCTGGATGCGCGCACGGCAGTGGTGACGCTGACCCATGACCCAAAGCTGGATGATCCCGCCATCATCGCCGCGCTGAACTCGGATGCGTTCTATCTGGGGTGTCTCGGATCGACCCGCACGCATGCGAAGCGGCTGGAACGGTTGCGCGCCGCCGGGGTGCAGCAGGCTGCGCTGGGCAGAATTCATGCCCCCGTGGGCCTTGATATCGGCGCGCGCAGCCCGGCCGAGATTGCGGTTTCGGTCATGGCGCAGATCACCCAGGTTCTCAGGCAAGGCTGATGCGATTCGGTCCTGTCCCGCTTGATCAGGCCGAGGGCGCGATTCTGGCCCATTCGCAGCCGTTGCCAAAGGGGCGGCTGCGCAAGGGCAAGCGGCTGGATGGCAGTGACATTGCCGCCCTGCGGGCCGCCGGGCTGGCGCGGGTGACGGTTGCGCGGCTGGACCCGGGCGACATGGACGAGGATGCCGCCGCCATGGCGCTGGCGCAGGCGCTGGTGCCGGACCCGGCCACGGCCTGTCTGGAATTGCAGCCGGTTGGCACCGGGCGGGTAAATGTGCTGGCCACGCGGGCAGGTGTCGCCCGTATTTCGGCGCCGCAGGTTCATGCGGTCAATGCCGCCGACCCTGCCATCACCCTGGCCACTGTGCCTGAATGGCAACGGATGGAGCCGGGCGGGATGGTGGCGACGGTAAAGATCATTGCCTATGCCGTGCCGGGTTCGGTGGTTCGGCAAGCCTGTGTCGCGGCCTGCGGGCCGGCACAGGACGGCGCGATGGCACTTTGCCCCCCCGTGATTCGCCGCGCGGTGCTGATAGAAACCATCGTGGGCAATCCGGCAGGCGACTGGGCAGGCGACAGGGGGGGCGAAACTGGGGGCGGCGCACAGGGAGGAGCCAGCGCAAAGGGGCGGCGCGTGACCGCCGCGCGGCTGGATCGATTGGGCGTAACGCTGGCCCCGCCGGTATGCGTACCCCATCAAGAGCGGGAACTGGCCAAAGCATTGCATCTTGCGGTGCGGTCCCCCACCGCGCGGCAAGAAGAAGAGATCGGCCTGATTCTGGTGCTGACCGGTTCGGCCACCTCGGATATCGGCGATGTGGCGCCACAGGCCGTGCGGCAGGCCGGCGGGACGGTGGCGCATTTCGGCATGCCGGTCGATCCGGGCAATCTGCTGTTCGTGGGCAGCCTGCACGGCTGCCCGGTCGTTGGCTTGCCCGGTTGTGCCCGTTCGCCCGCGCTGAACGGCGCTGACTGGGTGATGGAGCGGTTGATCTGTGGTGTGCCGGTGGATGGTGCGACGATCATGCAGATGGGTGTGGGCGGGTTGCTGAAGGAAGCGCCCTCGCGCCCGCGGCCCCGTCGGCAGACCGGCTGATTGTCAGTGCCTGTTTTCGCGTCGGATCAGTGCAAGCTGCTGGGCGCCCGATCCATCATCCGGTGCATTCTGCAATGATGTCATGCGGGAATGGAAATGCGGCATTGGCGGATCAGGATTTGCGTGCTTTACTCACCCCACGACAAGGGAGGTTTGGATGACGCAAGTAAGCATGACGGTGAATGGCAAGTCCGTCTCGGCCGAGGCCGAGGGGCGCACGCTGCTGGTTCAGTATCTGCGCGAGGGGCTGGGCATGACCGGCACCCATATCGGCTGTGACACGTCGCAATGTGGGGCCTGCGTGGTGCTGGTGGATGGCAAGGCCGTCAAAAGCTGCACCATGCTGGCAATGGATGCTGACGGCGCCGAAGTCACCACCATCGAGGGCATGGCCAACGCAGACGGCTCGCTGGGGACCATCCAGCAGGCGTTTCAGGACCATCACGGCCTGCAATGCGGCTTCTGCACCCCGGGCATGGTCATGTCGGCCGCTGCCCTGCTGGCCGAGAACCCCAAGCCGACCGAGGCCGAGGTGCGCCATTATCTTGAGGGCAATCTGTGCCGCTGCACCGGCTATCACAACATCGTCAAGGCGGTGCTGGCCGCATCCGGCCAGAATGTCGATGATCTGGGTGCCGTGGCGGCAGAGTGATGCCGATGCGGTCGTTGATCGTTTGCGCTGTCTGTGCCCTGATGCCGGTCACCGCGTCGGCAAACGGGTTTCTGACCCGCGATCTGGGCAGCGGCGGGCCATATCAGGACTGCCTGGATCGGGCGGTGCAGTCCTTGCAGATCTATGCTGACCGCACGAATGCGCGGCAGGCTGAACTGGATCAGGGCAGTTGGGCGGCCTATGCCTTTGGCATGCCGCCCGGATCGGTCGATGTTCAGATCGCCTGTCCCTATCGCAACAACATCTCGGAGATCGTGTTGCTGACGACCCACAGCACCGGCGGGCCGCATGACCGCGAGACGGTCCTGAGCAACATTGCCGAGATTTGGGAATCGCTGGAGGGCGGCGCGATGCCGCCAATGGGCGGCACCAAGTGAACGATTGTCAAACATAAGGCGGCGTGCCGATGCCGGCTGTCGCAGATCGATATTTCAGGGAGGAAGGCATGCCAAAGGATGGCGGAATCGGCGCAAGCACCAAGCGGCGCGAGGACAACAGGTTTCTGACCGGAAACGGGCGGTATACCGATGACATCAACTTGCGCGGTCAGGCCTATGTGCATTTCCTGCGCAGCGATGTGGCGCATGGCCGGATCAAGGGCATCGATACATCGGCGGCCGAGGCCATGCCCGGTGTGATCCGCATCTTCACCGCCGCCGATTTCTCGGCGGCCGGGGGGCTGCCCTGCGGCTGGCAGGTCACCGACCGCTTCGGTCAGCCGATGCAGGAACCCAAGCATCCGATTCTGGCAGAGGGCAAGGTGCGCCATGTGGGCGACCCGATCTGCGGCATCGTTGCCGAGACGCTGGAACAGGCCCGCGATGCCGCCGAGGCGATCGAGGTGGATATCGAGGAGTTGCCGGCGGTCATCGACATGGCCAAGGCGCTGGAGGACGGGTCGGTCAAGGTGCATGACGACCTGACCTCGAACCTTTGTTATGACTGGGGTTTCGTCGAGGAGAACCGCGAAGCGGTCGACGAGGCCTTTGCCAGGGCCGCGCATGTGGTCAGCGTTGACCTGGTGAACAACCGGCTGTGTGCCAACCCGATGGAAACCCGCGTTGCCATCGGTGATTACGACCCCTGGAATGATCAGCACACGCTGTACACCACCAGCCAGAACCCGCATGTCATCCGGCTGCTGATGGGCGCCTTCGTCCTGTCCCTGCCCGAGCACAAGCTGCGCGTGGTGGCGCCGGATGTGGGCGGCGGCTTCGGGTCAAAGATTTATCATTATGCCGAAGAGGCATTCTGCACACAGGCCGCCAAGTGGCTGAAACGCCCGGTGAAATGGGCTTCGACCCGGTCAGAGGCATTCCTGTCGGACGCCCATGCGCGTGATCACATCTCCAGGATCGAGCTGGCGCTTGATGCCGATCACAATTTCACGGCGATCCGGTCAACCACACTGGCCAACATGGGGGCCTATCTGTCGACCTTTGCGCCGTCGATCCCCACCTGGCTGCACGGCACCCTGATGGCCGGGCCGTACAAGACGCCGCTGGTTTATGTCAACGTGCGGGCCGTGTTCACCAATACCGTTGCCGTCGATGCCTATCGCGGGGCCGGCCGGCCCGAGGCCACGTTCCAGCTGGAACGGGTGATCGACCAGGCCGCGCGCGAACTGGGTGTCGACCCCGTGGAACTGCGGCGGAAGAACTTCATCAAGCCTGACCAGTTCCCGTACCAGACCCCGGTGGCGCTGGAATATGATTCCGGCAATTTCGACGCGACGCTGGACAAGGCGCTGCAGTTGTCTGACTACGCCAATATCGACAAGCGCGTGGCCGAAGCCGCATCCCGCGGCAAGTTGCGCGGGATCGGCATGTCGCAGTACATCGAGGCGTGCGGCATTGCACCGTCCAATCTGGTGGGGCAGCTGGGTGCGCGTGCCGGCCTCTATGAAACGGCAACGGTGCGGGTGAATGCCACCGGGTCGATCTCTGTGCTGACTGGCTGCCACAGCCATGGTCAGGGCCACGAGACATCGTTTCCGCAAATCGTGGCCGACATGATCGGTATCGATGCCAGCCAGATCGACCTGGTGCATGGTGATACCGCCAACACGCCGATGGGCATGGGCACCTATGGGTCGCGCTCTATCGCGGTGGGGGGCTCGGCGCTGGTCAAGGCCACCAACAAGATCATCGACAAGGCCAAGAAGATTGCCGCCCATCTGCTGGAAGCCTCGCCAGAGGATATCGAGCTGAAGGATGGCAAGTTCTCGGTCGCGGGTACCGACAAATCGGTGGAATGGGCCGCGGTCACGCTGGCGGCCTATGTGCCCCACAACTATCCGCTGGAAGATCTGGAGCCGGGTCTGGAAGAGACGTCTTTCTATGATCCCAACAACTTCACCTTCCCCTCTGGCTGCTATATCTGCGAGGTCGAGGTAGACCCCGAAACCGGCAAGGTCGATATCGTCAACTTCACCGCAGCCGATGATTTCGGTGTTGTCATCAACCCCATGATCGTCGAGGGGCAGGTGCATGGCGGATTGGCACAGGGAATCGGCCAGGCAATGACCGAAAACTGCGTCTATGACGAGAATGGGCAGCTGCTGAGCGGTTCGTTCATGGATTACACCATGCCGCGTGCCGATGACGTGCCGTCATTCACGGTCGATCACAGCCAGTTCACCCACTGCACCCATAATCCGCTGGGGGCCAAGGGCTGCGGCGAGGCCGGCGCCATTGGCAGCCCGCCCGCGGTGGTCAATGCCGTGATCGATGCCATGCATCGTGGCGGTCTTACCCATGTACGCCATATCGACATGCCGGTGACGCCGTCGCGCGTCTGGGCGGCGATGCAGAACTGAGGGAGCGTTAGCATGTATGCATTCGATTTCGTCAAACCGTCGTCTCTGGACGAGGCCGTGGCCGCCCTGGCCGATGAGGGGGCGCAGCCGCTGTCGGGTGGGCAGACCTTGCTGGCCTCGATGAAACAGCGGCTGAACGCTCCGGAAAAGCTGGTCAGCCTGCGTGCCATTCCCGAATTGCAGGGTGTCCGCCGCGAGGGTGACACGCTGGTGGTGGGCGCGGCTACGACCCATGCCCGCGTCACCACCGAGGCTGCAGCCGATTATCCCGGTCTGGCGGCGCTGGCCGGGCAGATCGGTGATCCGGCGGTGCGCAACCTGGGCACCATCGGGGGTTCGCTGGCCAACAACGACCCCTCGGCCTGTTATCCGGCCGCGGTGCTGGGTTCGGGCGCGACGGTGGCGACCAACCGGCGCAAGATCGCTGCAGACGACTTTTTCGCCGGCATGTTCACCACCGTGCTGGAAGAGGGTGAAATCATCACGGCAGTGCACTTTCCCATCCCGCAGCGCGCTGCCTATGCCAAGTTCCAGCAGCCCGCCTCGCGTTTTGCGCTGACCGCAGCCTATGTCGCGCAGTTCGCCGACGGTGTGCGGGTGGCGATCACCGGCGCATCCGAAGGGGGGGTATTCCGCTGGAGCGAGGCCGAGGCCGCGCTGTCAGCCGATTTCCGGCCTGAGGCGGTGGCCGGGCTGAAGGCGCCGGCAGAGGGCATGATTGGTGATCTGCATGGCACGCCGGAGTATCGTGCGCATCTGGTTGGCGTGATGACCCGCCGGGCAGTCGCCGCGGCCCGCTGAAGCCATTGTCCTGACTCCAATCAACGGGGGGCCTTGCCCCCCGTTTTTGTTGGAACCGGTCAAGCCGTGTCTGGCGTCGCCTTGTGCCGGTGGCGGCTGGGCATAACCTTGCGCCCCCTGCACAAAGGGCGGCAGGGCGGGCAGGCTTTACTGGCTGCTGACGACCCTGCTGCATTGGTCCGGCAGATCGGCCAGGGTGAACTCGCGCGGGTGGCGTCGGCGGGGTGCCGGTTCGCGCTCGGTGCGTGGCGGCGGGTCCAGGAAATCGGTGACCCACCACATCAGGGTATCGTCGCATCCGTTGCCGCCATTCGACAGTTCGGCCACCGTGGGGGTCTGTGTCTCGCAGTTGCGTGAATCACGGGGGCAGCGCAGGCGCACGTGGAAATGAAAATTGTGCCCTGGTGCGGGGCGGATGCGCTGCAGCCATGGCGTATCGGCGGGGGTGGCGGTCCGGCACATCTCGATCTTCACGGCGGCGGCCACAAAGATGCGGTCAACGCGCGGGTCAGAGGCTGCGGCGCGCAGCAAGGCGTGATGTTGTGCTGTCCAGTTGGCGTTGATATTGCGCTGGTCTGCCGTGCGCACAGAGATCGAACTCAGCGATTCCCGCTCGGCCCGGCTCAGATCCAGCCGCCCGGGCGGCAGCATCCATATATCGGCATCCAGCCCGATCTGGTGGCTGGCATGGCCCGATGTCATCGGCCCGCCGCGCGGTTGGCTGATGTCGCCGATGTACAGGCCGCGCCAGCCTATCCGCACTGCCTCGCGCGACAGATCCTGCAGATAGGCGATCATCTCCGGATGGCCCCACATCCGGTTGCGCGACAGCCGCATCGCCTGCCAGGTGGGGCCGCTTTCGGGCAGGGCGACCAGCCCGTCGGCGCAGCCGCGGGCGTACGAGCCATAGGCCTGCGGGCGTGCCAGCGATGGCAGCGCATGCGCGCCGAACAGCTGGTTGGCCAGGCTCTGCGCCATGGCCGGGGCAGTGGCCGTGACCGACAGCGCCAAGGTCAGGACGACGATGCGTATCAACGGGGTGCGTTCTCGATGTCCCATGCCTGTTCGGGCTCTCCTTCCGGTTTGACCCAGAGTAGCAGAACCAGCCCTATGGCGAAAAGCAGGATCAGGGGTGTCACACCCAGGCGCTGGCTTGCGGTCAGCGTGGTTGCCAGCGCAATCAGCCCCGGCGCCATGAACGACAGGGCCTTGCCGGACAGGGCATACAGGCCAAAGGCCTCGGTCATGCGTTCGGGGTTGGCCTGGCGTACCATCATGGTGCGTGACGAGGCCTGTACCGCGCCGCCCGCTGCACCGATCAGCCCACCGCAGATGTAGAACACCAGATCGGGCAGGCCCAGCCCGTCCTCGATCCGCGAAACCTCGGCCAATGGCACGAACAGCACCATGGTGCGGTCGGTCGATACGATGATGCAACACACCACGATCAGCACCAGGATGCAGGTCACGATCACGGGCTTTGGTCCAAAGCGCCGGTCGGCGCGCCCACCGACCCAGCAGCCCAGTGCACCGATGGTCGCCGCCAGGACACCAAACACACCGATCTGTATGATGGACCAGCCCAGCACGCCCGCCGCATAGATGCCGCCAAAGGCGTAGATGCCGTTCAGCCCGGCGCGGTAAAAGGTCTATGAGATCAGATAGGAGAGCAGGCTGGAGTGCTTTGGCAACCGCTTCAGCGTCCGGCCCAGATCGGACATGCCCTTGCGCACCGCTTCCTTGATGCGCACGCCCGAGACAGGGGGTTCCTTGACCCACAGAAAGAACGGGATGACGAACACCATGTACCATAGCGCCGTGACCGGCCCGACAGACCGGGTGCCCTCGCGCGCCTCGGGGTCCAGGCCGAACAGGGGTTCGATGCCGATCAGCGTGGTGACGGTCTCGTTCTCGGCCAGAAACAGCAGCATCACCAGCAGCGCGGCCAGCCCGCCGGCATAGCCAAAGGCCCAGCCAGAGCCTGAAATGCGGCCGATCTCGTTGCGGTCGCCCAGCGTTGGCAGAATGGCATTGGTAAAGACGATCCCGTATTCCAGCCCCACCATGCCAATTCCAAAGGCGACCAGCACCCAGATCATCGTGCTGTGATCAGCCCCCGGTACGGCCCACCAGAGCGCCCAGGCGCCGACGACATACAGCAGCGACCAGAACCCTATCCACGGTTTCTTGGGCCCGGTGTTATCGGCGATGGCGCCGAATATGGGCGCGAAGACGGCGATCAGCATGCCCGCGGCAAAGTTCATCCACCCCCACATCGCCTGACCGGTCACGGGGTCCGGGGCCACCGAGGCGGCAAAGTACGGGGCAAAGATGAAGGTCAGCAGCAGCGTGTTGTAAGGCTGGTTGGCCCAGTCGAACCACCACCAGCCCCAGATGCGTTTCGAGTTGCCTGGCGATTTCTGGCCGGGGCTGGATGTGCTGGTGTCCACCATCAGGGGTGCCTCTTGTCCGCGCTGTCCGATGAAGCCCGAAAGCGACGGGGCAGGCAAGCGGCAATACCCGTTGTCACCGGAATTTCACGGCTGTTAACGCGCCGGTATCGGCGCGATCAGTTCCGGCCCCTCTGCGCGGTTCGAATTGACGGCCGTATCGACACGGTGGCAGGTCAGCGTGCCCCGGGGTGTCGGGCGCATCAGGCGCGCGGCGCCGTGGCCGGCCTCGCCCAGCCAGAGGGACCAGTCATCGGGCGCCAGGATCACGGGCATGCGGTCGTGCAGATGGGCGATTTCATCGGTGGCGGGGCAGGTGACGATGGCGCAACTGGCCACGCGCGCGCCCTGAGGGCCCTGCCACACCTGCCAGACGCCGGCCATCACCAGGGGCGCGCCGTCGGTGCGGGCGATGAACCAGGGCAGGCGGTTGTCGCCCTCTTTCGTCCATTCGAAAAACCCGGAGGCCGGGACAAGGCAGCGCCGCTGGCGCGCGGCTTCGGCAAAGGCGGGTTTGTCGGCAAGGGTTTCGCTGCGCGCGTTGAACAGCAGCGGGCCATCGGTGGGGTGCTTGTACCAGCGCGGGATCAGGCCCCAGCGCATGGGCCCATAGTGGCGGCTGCCCTGGCGGCTGATGACAGTCGCCACCGGTTGGGTCGGGCAGACATTATGGCGCGGGGCCCGGGGGCTGTGAATTTGCCGGGGCCCCCCCCAAA
>JAFIED010000199.1 GCA_020832805.1 Pararhodobacter sp.
CCATGAGCATGACCAACGAGGAAATCAAGCGCCGGATCGAAGAGTTGCAGGAATCCGGCATGACCCTGGCCGCAAAGGCCCTGATCCGCGAACTGAGCTTCCGCGAGCGTCAGGAAGCCTGACACGCCCCCCCCCGCGCAAGGGATGCGCCGGACGAAAAAAGGGACGCGCGGTGCGCGTCCCTTCTTCGTTCCGGCCGGCGGCCGGTGTCAGTGCGCGCGGCTCAGCACCGCATCGGGGCGGGCTTGCCAGATGGCGCGGGTCACCACCCCGGCAATCGCGGCCTTGATGATGTCACCCGGAATGAATGCCGACAGGGCCGTCAGCGCCTGAACCGGGCTCAACCCCGCCGCCAGTACCATGCCGGCCACGCCAAAGGCGTACAGCACCAGCACCCCCCCGACCAGCGCCGCGACACCGGCCACCAGCGCCAGATCCATGCTGCGCCACCGCTCGGTGATCCAGCCGGTAACAAAGGCCGCCACCGGAAAGCCGACCAGAAAACCGGCCGTGGGGCCCACGAACACGCCCAGCCCGCCGCGCCCGCCCGCCAGCAACGGCAGACCCAGCGCCACAAGCAGCAACAGCAACAACACCGCCAGCGCCCCGCGCCGCGCGCCCAGCACGGCACCGGCCAGCATGACACCCAGACTTTGCGCCGAAATCGGCACGCCGGTAATCAACATGAAACTGGGCACCAGGCCCAATACGGCGATAAGCGCCGCAAAAAGCGCGACAAAGACAAACGAACGTTCCATGGTCAGTTCCTTTTTTGCTTGGTCGTCTCGGTTGCGGCCAGTCCGCCGCGTGCGCGCAAGGCTTCGGCCACATGGGTTGCGTCGTCAAGGGCCAAGAGCACCAGCGGGAACGCCAGTTGCGGGCCGGGCCGGCGCGTGGCGCGGGCGCGCCAGGCCTCGCGCAGGGCGTCGGCCTTCAGGCTCAGCGCCGGGATCGTGCGAATGGCCAGCGCCACGGCCAGCGCCAGCCGCCCCGTGGGCAGGCCAAGCCGGGTCAGCGGCGCCATCAGCCATTCCAGCACCGCCATCATGTCATCCAGCCGGGTGGTCAGCGTCACCAGATTGGCCAGCGCCACCAGCCCCAGAATGCGCAGACAGATCACCAGCCCCAGGCGCGCCTCGCCCATCAGCAGATGCCAGGCCATGATGATGGCCAGCATCAGCACCAACGGGCGCAACAGGCGCAGCCCGGCGCGCAGGGCCATGGCGCCCGCGCTGCCATAGAGCGCCGCCACACCCAGCACCATCGCGCCAATCACCGCAGGGTCGGTCACCGGCACCACCAGCACCACAGCCAGCGCCACCGCAGCCATCTTGGCGCCCGCTGGCACGGCATGCAGCCAGCTGCGCTGTTCAAGCGTCAGGGCCAGCATGGTGTTTGCGCACCCAGCGCCTGCATCCGCTGCGAGAATTCGGGCAGCACCGCATCCGCCGGGCCATCGGCCTCGATCCGGCCGCCCTCCAGCCAGATCACCCGGTCGAACCGGGCGATCTGCGCGGGATCATGACTGACCAGCACCACCTGTTGATCCAGAGCATCAAGTGCCCGATGCAGATGCAGGGTGGTCGGAATGTCCAGCCCGCTGAACGGCTCGTCCAGCAAGATCACGGCCGGTTGCATTGCCAGAACGGCCATCAGGCACAGGTAATGACGCTGCCCCTGAGACAGCGCCTGCGTCGACCGTTCCGCCCAATCGGCCCGCCCGTGGGCCTCCAGCACCGCGCGGGCGCGCGTGCGCGCCTCGGCCCGCGATGCCCCCAGCTGGCGGATGCCAAAGGCGATTTCCTCGTCAACGGTGGGAAAGATGATCTGATGATCGGGGTTCTGAAACAGGATGCCCAGCCGGCGGATTGCCGTCTTCCGGTCACCCTGCATGTCGGTGCCGGCAACGCTGACCCGCCCCTGATCGGGCGCCTGCAGCCCGGCGATGACCCGCAAAAGGCTGGACTTGCCCGACCCGTTTCGCCCGACGATGCCGATACGCTGTTCATCCAGGCGCAGCGTCGTCGGCGCCAGCACCGGACGTCCGGCGCGGCTTAGTGAAATGTTGTCAAGCTGAATGCCGCCCGTGCCCGCCATGCCTGGCGCCTGCCCCCTCGCCCAGTGGGTTTGCCCTGTCAGGGGCTTTCCCATGCCTGCGCCCTGCAGGCAAGGGGGCGGGGAAAAGGGGTCAAAGCTGGCGTGCGGCGTCGATCACCAGCGCGTCCAGCCCGGCGCCGCCCCTGGCGACATGGTCCTTGAGCTGCGCGCGCATGCCCGGCTCCCAGTAATCACGCAGATGCCCGGCCACGCGCGCCGCCCCGTCATCGCCGGGCTGGCTGTGAAAGAAGGTGGCGATCTGGTTCGCCATGCGAATCATTTTTTCAGGCGACATCGGAAACCTCGAAATCGATACGGTCAGGGCGTGCATAGGCGACAAAACCGCCATCGCGGGCAAAGCCGGCCAGCGTCATGCCTGCCTGTTCGGCCAGGCGCAGCGCGTGTGCGGTGGGGGCCGATACGGCAATCAGCATGGAGCATCCAGCCACGGCGGCCTTTTGCACCAGTTCGACCGACAGGCGCGAGGTCATCACGAAAACCCCCTGCCCCGCGCTGATGCCTTGCCGCGCCATGGCGCCGATCAGCTTGTCCAGCGCGTTGTGTCGCCCCACATCCTCGCGCGCAAGCAGCAGCCCCATGCCCGGCCGCAGAAAACCCGCAGCATGGGTGCCCTGGGTGCGGGCGTGCAGGGGCTGGGCGGCGCGCAGCGCCTCGGTGGCGCGGGCCAGTTCGGCAGCGCCCAGCCGCAGATCATTCGCCGCAACCGACGGCAGCGGGCGCATCGCGGCCTCCAGGCTGTCGATACCGCACAATCCGCAGCCAACCGGGCCGGCCATGAAACGCCGCCGCGCTGCCAGTTCCGCCGCCCGGCCCGCGCGCAGCCATATCCTGGCCTCGATCCCCTGTTCATGGGTCACGGCCTCGAACCCCGTGATCTCGTCATGGCTGGCCACAACCCCCTCGCCCAGGGCAAAGCCGATCGCGAAATCCTCGATATCGCCCGGGCTGGCCATCATCACTGCCAAGGTACTGCCATCGACAACCACGGCAACCGGCACCTCTTCGGGCAGGGCACGATGCATGTCGGCGCGGCTGCCCGCGCGCCACGCAATGCCGGGCAGGCTGCGCGTCGGCGGGAAAAGCGGTGTATCAGGCGGAAGCCGGCGCATCGGCCTATTCCGCCGCAGGCAGGATACGCCGGGCGCGGGCGGCCAGGTCGATATAGTCTTCCTGCCAGTCACTGGGACCGTTCGACAACGCCACCTGCACTGCCGTCACCTTGTATTCCGGGCAGTTGGTGGCCCAGTCGGAATGGTCGGTTGTCACCACATTGGCCTGCGTGCCTGGATGATGGAACGTGGTATACACAACACCCGGGCTGACCCTGTCGGTCAATTGTGCCCG
The DNA here is from genome assembly GCA_020832805.1 of Pararhodobacter sp. Classification (GTDB taxonomy): domain Bacteria; phylum Pseudomonadota; class Alphaproteobacteria; order Rhodobacterales; family Rhodobacteraceae; genus Pararhodobacter. The sequence goes on from JAFIED010000199.1 coordinate 3,463, forward strand.
CAAAGTGGTTTCCCCCGCGCGCGAGGCCAGGCGCACCCAATCCCCGTCGTTGATGCCACGCACTTCGGCGTCATGGGGGTGAATTTCCAGCATATCCTCCTGATGCCAGACCACATTCGCCGGACGCCGCGGCTGCGCGCCGACATTGTATTGCGACAGGATCCGCCCCGTGGTCAGCAACAGCGGAAAGCGCGGGCCGGTGCGTTCATCTGTCGGCACGTATTCGGTGACCATGAACCGGCCCTTGCCGCGCATGAAACCATCGACATGCATCAGCGGCGTGCCCTCTGGCGCGGCATCGTTCACCGGCCATTGCACCGAACCCTTCTCCTCCAGCAGGGCGTAATCGACACCGGCGAAACTGGGCGTGGTGGCGGCGATTTCCTGCATGATCTGGGCCGGGTGGGTGTAGTGCCAGCCTGCGCCCATGGCATTGGCCAGCATCTGGGTGATCTCCCAGTCCTCGTAGCCGTTGCGCGGTGCCATCACCCGGCGCACGCGGTTGATGCGACGCTCGGCGTTAGTGAAGGTTCCGTCCTTTTCCAGGAAGGTCGAGCCGGGCAGAAAGACATGGGCATAGTTTGCGGTCTCGGTCAGGAACAGGTCATGGACGATGACGCAATCCATCGCCGCCAGCCCGGCAGCCACATGCCTGGTGTCGGGGTCGGATTGCAGGATATCCTCGCCCTGGATGTAGATGCCCCTGAAGCGGCCATCGACAGCGGCATCCAGCATGTTGGGGATGCGCAGGCCGGGTTCGGGGTCGATTTCGACGCCCCAGAGGGTTTCGTAGATCGCCCTTGCGTCGGCGTGTTTCACATGGCGGTAGCCCGGCAGTTCATGCGGAAAGCTGCCCATGTCGCAGGCGCCCTGCACATTGTTCTGGCCCCGCAGCGGGTTCACGCCCACGCCGGGGCGGCCGATATTGCCGGTCAGCATGGCGAGGTTGGCAATCGCCATGACGGTGGTAGAACCCTGGCTGTGCTCGGTCACGCCCAGCCCGTAATAGATGGCGCCATTGCCGCCCGTGGCAAAGGCGCGTGCGGCAGCGCGCAGGTCGGCGGCGGGGACGCCGGTCTGGGCCTCGGTGACTTCGGGCGCGTGGCGGGGGTCGGTGATGAAATCGCGCCAGGCGTGGAAATCCTCGGCCTCGCAGCGCGCAGCGATGAAGGCGTCATCGGCCAGCCCCTCGGTGACGATGACATGGGCGAGCGAGGACAGCACGGCGACATTGGTGCCGGGTTTCAGCGGCAGGTGAATGCCGGGCGCCGCATGGGCGGTGGCCAGCAGGTCGATGCGCCGGGGGTCGATGACGATCAGCCGCGCGCCCTGGCGCAGGCGCTTCTTCAGGCGGCTGGCAAAGACCGGGTGGCCGTCTGTGGGGTTGGCGCCGATGACGATGACGACATCGGTGTGCTCGACGCTGTCGAAATCCTGCGTGCCGGCCGAGGTGCCGAAAGTCTGGCCCAGCCCGTAGCCGGTGGGCGAATGGCAGACCCGCGCGCAGGTGTCGGTATTGTTGTTGCGAAACACCGCGCGAGCCAGCTTCTGCACCAGATAGGTTTCCTCGTTGGTGCAGCGCGACGAGGTGATGACACCGATGGACTTGCGCCCATGTTCGGCCTGGATGCCCTGCAGGCGGGCGGCGGCGAAACCCAGCGCCTCCTCCCAGCCGACCTGCCGCCAGGGCTGGTCGATGCTGTCGCGGATCATGGGCGACAGGATGCGGTCGGGGTGGCTGGCATAGCCATAGGCGAAACGGCCCTTGACGCAGCTATGGCCGCGATTGGCCTTGCCGTGCTTCCAGGGCACCATGCGCACCAGCTGGTCGCCGTTCAGTTCCGCCTTGAAGCTGCAGCCCACCCCGCAATAGGCGCAGGTGGTGATGACCGCGCGCGTGGGCGTACCCAGTTCGATCACCGATTTTTCCTGCAGCGTGGCGGTGGGGCAGGCCTGCACGCAGGCGCCGCAACTGACACAATCCGACGCCAGCGCATTGTCGGTTTTCGCCCCGAAGGACACGCGGCTGTCGAAACCCCGCCCCTCGATCGTCAGGGCGAAGGTGCCCTGCACCTCCTCGCAGGCGCGCACGCAGCGCGAGCAGACGATGCATTTGGCGGGGTCATAGGTGAAATAGGGGTTGGAAGTGTCTTTCGGGATATACTGCGGGTTGGCCTGGCCGGAGGTGTCACGGGGGCTGAAGTGGTTGGCCAGTCCGCCGCTTTCGGGCGCCTGATAGCGGACGTCACGCAGGCCCACGGCGCCGGCCATGTCCTGCAATTCGCAATCGCCATTGGCCGCGCAGGTCAGGCAATCCAGCGGGTGGTCGGAAATGTAGAGTTCCATCACCCCGCGCCGCAGCTTGCGCAGCTTGTCGTTCTGGGTGCGCACGACCATGCCGGGCGCGACGGGCGTGGTGCAGGAAGCCGGCGTGCCGCGCCGCCCCTCGATCTCCACCACACACAGCCGGCAGGACCCGAAAGCCTCGACCGAGTCGGTCGCGCAAAGCTTCGGCACCTGGATGCCTGCCTCGGCGGCGGCGCGCATGACCGAGGTGCCCTCGGGCACCGTCACGGCGATGCCGTCGATGGTCAGGCTGACCGGGGCGCCGACCTGGGCCGGGGTGCCCATGTCGCGGTCGTCAAAGGGGATGATGAAGTCTTTCATGGGGTTGCCTCCGAATGGGCAGTCGCCGCGCGCAACGCGGCATGAAACAGGGCGCAAATTCCTTTCGAAAGGAATTTGCAAAAGCCTTTCAAAGGCTTTTGGTGTGCGCGCGGATCGGTCATTCCGCCGCTTCGTGCCGGCGCTGGAAATCTTCCGGGAAATGGGTCAGCGCCGACATCACCGGATAGGGCGTGAACCCGCCCAACGCGCAAAGCGAGCCGTCCTTCATCGTCTCGCACAGATCGGTCAGCAGCGGGATCGCCGCATCGTCGCCCCCGGCGATCCGGTCGATGGTTTCGACGCCGCGCACTGCGCCGATCCGACAGGGGGTGCATTTGCCACAGCTTTCAACCGCGCAGAACTCCATTGCAAAACGGGCCATCGCCAGCATGTCGGCGCTGTCATCGAAAACCACGATCCCGGCATGACCCACCAACCCGCCGACCGCGTCGAATTCCTCGTATCCCAGCGCCGTGTCGAATTTTTCGCGCGGCATATAGGCACCCAGCGGGCCGCCCACCTGCACCGCCTTTACCGGCCGCCCACTGGCCGTGCCGCCAGCCAGATCGTCGACCACCGCGCCCAGGCTGATGCCGAAAGCTGTCTCGAACAACCCGCCGCGTTTGACATTGCCCGCGATCTGCAATGTCACAGTGCCGCGCGACCGGCCCAGTCCGAAATCGGCGTAGTGTTGTGCACCGCGTTCAAGAATCACCGGCACGGTGGCCAGCGAAATCACATTGTTCACCACAGTGGGCCGCCCGAAGAGCCCGGCGAGTGCCGGCAACGGCGGCTTGGCGCGCACCACGCCGCGCTTTCCTTCGAGAGAATTGAGAAGCGATGTCTCCTCGCCGCAGACATAGGCCCCCGCCCCCACACGAATGTCGATATCGAAGGCCCGATCCGAGCCCAGGACACTGTCACCAAGCAGTCCTTCGGCACGGGCAATCCGGACCGCCTCGCGCATCACGCGGATCGCATCGGGATATTCCGACCGCAGATAGACAAAACCTTTGGCCGCCCCGACACCGAGGCCCGCAATGGCCATTCCCTCGACAAGGCTGAAGGGATCGCCTTCCATGATCATGCGATCGGCAAAGGTTCCGCTATCGCCTTCATCGGCATTGCAGACGATATACTTGCAGGTCCCCGGCGCGTCATGCACCGTCTGCCACTTTACCCCGGTGGGAAAGCCCGCGCCGCCCCGCCCCCGCAGGCCCGATGCCGTGATCTCGGCCACTACCTCGGCGCCGGTCATCTCCAGCGCGCGCTTCAGGCCGAGAAGCCCGCCATGGGCCTGGTAATCGGCCAGCAACAGTGGTTCGATCACGCCGCAGCGCGCAAAGGTCAGCCGCGTCTGGCGGCGCATCCAGTCCAGATCGTCGACGGGGCCCAGCGCCAGCGGATGCCTGGCCGCGTCATCAAAGAGCGTCGGCACATCTGCGGGCGTCATGGGGCCAAATCCGTGTCGGATGCCGTCTATCTCCATCTCGACCAATGGTTCGAGCCAGATCATGCCGCGTGTGCCGTTACGCCGGATCGTGACCGCCACGCCACGCTGTGCAGCCTCGGCCGCAATAGCGGCAACCACGTCGTCGGCACCCAATGCCTTTGCCGCACTGTCCATCGGCACCCAGAGTGTCATGCACCCGCTCATGCGCCCGCCTCTGCCAGCAGCGCATCCATCCGCGCATCATCCACCCGGCCCACAACCCGGTCGCCAATCATCACCGCCGGGCCACAGGCGCACAACCCCAGGCAATAAACCGGCTCAACCGTCAGCGCGCCATTGGCCGTGGTGCCATGCCAGTCCAGCCCCAGACGCCCCAGTGTCCGTGCGGCCAGCGCCGTGCTCCCCACTGCCTGACAGGCCTCTGCCCGGCAGATCTTCAGCACCTGGCGCCCGGCAGGCGCTGCGCGGAAATCGTGATAAAAGCTGATTACCCCATGCAATTCGGCGCGCGTAATGTTCAGCGCCTGCGCCAGCGAGGCATGCGCCGATGGCGGAACATGGCCAAAAGCCGCCTGCAATGCATGCAGAATGGGCAGCAACGGCCCGTCGATGTCCAGATGGGCCTTGATGATCGCGGCGATCTCGTCCGCGGCGATCTCGGAGGCGGGCGGCGAAGAGGGTGTCATGTCAGGCGTTCCCGTTGTCTTTGCGGCATGAACGCTGAATTCATACGGGAATCAATATGAGATATTCGTTGTTTGATAGGTAACCTCTATTATCAAGACAGGCTTGCTCCGCGCCATGGCAGGGCGTAGGCAAGGGCATGGCAGCGCGCAAAGACATGACCGGCAAAAGGGACGAACGCGCACGCGTCGTCTTGCTGAACAAACCCTATGGCATGCTGTCGCAATTCACCGACCGATCGACCGATGGCAGCCGCCTCACCCTCTCGGCAGTACTCGACCTGCCGGGCGTCTATCCCGCCGGACGGCTGGACCGGGACAGCGAGGGCTTGCTGGTCCTGACCGGCGATGGGGCGCTGCAGGCGCGCATCACCGATCCCGCCTGCAAGTTGCCGAAAACCTATCTCGTGCAGGTCGAGGGGTTGCCGGACGCAACGGCACTGGACCGCCTCCGCGCCGGTATCATGCTGAACGATGGGGCCACATTGCCTGCGGGGGTTCGGCGCATAGACCCGCCCACTCTCTGGCTGCGTGACCCCCCGGTGCGCTTTCGAAGGAACGTGCCCGATTGCTGGATGGAAATCACCATCACCGAAGGCCGCAACCGCCAGGTGCGTCGCATGACCGCCGCCATTGGCCATCCGACCCTGCGCCTGGTGCGCTGGCGGATAGGGGACTGGACGCTGGACGCGCTGCAACCAGGAGAATGGCGACTGGCCGAGGTTCCCGACACGCTGAAGTTGAGCGAAACGCGGCAACGCGGCTTGGCCCATCAGCCCCGCAGCGGGGCCAGAAGGCGCGGCAAGGGTGCCACAGCCCGACAAAAGACCAACGCGATCGGGCCGCCACCACGCCAACGGTAGCGCGGGCCCGGAGGCGGCCCGGCCCTGCCGTTGCAGACTTCGCGCAAGGCTGCGGCCCTGCCTGCCCGGCCCGAGGCCGGGCACAAGTGCCTTGAGAAAGGCACTTGCAAGGCTTTTGCTTCAAAAGCCTTGCAAGTGCCGTTCAGGCGGTCATCTGGTTGTGCCGGCGCGCAACGAATTGCTTGGCCGTTTCCACAGCAACGGCAGCATCGCGGCAATAGGCATCTGCGCCGATCGCGCGGCCGAATTCCTCGTTCAGCGGCGCGCCGCCCACCAGCACGATGTAGTCGTCACGGATGCCCTGCGCGACCATCGTGTCGATCACCACCTTCATGTAAGGCATCGTTGTTGTCAGCAGTGCAGACATGCCCAGAATGTCAGGCTGTTCGGCTTCCAGCGCGTCCAGGTATTTCTCAACCGCATTGTTGATCCCCAGATCGATCACCTCGAAGCCCGCGCCCTCCATCATCATGGCCACGAGATTCTTGCCGATGTCGTGGATATCGCCCTTGACCGTACCGATCACCATCTTGCCCATCCGCGGCGCACCCGTTTCCACCAGCAGGGGCTTCAGGATCGCCATGCCGCCCTTCATTGCATTGGCGGCCAACAGCACCTCGGGCACGAACAGGATCCCGTCGCGAAAGTCATGGCCGACGATGGTCATGCCCGCCACCAGCGCCTTGGTAAGAATGTCATAGGGGGTCCAGCCGCGCTCAAGCAGGATCGCGACCGCCTCTTCGATCTCTTCCCGCATCCCGTCATAAAGATCGTCCATCATCTGCTGGACAAGCGCTTCGTCATCGAGTTCGGACAGGATGATTTCGTCTTCGTCGGCCATGGTGCCATTCCCTGAAAAAGGTTCTGCCCGCGTGGATGGGCCATCTGTGCAGGCCGCACTGTTCCCTTTCCGACATGCACCGGATGAAAGGCGACAGCGGGCCTTTGCGCATGTCGCCGGATTGACAAATGTTCCCCTCTCGTTCACGCTTTGCCCATGTCGCCGATCCGCCCCTCTCGCCCGCTGCCGCTCCCTGACCCGCATCGCCGGGCACCGGGGCGTGGCACCATCGCCCAACCCGCCCCGCGCCATGACCGCCTGACACACGAATGGGCTGCCGACGGCTGGGAACTGCCCGAGGACACGCGCAGCATCAGGCGCGAGGTCAGCATCGAGCGCCCACGCAGCGCCATCAGCTGGAACCGCTCGCCCGATCTGGGCTTCGACAGGGCGCTGAACCCCTATCGCGGGTGTGAACATGGGTGCATCTATTGCTATGCGCGCCCCAGCCATGCGTATCTTGGCCTCTCGCCCGGGCTGGACTTTGAAACCCGTCTGCTGGCCCGCCCGGATGCGCCGGCAGTCCTGGCCCGCGACCTGGGGCGCCGCGGGTATCGTGTGGCGCCGCTGGCGCTGGGGTCCAACACCGACCCGTGGCAGCCTATCGAGGCGCAGCATGGCATCACGCGCGCCGTTCTGACGGTGTTGCGTGACTGGCACCACCCGGTGACGATCACCACCCGAGGCACCTTGATTGAACGCGATATCGATCTGCTGGCCGAGATGGCGGCAACGGGTCTGGCCGAGGTTGGCATCTCCATCACCACGCTGGATGCCGCGCTGGCACGCCGGATGGAGCCACGCGCGCCCGCCCCGGCGCGACGGCTTCAGACCATTGCCGCGCTGCGCAAGGCGGGCATTCCGGTGCGGCTGATGCTGGCGCCCGTCATCCCCGGCCTGACCGATCATGAAATAGAACGGGTGATGCAGGCGGCGCGCGAGGCCGGTGCGCAGGCCGCATGGTGGAGCCTGTTGCGCCTGCCGCTGGAGGTGGCACCCCTGTTTCAGGACTGGCTGGCGCAGCATCTGCCCGAGCGTGCCGAGCGGGTCATGCGTGCCGTGCGCGCCACCCGCGGCGGCGCCGCGAACGACGCGCATTATGGCACGCGTTTCCGGGGCCGGGGGGCAGAGGCAGCGCTGATCGCCCAACGGGTGGCCCTGGCCCGGCGCCGCCTTGGTTTCGTCGACAGGCTGCCGGCGCTGGATTGCACGGCATTTCGCCCGCCACCGGGGTATTTGCGCGACACGCCAGCGCTACCCGGCGCGACATCGGCACGCGCAGCACGGGCAAAAAGGCCAGACGACCGGCAGTTGACCCTTTTCTGATCCAACGCGCGCGCTGCCTGGCCGAACAGGGCCCCGGAACAGGAAAACCCGCAGGCCGGACCACGGCATGCGGGTTTCAGGGATCGCCGGATTTCTTATGGGCGCGCCGCGCAGCTTCGGCCGCACGCCCCGAAGCGCCGTCGCCTCAGCAGCGCCGCACGCGATAGTTGCCCCGGCCATCGGCAAAGGCACATTCATTCGTCGCCGTGTTGCGCGCAACCAGAGCACCCGCAGCCGCGCCGCCCAGGGCACCGACAATCGTCCAGTTCGGATTGGCCCGCAGGGCATCGGCCGCTATCAGGCCTGCCGCCGCACCGGCAAGACCGCCGACGACAGCGCGCTCGTTCGGCGACATGTTGTTGCAGGCCGACAGGCCCAATGTGGCGGCAAAAACGGCAGCAATTCCAACTCGCATCATGATTGTCCCTTTCCTGTTCACAACGCAGGCCTGACAGGCGCCAGACAGCAACCCAGGCCCCTGCGCCCGTCAACCTATCCGTAGTGAAACCCGCAACACCCGGCAACGGTTCCATGACGAATGCGCAATAACGTGATTTCTTTCGGCAAAATTCCGCCGTACCGATGGCCCCTGCGCGGGCCATGCCGCTGATCAGTCTTCGAACAGCTCGCTTTGCCCGGGGGGTGTGCTGTCGTCAGGGTCGTCATCGGGCGCGCCACCCGGCCGGGGGCGGTTGTCCAGCAAGCCCGCCTCGCGCAACTCTTTCAGACCGGGCAGGTCGCGCGCGCTTTCCAGCCCGAAGTGATCCAGAAAGGCGTCGGTCACCACAAAGGTCACGGGGCGGCCGGGCGTCATGCGCCGCCGGCCCAGCCGTATCCATTCCAGTTCCAGCAACTGGTCCAGCGTGCCGCGCGATACGGCCACGCCGCGTATCTCTTCGATCTCGGCGCGGGTGACCGGCTGGTGATAGGCCACGATCGCCAGGGTTTCGATCGCCGCACGGCTGAGGCGGCGCATCTCTACCTGTTCGGCATGCATCAGCCAGGCCAGATCGGGCGCGGTGCGAAAGGCCCAGGCATCGCCCACCCGCACCAGCGTCACCCCCCGCCCGGCATAGCGGTGGCGCAGATGCACCAGCGCCTCGGCCGGGTCACACCCCTGGGGCAGCCGGCGGGCAAGTTCGGCCATGCCGACAGGCTGCGCGCTGGCGAACAGGATCGCCTCGATCATGCGTTCCTGTTCGGCCATCGGCGGAATGGGGAACAGACCCGGCGCCGGCGCCGCGGGCCCGGCTGGCTGGCTGGCTGGCGGCGTGTCGCTGTCTGGCAGATCGCTCATGCCGAGCCTTTCCGGTCACGCGGGCGCAGGCTGACCGGCGCAAAGGGGTCGGACTGGCGCAGCTCAAGCTGGCCCTGCTTGGCCAGTTCCAGCGAGGCCGCAAAGGTCGACGCCAGCGCCGAACGGCGCCGCGGCCCCGGCACGCGCCACCCCGGCGGCAGGCATTGCGCCAGCTCTGCCCAACCCACCTGCGCGCCGATCAGGCTGCGCAGCCGGTCCAGCGCCTGTTCCAGAGAGAAGACATCGGTGCGGTCAAAGGCATAGGGGCGAAACTCGTCGCGCGTGCGCAGCCGGGCATAGGCCTGCATCAGGTCCAGCAGCGAGGCCGAATAGCGCATGTGCCGGCTGACCGTTACCAGTTCCGGCGCCCCGCGGGCATGAAAATCGCGGCCCAGCCTGTCGCGCGCCATCAGCCTGGCGGCGGACTCGCGCATGGCCTCCAGCCGTTCCAGCTGAAACGCCAGATGCGCGGCCATATCCTCGGCCGAGGGGCCATCATCGGCCGGGTCCGGTGGCAACAGCAAGCGCGATTTCAGATAGGCCAGCCAGGCCGCCATCACCAGGTAATCCGCCGCCAGTTCGATACGCAGGGCGCGCGCCGCCTCGACGAAATGCAGATACTGTTCGGCCAGTTGCAGAATGGGAATGCGCCGCAGATCGACCTTTTGGCGGCGCGCCAGGGTCAGCAGCAGGTCAAGCGGCCCCTCGAACCCGTCAACATCGACGATCAGCGCCTCCTCTGCCAGCCGCTGCGCCGGGTCTGGCGGGGCGAGCCGGCTGGCCGAAGCGGGCGCCCCGGCGGGATTGTCCTGCATCTGTTCTGCCGTCATCGCCGGGTCAGGCCCCTGCTGTGCCAGTAAGCCTTTCAAACTCGGCCCAGGCACCGGCAAAGTCAATCGGTTCGGGGGGACGACGGGCGGCCAGCGCGGCCTGTGCCCTGCGCAAGGCCGCCTCTGCCAGCGGCGGCACGGCCTGCGCCACCGCCTCCATCTCGGCCAGATCACCGGAACAGTGCAGCACGATATCGCACCCCGCCCGCAGCGCCTGCGCCGCACGGCTGTCCATGGCGCCACCAAGGGCGTTCATGCAGATGTCATCGGTCATCAGCAGCCCGTCAAAGCCCAGCGCCTGGCGCAAATGGGTCAGCACCACGGGCGACAGGGTGGCGGGGCGGTCGGGGTCCAGCGCCTCGAACACCACATGCGCGCTCATGCCCAGCGGCAGATCGGCCAGCGCCCGCACCGGCAGAAAGTCGCGCGCGCTCAACTCATCCAGCGACGCGCGCACCCGTGGCAACGCATGATGGCTGTCGGCATCGCCGGCCCCGTGACCGGGCAGGTGCTTGATGACCGGCAGCACCCCGCCCGCCAGCAACCCCTCGGCCGCTACCCGGCCAGCTGCCGCCACCGCCACCGCATCGCCGGGCCAGATGCGCCGCGCCAGAAACGGATGGGTCTGCGGCACCGCCACATCGATCACGGGGGCGCAATTGCCATCGATCCCGCAGGCGCGCAGCTCTGCCGCCATCAGCCTGTGGCGCAACCCGATCGCCGCGAGGCCGCCGTGCTGGACCGCCGCATCGGGCCAGGCATGCGCCAGCGGCGGGCGCAGTCGCTGCACGCTGCCCCCCTCCTGATCGACAAACACCGGGGCATCATGGCCTGCCGCCTGCCGCAGTTCGGCACACAGGCGGCGCACCTGGTCGGCATCGGCCACATTGCGGCTGAACAGGATGAACCCCCAGGGCCGCACCCGGGCAAAAAAGGCACGCTCGGCGGGCGCCAACGTGGTGCCGGCACAGCCAAGGATGGCCGCCGCCGTCACCGCTCTGCGCCCGGCTGCAACACCAGGCGTTCCGCACCCCCGGGCATGGCCATGTCAGCGCACCAGAACCGGCACGCAATCGACCCGTTCGTGCTGGAACACCGCACAGAAACGCCGCGCCTCCGGCTCGTCGCTGAAGCCATGCGCGCGCAACCGATAGAAGGTGCTGCCCCCTGCCGCCGCCTCCTCGATGATCCGGCCACGCCCTTCAAGCTGGGCCGGGAACCGCTCTTGCAGGGCATCCCAGCGCGCACGCGCGGTCGGCTCGTCGTCATAGGCGCCAAACTGCACCAGGCGCGTGCCCGGCACCAGCGATGCCGGGTCGATCTCGGTCACGCTCGAGGTTGCAATCCGGGTAGCGATGTCTTGCAGCACCGCCTCTGCCGTGGTGTCCGCACCCCCCGACAGCGCCGCGGTTCTGACCACACCGTCACCCGACGCGGCAACAGCGGGGCGCGCACGCAGCCCCCCCGGCCGCCGAGGTGGCACCGGAGAGCGTGTCGGAATGACCGCAGGCAACCGGCCCGCCCCCTCGGCGGCGGCATCAGGCGCGGCCTCGGGTTCGGTACCAGCCGTGGCCTGCAGAGAGGGTTCGGGCACGGACCGAACGGCGGCCAGCAACGCAGCCTGCGGATCAGACGGATCGCCCAGTCGCACGGCCATGCGGTCTTCGGGGGCCAGTTCCACCGGAGGCGGGGCCAGCACAACGGCATCCGATGCCGGCGCCGCCTGGCCCTGCGCCGCCACGACGTTCACCGCCAGCCCCTGATGGGCCGTCCGCCGCCCGCCGGGGTCATCCGGCGACACGCGCATCGGCCCCTCCAGCGCCTGGATCACCGGCACACCGGAAACATCCCGCACCATCAGCCTGTAGCTCCACAGGCTGACCCCGACCACCAGTGCCACCGAAAGCGCCGCGCCTGTCCAGTTCATTACCGCTGCCGTCCGCAGGGGCAGCGCGCTGCCCTGCATGCCGGCATGATATGCCTCGTCATGCATCTGTGCCATGCTCGCCTCTTGTGCCGACCGGGTTGTCCCCGGCTCAGCCTATTGCTTATGGTTCGCTGCGCGGGGCCCTTGCTGCCTGTCGGCCCCTGGCAATATCGTTGCGCAAGCGGCCGCGTTTCAACGCATTTCTTCCGCCGGCGCAACACCCAGAATAGCAAGACCTGCAGAAATGACAACGCCTGTGGCGCGTGCCAGCGCCAATTTCGCCCCCGAAACCGCCGGATCGTCCTGCAGGAAGCGCAAACCGGGCTCGTCATTGCCCCGGTTCCAGTGGGTGTGCAGGTCAGCCGCCAGGTCGGACAGATAGCCCGCTATGCGATGCGGCTCCTGCGCACGGGCGGCAATTTCAACCTGGCGCGGCCAGTCGGCAAGCCGCCGGATCAGCGCCAGTTCCGCCGGATGATCCAGACGCGCCAGATCGGCGCCTGCCAGCGCGGCATCCTCCACCGCGATGCCCGCTGCCGCCGCCTTGCGCAGGACCGAGGCGATGCGGGCATGGGCATACTGAACATACCACACCGGGTTCTCGCGAGACTGTTCCAGCACCTTGTCGAAATCGAAATCCAGCGCCGCGTCGTTCTTGCGGGTCAGCATGACAAAGCGCGTCACGTCCGGCCCCACCTCATCGACGACATCGCGCAGGGTAACAAAGGTGCCGGCGCGCTTGGACATCTTGAAGGGCTGGCCGTTCTTGTACAGCTTCACCAGCTGGATCAGCTTGATCTCCAACGGCACCTTGCCATCCGACAAGGCCGCCACCGCCGCCTTCATGCGCTTCACATAGCCGCCATGATCGGCGCCGAAGATGTCGATCAACGCATCAAAGCCGCGCTCGATCTTGTCCCAGTGATAGGCGATATCCGGCGCAAAATAGGTCCAGCCGCCATCGGATTTCTTCACCGGGCGGTCCACATCGTCGCCATGCGCGGTCGAACGGAACAGCGTCTGCTCACGTGGCTCCCAGTCCTCGGGGGTCTTGCCCTTGGGTGGCTCCAGCACCCCCTCATAGATCAGGCCCTGCGCGCGCAACCGCGTCAGCGCCGCCTCGATCCGCCCGGTACCGTAAAGCGCCTTTTCGCTGGCATAGACATCCATGCGCACACCCAGCGCGGCCAGATCGGCGCGGATCATGGCCATCATCCGATCGGTGGCGAATTCGCGAAAGACTGCCAGCCACTCGGCCTCGGGGCGATTCAGGAAACGGTCGCCGTATTCGGCCTTCAGCGCCTCGCCCACCTCGATCAGATAGTCACCGGGATACAGGCCCTCGGCAATCTCGGGGCTCTGGCCATGCGCCTCGCGATACCGCTCATAGGCCGAACGTGCCAGCACATCGACCTGTGCACCGCCATCATTGATGTAATATTCGCGCGTCACGTCCCAGCCGGCAAAAGCCAGCAGGCTGGCCAGCGCATCACCGACCACGGCACCACGCACATGGCCCACATGCATGGGGCCGGTCGGGTTGGCGCTGACGAATTCCACATTCACCCGCCGCCCCGCGCCCAGATCCGAGCGTCCGAAATCACGGCCCGCCACCAGCGCGGCCGCCACCACGCCCTGCCACAGCGCCGGCGCCAGCCTCAGGTTCAGAAACCCGGGCCCTGCCACTTCGGCCGCGGTGACACGGGCATCGGCCTTCAGCCTCGCGGCCAGGGCCTCGGCGATGTCGCGTGGCTTGATGCCCGCAGGCTTGGCCAGTACCATCGCCGCATTGGTGGCCAGATCGCCATGGGCGGCGTCGCGCGGCGGCTCTACCGCCACGGCGGCAAGCGACAACCCGGCCGGCAGCGCCCCTTCCGCGGCCATCGCCTGAAGGCACTCCAGCACCAGCGTGCGTATCTCGTTGAACAGGTTCATGACATCATCCTCTGCCTTGCGTTCCCCTATCATGGCAGCGGCCAAGGTCAATCGCCCCGCCATCGCAACACGGGCTTTCGCGCGCATGCAGCCGCCTCGCCCCTTCATCTTGCCTGAAATACTCCGGGGGGAGTCGGCGCAGCCGACGGGGGGCTGGCCCCCCGCCCCTGCTGCGGGCCTGGCGCAGCCGTCACCCTGAAACGATATACCGGGTAAAGCGCGCGGCGTCCGACCCCAGCAGCCGTGCATGTTCCTGCAAGGCAAAGCGGTCGGTCATGCCCGCCACATAGTCAGCGACCACGCGGGCCAGCGCTGCCTGGTCGTTGGCCCGGGCAATATCGGCATGCCATTCGGGCGGCAGCCTGTCGGGGGCCTGCATGAACAGGGCGAACAGGTCGCGCACCACATCGGTTACCTCGGCGCGCATGGCCACCACCTTGGGCGCCCGATACATCCGCTCGAACAGGAATTGCCGGATCACCTTCAGCTCGCGGAACAGCTTGTCGGAAAACCGGATGATCATCACGCCCAGATGGCGCACGGCATCGGCATCGGCGGGCTCGGCGGCGCCCAGCCGGTGGCGGGCCACGGCAATCACATCCTCGACCATCACCCCGAACACACGCCGCAGGGCCTCGTGCCGCCGGCGCATCGGGTCCAGCGCCGGATACAGCGCATCGACCTCGGCAAAGGCAGGGCCGGTGATCGGCAGCGCCATCAGGTCATCCTCGGAAAACAGGCCGGACCGCAGCCCGTCGTGCAGATCGTGATGGTTATAGGCCACGTCATCGGCAATGGCCGCCACCTGCGCCTCGGCGCTGGCGTGGGTGTGCAGCTCCAGGTCATGCAGGGCATTGTATTCGACCAGCGCAACGGGCAGCGGCCCCTTGCGCAGGGCGCCCTCGGCCGTCACCAGGGGGCCATTGTGCTTGGCCAGCCCCTCCAGCGTTTCCCAGGTCAGGTTCAGCCCGTCGAATTCGGCGTAGTGCCGCTCCAGCCGCGTGACGATGCGCAATGCCTGGGCATTGTGATCGAACCCGCCATAGGGCGCCATCAGATCGGCCATCGCGTCCTCGCCGGTGTGGCCGAAGGGGGTGTGGCCCAGATCATGGGCCAGCGCGATGGCCTCGGCCAGATCGGTATTCAGCCCCAGCGCGGCGGCCAGCGTGCGCGCCACCTGCGCCACCTCGATCGAATGGGTCAGCCGGGTGCGGTAGTAATCGCCCTCATGCTCGATAAAGACCTGGGTCTTGTGCTTCAGCCGCCGAAAGGCCGAGGAATGGATGATCCGGTCCCGGTCACGCTGAAACGGCGACCGGAAGGTCGAGATACGCTCAGCGAAAAGCCGCCCGCGCGACCGTGCAGGATCGGCGGCGAAAGGGGCATCCCGGTCAGCAAAGGGTTCGGCGCGGGTGGTATCGGTCATGGGGGTGTTGATGCCTTGATCTTGTCCGGCTGGCTTGATCCGCTTATATCCGTGTGCAGTAGTCAGGAAAACGACGAAACGACGCACCAACAGCAAACAGGGTTGCGATGAACCTGCCACCGAAAGTGACTGACCGCGCCTTTGCGCGCCTTGCCGAAATCGCCGAGGAGGACGGGCAGACCAAGGTGCTGCGCGTCGCCGTGGCCGGCGGGGGGTGTTCGGGCTTTCAATACGAGATCACGCTGGATACGCCCGGCAGCGATGATCTGGTGCTCGAAGGTCATGGGCAAAAGGTGGTGATCGACCCGGTCTCGCTGCCTTTCCTGTCGGATGCGGTGATCGACTTCTCCGAAGAGCTGATCGGCGCGCGCTTCGTGATCGACAACCCCAATGCCAGCTCGTCCTGTGGCTGCGGCGTCAGCTTTTCGATGTGACACCCCCGTGACACCCTGACCTGTCGGGCAAGAGCTATCTGCGCTGCGGTGCCCGGCCGGGCTCAATCGGGCTTGCCGATCATCCGCAGGCGGGCCGGGCCGGCGATCATCTCGCCCGTTGCCCGGTCAAAACGCAGCCAGGCCAGTCCCCGGTCGCCCGCCACCGTGCCCAGCATACCCGCCGCGCGCCCCTCGGGTGTCGTGATCTCGCATCCCGCCTCGGCCACGCCCTCGATGGCGACCACGGCCAGCCCCTTGCGCAGCTCGGTCTTGTGATGCATCCGCGCCGTGACTTCCTGACCGACATAGCAACCCTTGCGGAAATCGACCCCGCCCAGCCGCTCGAAGCCGAATTCCAGGATGAAGCTGTCGCCCGGCACCAGTTCGCTGCCCGTTTCGGGCACACAGGCCGCCACGCGCCGCGCGTCCCAGTCGATGGGTGCGCCCTGCTCGATCTCGGTGCCATATAGTCGCCAACCCATCTCAGGATGGCGCGGGTCGGCCAGCGCGCCCGCGGGTATGGGGCCGATACCGCCGGTCACGGGCAAGGCCACAGGGGTTATCTCGACCTTTGAACGCAGGGTGTACAGGGTCAGCCGCTTGCGCAGGTCATCGGCCAGCGCGGCATCGGTATCCAGCCAGATGGCATCCGGCGCCGCAACCAGAAAGAAATCTGCCAGAAACTTGCCCTGCGGGGTCAGCATGGCGGCATAGATGATGCCGCTGTCGGCCAGCCGCCTGACATCATTGGTGACAAGGCCCTGCAGAAAGGTCAGCCGGTCCGGCCCGGTGATCGCCAGAATGGCGCGCCCGGGCAGCGGGGCGCAGCGGGCGGTCGATTCCAGGACCGGCGCCGTGTCAGCGGGACCCTGCGCGGTGGCAAGCCGGGTTTCGGTCATCATGCATTCCTTCCTTCCCTTTTGCCAGATATAGGCGCGGTTTACCGCGCTGCACAGCCCCGCCGCCTGATCCGCCACTCCGCCACACCGCTGCCCGTGACATCTTGCGCCCTGCACGGCACGAATTGACGCCGCCACGGCCCGAACCTACTGTCGCGCCTGTCTTCCCTGCACCGGAGCCTGCCCGCATGTCCCTCGCCCACGGTCGACCCTATCGTGCCATTCCCGGCCCCTCGGTGGTGCCCGACCGGGTGCTTGCCGCGATGCATCAGGCATCACCGAATATCTATGATGGCCCGCTGCATGACATGGTTTCGGCACTTTGGCCTGACCTGAAACGGCTGGCCTGCACAGACCAGCATGTGGCGCTGTACATCGGCAACGGGCATGCGGCATGGGAAGCCGCGAATGCCAATGTCTTCAGCCGCGGCGACCGGGCGCTGGTGCTGGCGACCGGGCGCTTTGGCGAGGGCTGGGGCGAAAGCATGCGCGGGCTGGGGATCGATACCGAAGTGCTGAACTTCGGCCGCCAGGCCAGCATCGACCTGAACCGGGTGGAAGCGGCGCTGCGCGCCGACCCTAGACATGCGTTGAAGGCGGTGGCGCTGACCCATGTCGATACCGCAACCTCGGCGAAGAACGACATTGCGGCGCTGCGCGGGCTGATGGACATGGTGGGCCATCCGGCGCTGTTGATGGTGGATTGCATCGCCTCGATGGGGTGTGATGTCTTCCGCATGGATGACTGGGGCGTCGATGTGACCGTCGGCGCCAGCCAGAAGGGGCTGATGCTGCCGCCCGGGCTGGGGGTCGTCTGGTTTTCCGAACGCGCCCGGCAGGCGGGGCGCGGGGGCGATCTGGTCTCGCCCTGGTGGAACTGGGAGCCGCGTGCCTTTGGCACCGAATTCTGGCAGCATTTCTGCGGCACCGCGCCCACGCATCACCTGTTCGGGCTGCGCGTGTCGCTGGACATGATCCTGCATGAGGAAGGGCTGGAAAATGTCTGGCGCCGCCATGCGGCGCTGGCCCGCGCCGTCTGGGCCGCGGCCGAGACCTGGGGCGCGGGTGGGGCCATGGCGCTGAACATCGGCGATCCGGCCGCGCGCGGGCATGCGGTGACCACGCTGCGCCTGGACAGCCCGGATGCCACGCGGCTGCGCACCTGGTGCGAGGCCGAGGCAGGCCTGACGCTGGGCATCGGCCTGGGCATGGCCGAGCCGGGCAGCGATGCGGCCGACGGGTTTTTCAGGCTGGCGCATATGGGCCATGTCAATGCGCATATGGTCCTTGGTGCGCTGACGACGATCGAGGCGGGGATGGGGGCGCTGGACATTGCCCATGCCCCCGGCGGCGCAACGGCGGCGGCGCGGGTGCTTGCCCAGGCAACACTGGCCGCTGCCGCAACGCCCGCCGAGCGTCTGGCTGCGGCGCCCGTGGCGATGCCGGCGGGCTGAGCGACAGGGCGCGACGCCGGCACGGGACAGGCGCGCCTGCCAGAGGGCATCGGCATGGTTCATGCGCCCGCCCGAGCCAAGCCGGGGGGCGCTGCCCCCCGGACCCCCCGGAGTATTTTCAGCAAGATGAAAGAGGCGTGAGGGACCAGGCGCCACAGGGGCATGCGGGCCGGTGATACCGGCGGATGGGCGCGCCCGGCAGGCTGGCGCGGTCAATAGGATTTGGGCAGACCCAGGGCGCGTTCCGCGACATGGCACAGGATCAGTTCCTCGCTGACCGGGGCGATCAGGCTGAGCACGCTTTCGCGAAAATAGCGCTCGACATGGTATTCGCGCGCAAAGCCGAAGCCGCCATGGGTACGCACCGCCCGAAAGGCGGCGTCATAGCCCGCCTGCGCGGCAAGGTATTTGGCGGTGTTGGCCTCCAGCCCGCAAGAGCGGCCCTGATCATAAAGCCAGGCCGCGCGGTACGTGGCCAGTTCGGCGGCCTGCAGGCGCATCCAGATATCGGCCAGCGGGTGCTGGATCGCCTGATTCCGGCCTATGGGCCGACCGAAGACCACCCTTTCGCCCGCATAGTGCGCTGCCTTTTCCAGCACCGCCTGGCCCGCGCCAAGCGCGGCCGCGGCCACCACGATACGTTCGGCATTCAGCCCGTGCATCAACACCTTCAGCCCGCCGCCTTCTGGCCCGATGCGATCGTCGACCGGGATCTCAAGCCCGTCGATGAACAGCGCGTTCGAATCCACCGCCTTGCGCGCCATCTTGTCGATTTCGCGGATTTCCACCTTGCTGCGGTCAAGCCTGGTGTAGAAGACCGACAGCCCGTCGCCAGGGCGGGCGCATTGGTCGATCGGCGTGGTGCGTGCCAGCAACAGGATGCGCTGGGCATGTTGGGCGGTCGATGTCCAGACCTTGCGGCCATGCACCACATAGCGGTCGCCCTGTCGGTCGGCGCGGGTGGTGATGCGGGTGGTATCAAGCCCGGCATCGGGTTCCGTCACGCCGAAACAGGCCCGTTCGGTGCCCGCAATGAGGGACGGCAGCATGCGGGCCTTCTGTTCATCGGTGCCGAAGGC
Organism: Pararhodobacter sp.; assembly: GCA_020832805.1. Classification (GTDB taxonomy): domain Bacteria; phylum Pseudomonadota; class Alphaproteobacteria; order Rhodobacterales; family Rhodobacteraceae; genus Pararhodobacter. The sequence goes on from JAFIED010000199.1 coordinate 22,577, forward strand.
CACGACAGGCTGCAACCCGAAGATGTTGATATGGACCGACGACACCGCCGCCAGCCCCAGCCGGCCGATCTGCTGCATCACCAGCGCGGCCTCGGTGATGCCCAGACCCGCGCCGCCATGGGCTTGCGGCGTGGTGACGCCGAACCAGCCGCCATCGGCGATCACGCTGGCAAAGTCATGCGGAAAGGCGCCATCGCGGTCTCGGTCAAGCCAGTAGTCATCGCCAAAGGCGTGGCACTGGCGCGCGACGGCTTCACGGATGGCGCGCTGGTCGTCGGTCAGGTCGAAATCCATCAGCGGTTCCTTTTGGTCAGCCCCCGGTGAAACGCGGTGTGCGCCGGGCATGTGCAGCGCGCACGCCTTCGGTGAAATCGGCGCTGCGCAGGTGTTCTGCCTGCTGGGCCAGTTCGCGCGCCGTGGCCGTGCGCACCGCCTGTGCCAGATCGCCGCGCAGGGTCTGGCGCATGGACTGCACGGCCAGCGGGGCGCCCCGGGCCAGGCTGGCGGCGAAATCGGCTGCCACCTGGTACAGATCGGCCGCGGGCACCAGCCGGTCGGCGAGGCCCAGGCGCAGCGCCTCCTCGCCCGTGACCCGCTGCGCGCCCAGCAGCATCTCGGCGGCCCGTTGCGGGCCGACGATGCGGGGCAAAAGCGCGGTGATGCCGAAACCCGCATGCAGCCCCAGCCGCGCAAAATTGGCGTGAAAGCGGGCCTCGGGCGTGCAAACCCGGAAATCGGCGATCAGGGCCAGCCCCAGCCCGCCCCCCACCGCCGGCCCCTGCACCGCGGCCACGATGGGCAGCCGGCCCGAGACCAGGCGCACCGCGCCCTGATAGATGCGGGCCGCGGCATCGACGGTCAGAACCGAGGGGTCATCGCCAAAGCGGGCACCCGCGCAAAACACGCGCCCGGCCGAAGACAGCACGACGGCGCGGCAGCCGGGCTGCGACTCCAGCGCATCCAGCCCGGTGCACAGCGCGTCCAGAAGCTCTGCGTCGAAGTAGTTGGCGGGAGGGCGCGAAAAGGTCATGAACCCCACATGGCCATCCAGACGCAGGGCCACGCCATCCAGCCGGGGCAGCGGGGGCGTCATGTGCCACCCTGTTCGGGCGCATGCTGGCGCAGCAACCCGCGCGCCTGCAAGGCGGCGATCTGGTCATCGCTCAACCCGATTTCGCGCAGCACTTCCTGGCTGTGGTGGCCTATCTCGGGTGGCGGGCGGTCGGCGCCGTGATCGACATCGCGCATGGTGAAGGGCGCGCGCATGTGGCGCAACCGGCCCTGGGTGGGATGGTCGTATTCCTGGAACAGGCCCACCGCCTGCAGATGCGGGTCATCTTCCAGCGCGTCCATCTGCAACACCGGCGCGCTGGGAATATCCAGTTCGTCGAACAGCGCGCGCCATTCGGCGGTGGTGCGGGTGGGCAGGATCTCGTTTGCCGTGATCTCATACAGCCCGGCAATGCTGGAGGCCATGGCGTGCCGGTCGGCCATCAGCGGGCCGTCCAGCACATCCTGCCGCCCGGTGGCACGCAGGAAGGCCTGCCAGTGTTCGTATTTGTAGACCCCGTGAACGATGAAACCGTCCCTGGTCGCGGCGGGACGGCGGTACGGGCTCATCACGCGCGGATAGCCGATGCCGCCCTCGGCGGGGACATAGCTGTGCCCGTGCAGATGCTGGTTCAGCACCACGGTCACGGCCGCCTCGAACATCGGGGTTTCGATGTAACAGCCCTTGCCGGTCTGGCGCTGGCGGTGCAGCCCGGCCAGCATGGCCTGGCCCAGCATCAGCCCCACGATCTTGTCCACGATGGACAGCGGCACAAAGGCCGGCCCGCCCTGATGCACGCCGTTGAGGGCGGCCAGCCCGCTATAGGCCTGGATGATATCGTCAAAGGCCGGAAAATCGGCATAGGGCCCGTCCTGGCCGAAGCCGATGGCGGCGCAGTAGACCAGCCTGGGGTTGATGGCGCGCAGCGCATCATAGCCCAGACCCAGCCGCTCGATCGCCTGAACGCGCATGTTGTGTACCACGACATCGGCGCCGCGCAGCAGGTCGATCACCGCGGCATGTCCCTCGGGCGATTTCAGATCGACCGACAGGCTGCGCTTGTTGCGGTTGACCGACATCCATTGCGCGGTGATGCCGCGTTTCCGGCCCAGGCCAATGCCGCGATACAGGTCGCCCTCCAGCGATTCCACCTTGATCACATCGGCGCCGAAATCGCCCAGGAACTGGGTGGCATAGGGGGCCATCAGGATATGGCCGATCTCGACCACGCGAACGTCTTGCAGCAGCTTGAACATGCGGTGTCAGCTTTCCTTGTTCTTTCTCATCATGCGGTCACAGCCGCCCGGGAATCCACAGGGCCAGCGCCGGAATGGCGATGATCAGCCCCAGCACCAGAAGATCGATCAGCACAAAGGGCCAGACACCGCGGAACACCGTGCGCACCGGCACCCCGGTGGTGGATGACACGACAAAGCAGTTCAGCCCCATCGGCGGCGACACCAGGCCGATCTCGGATGTCTTGACGAACACCACCCCCAGCCAGACCGGGTCAAAGCCCAGCCCCGTCAGCAAGGGAAAGGTCAGCGGCAGGGTCAGCACCAGCACCGCCAGCTGATCCAGAAAGAAACCCAGGATCAGCAACAGCAGGATGACCAGCGCCAATACCAGATAGGGGTGGATGTCGGCCATCTGGATGGCGCGCAGCAGGTTCTGGGTAACCCCGGTCATCGTCAGGAAGATGCCGAAGACCGAGGCACAGAAGATGATCGCCAGGATCATCGCGGAATTGCGCGTGGCCCGGTACAGCGCATCGACAAAGCCGCGCCAGCCCATCCGGCCCATGACCACGGCCAGCACCAGCGCCACCAGCGCCCCCACGGCGCCCACCTCGGACGGGGTGATCATGCCCGAATAGATGGCGGTCAGCATGCCGGCCATCAGCAGCAGGATGGGCCAGACGGTTTTCAGCGAACTGATCCGCGCGCGCAGGGGCGCGCGGGTACCGGCGCGCGGGGCGGCAGCGGGGTTGCGTCGGACGATCAGGTTGATGGCCAGCACATAGCCCAGCGCCGTCACCGCGCCGGGCAGAATGCCGGCCATCAGCAAGGCCCCCACCGAGGTTTCGGTGAACACGCCATACAGGATCAGCCCCAGGCTGGGCGGGATCATGATGGCCAGCGTGCCCACCACGGCCAGTGTGGCGGTGGAAAAGCTGCGCGCATAGCCATAGCGGTCCATTTCCGGAAAGGCGGCCGATGACAGCGTGCCGGCCGCCGCCGTGCTGGAGCCTGAAATGGCCGACAGCATCACGCCGCCGGCGATGGCGGCATAGGCGATGCCGCCGCGCAGGTGACCCATCCAGCGATAGGAGGCGTCGAACATGTCGCGGGTAAAGCGCCCGGCGGTCAGGAACTCGGCCATCAGGATGAACATCGGCAGGGTGGACAGGGTAAAGCTGGCCACCCCCTCGTAAGGGGCCGACTGGATGACGCCGATTACCGGAAACGGACCAACGGCCAGATAAAGCCCCACGATGCCGGCCACCAGCATGGCAAAGGCCACCGGCATGCCGTTGAACAGCAGCAGGAACAGGAATGCGGTAACGCCTGCGGCAATCCCGGTCATCGACCCGCCCTGCCCTGTCCGGTGTCGTCATCGCCCCCGGCCTCGTGCGCGGGCAGATGGGCACCGCCGGGGTCGGCGGCGGGCGGCTTTTGCGGAAAGATCACCTCCAGCGCCAGCCGCAGCGCCAGCAGGGTGCACCCCACGGGCACCCAGACATAGCTCCAGTACAGCGGAAACTGGATGATGCCCAAGGTGGTGCGGCGCTGCATGAACCGGTCGATCGCCTCGCCCCCGGCATACCAGGCAACCAGGCCAAAGGCACAGGCGGCCAGCAACGCGTTCAGCCGTTCCGGGATCATGCCGGGCAGCCGCGCCAGACTGCTGCGAAACAGGTCAAGCCGGATATGCCCGCCCGAGGCATAGGTGGCCGGCATCGCCATGAAGACAAGCACCACCATCAGATACAGGCTGGTCACCTCATACGCGCCGCGCAGCGGGCGGTTGAACAGATAACGCCCCAGGCTGTCGGTGCAGATGGTGACCATCATCAGCACGATCGCCACCTGGGCAACCAGCAGAAAGGCCCGGTCAAAGAACGACAGGCCGCGTTCCAGCCAATAGCGCATCGGGCAAGACCTCGGGCTAGAGGGGCGCGCGCGGTTGTGGCGCACAGGGCCCGCCCGGCCCGGCTGGTGCCGGGGGCCGGGCAGACAGGTGTTTCACTCGCCGTGCGCGGCCAGATAGCCGCGGAACAGGCCCAGGATTTCCTCGCCGGGCTGGCCGCGCTCTGCCATCTGGCGCACCCATACCTCTTCGACCGCGGTCAGGCTTTCGCCGAATTGCGCCTGGGTTTCTGGTGACAGTTCGATCAGCGTGATCCCCAGATCGTCAAGCCGCTGATAGGCGCCCGCCATCGATGCCTGAAACTGCTCTGCCATTGCGGTGCCGACTTCCTCGGACACCTCCATCAGCATGGCCTGCACATCTTCTGGCAGACCCTGCCAGACATCCTCGTTGATCAACGCGGCAAAGGCCACGGTGCCCAGGCTGGCATTGGTCGTGATCGAGGAAAGCACCTCCTGGATGTTATAGGCAAACAGGCTGGGCGGGTTGTAGATCGCCCCGTCCACCGTGCCCCGGTCCAGCGCCAGATACAGGTCTGACGCGGGTACCCGCACCGCCACCGCCCCCAGCGATTCGGCAATCATCTCGCCCGTGGCACCGGCGGCGCGCAGGCGCAGCTGCGACAGATCGCCGATATCGTTCAACTCGCGCCGCTGGGCGAACATCAGCTGATAGGGCGGCGCCACCATGGTAAACAGCGGGCGCACGCGGTTGGGCAGATACTCGCGCTCGATCAGGTCGTTCATCACCAGATCGGTAAAGGCCGCGCTGCCGGCCACGGCATCGGTGAACATGCCCGGCAGTTCCACCGCGCTGGTCAGCGGCATGCGGTCGGTCACATAGACCACACCGACAAAGGCGATATCGGCCACGCGGTTGCGCACCGCATCCAGCAGCCCGGCGGCGCGGGCCAGCTGTTCGGCCGGAAACAGCTGGATTTCCACATCGCCATCGCTGCGTTCGGCGACCAGATCACGGAACGGTTGCGCCGACAGGCGCGATGCCGCATGCGTCAGCGGGAACTGGTCGGCATAGCGCAGGGTGATCGACTGCGCGGCAGCCGTACCGGCCAGCGGCAAGGCCATCGCCACGCCGATGGCGGCCGCAGTCAGGGCTTTCAGGTGTCGTTGCAGGGTCATGCTGGAACCTCCCTTTCCAGTGTTTCGGCTCAGTCCTTCGTGCCTGTGCGATCCGCAGGATTCTCCTCCTCCCAGGAAAACAGCGGCGGCGCACCGGTCATGAAACGGTCGGCGGCGGCGCGGTGGCTGGCGGTTTCCAGGCACATCGCCTGGCCCGCGGTTTCGGCCTCGGCCACCTGGCGCAGGTCCATGGCATGCACCTGGTTCAACAGCGCCTTGGATTGCGCCAGCGCCGTGGGCGAGGCATCCAGAAAGCGCCGCGCCAGGGCAACCGCATCGTCCAGCAGGGTCTCGGCGGGGCACAGCCGGTACAGGATGCCCAGTGCCTGCGCCTCGGGCGCGCGAACCTCGCGGCCCGAAAAGATCAGCTCGCGTGCACGCGCCGGCCCCACCCAGCGCGGCAGGCTGGCATGCAGCAGGCAATCCGGCATCAGGCCGATCCGGATGAACGAGGCACAGAAACGCGCGCGTTGCGTGCCAAGGATGAAATCACAGGCCAGAGCCAGGCCGAAACCAGCGCCATAGGCAGGCCCGTCAACCGCCGCAATCACCGGGCAGTCCAGTGTGGAGAGCATCAGCGCCACCTCGCCCGCGTCGCGCATGCGGCGGCGTGCGTCCTCGATATCCGGCGCCCTGTCGCGCATCGAACCGATGTCGCCCCCGGCGCAGAAACTGCCGCCCGCGCCCGTCAGCACCACGGCGCGCACCGAGCGGTCCTGCGCGATGCTGCGCAAGGCATCGGCCAGGGCGGCCCGCATGGGCAGATCGATGGCATTGTGCCGCCGGGGGCGGTTGAGCGTCACGATGGCGACCCCGGCATCGACCGTCAGCGCAACCACCTTGCCGTCACTGGCGTTCTGTTCTTCCATATGGCGCCCCCCTGACGCAGCTTGCCGTGCCTGCCTTGCCCCCTGCCCACCCGGTTCGGCGATCAGTCCTGTCCGGCAGGCACCTCGGGCCTGACCAGCATGCCCCCCGGCGCCACCCAGGACGCCGGCACCGTGACCGGCAGATCCAGCAGCATCTGGGCATAGGTCTTGGCCTGCGGATCATAGCGCAGCGAGGCCGACCCCCCGCCGCCCAGCACCGCGCGCAGATGGAAATTCAGCGCGTGAAAGCCGGGCAGGGCATAGCGGGTCACACCGCCCTGCAGGTAATGGGCAAAGAACGCCGCCACGCGGTCGTCGGTCATCTGCGCGCACAGCAGCGGAAAATACTCTGCCCGCCGCGCGATCAGGCCGATATTGGCGTCATCACCCTTGTCGCCCGACCGGCCCCAGGCCAGCGCGCGCAGCGGCACGGTGGCGGTGTCACCCGGCGGCAAGGTGTAGCCGGGCATGGGCGGCAGGGCCGGCGCATCCGAGGATGCGGCAGCAGGCACGTCTGGCACCTCAATGGCCCGCCCATCCAGATCGGCAGCAACCGCCACCTGCGCCTTTGGCCACAGAAAGGAAAAGACACGCACCACCGGCGCGGGTTTTGGCCGGCCATGCAACACGCCGGTCAGACCCTGTGCCATGCTGACGCCGGGATGGGCGAACTCGCGGGCGAACACCTCCAGCGCCTTGGGATCGTCATGGCGCAGGCCGATCTTGACCACCACCTCGCGCGCGCCGTCGCGCAGATCATCGCGCGCCTGCGCGCCCCAGGTATCCTCGGCACCGATGACCTCGATCGAGACTTCGCGGTAGTCGGCCATGCCGCGCGCGGCCATGATGCGCTGCGTGCGCCGGACCAGGGCCTGCGCGGTGGCACGCCCCTTGCCGGCGGCCTCGAACCCGGCAATCAGATAGGTGGTCATCAGGCGGAACCCGTCTGCCCAGGTGGCGCAGACCTTGTAGTCAGGCCCCGGCGCCCTGCCCCGCGCGCCACGGACCAGCACCCGGTCCGGCCCGGCCTGTTCCAGCCGGACATCGGCAAAATCACAGATGACATCAGGCAGATGATAGGTTTGCGGGTCACCGATTTCATAGACGATCTGTTCGGCCACGGTGGCGGGGGTGACCATGCCCCCCGTGCCCTCGGGCTTGGTAACGACAAAGCTGCCATCGGCGGCGCATTCGATGACCGGAAAGCCCATGTCATCCCAGCCATCGGCCACGGCGCGCCAGTCGGTGAACAGCCCGCCCGTGGCCTGCGCCCCACATTCGATGACATGCCCGGCCAGGCTGCCGGCAGCCAGCAGGTCATGATCATCCGGGCCCCAGCCGAATTCATGCATCAGCGGACCCAGCACCAGCGCGCTGTCCACACAGCGCCCGGTGATCACGACCTCTGCCCCCTCGGCCAGCGCGGCGGCGATGGGGCGCGCGCCCAGATAGGCGTTGCACGAGGCCAACCGCGCAGGCAGCGCCGCGCCGGTGAACATCTCGCGCGGTGCGGCTGCACGCAGCGCATCCTGCTGGGCGCTCAGATCGTCGCCGGTGATCACGGCCACGCGAAACGCCAGCCCGGCCTCGGCGGCGGCGGCCTGAAACGCATCGCGCAGGGCGGCGGGGTTCATGCCGCCGGCATTGGTGACCAGCCGGATGCCCTGGCGCTTGATCTCGGACAGATGCGGCTTGACCGAGGCCAGCCAGTCAGGAATGAACCCCGCCTGCGGGTCCTTGGCGCGCATGCGCGCCAGAATGGCCATGGTCACCTCGGCCAGATAGTCGCCCACCAGATAGTCGACCGCCCCCTGCCGGACCAGTTGCCCTGCCCCGAGTACCGTATCCCCCCAGGCGGCCGAGGCGCCACCGATACGCACCACCTTGCCGCTCATGCGCGCCCCTCCTGCCCCGGCGCCAAGGCCCAGACGGGCTTGCGCTTTTCCAGGAATGCGCGCACCCCTTCCTGCCCCTCGTCGCCCAGCAGGCAACGGGCAAACCCATCGGCGGCGGTGTCCAGCATCGCCTCGCGCCCCAGCCGCGGCGCAGCCAGCACCAACTGCTTGGTCACCGCGTTGGCGCCAGGCGCGCAGCGGCGCACGGCGGCGCGGATCTCGGCCTCGTACGCATCCAGCCCGGCGGCATCGGCAGCCAGGTGATCGGCGATTCCCAGCGCCTGCGCCCCGACCCCGTCAAAGCGCGCGCCGGTCAGCATGATGCGCCGCGCCGCGGACAGGCCGATGCGCTGCACGATCAGCGGGGCAATCTGCGCGGGCGGAATACCCAGCATGGTTTCGGTCAGGGCAAACTGCGCGTCCTGCGTGACCGCCACGACATCGCCGGCACAGGCCAGCCCCAGCCCCCCGGCCATGGCTGCCCCCTCGACCAGCATGAGCGTGACCTGGGGCAGTTCGTTGACCTCGTGGAACAGCAATCCCCCCTCGCGGCTGAAGGCGGCAACATCGGCATGCGCAACACCCTCCTGCATCAGCGCGCGAAACCCCTTCAGATCGCCGCCCGCGCAAAACGTGCCGCCGCGCCCGCGAAAGGTGACACCGCGAATATCCGGCCGGTCGCGCAGCGCTGCGGCCACAGCGCGCAGTTCCGCCGCCATCCCTGCCGACAAGGCGTTGCGCGAGTCCGGCCGGTTCAGCCAGACCGACAACCAGTCATGCTGCAGATCAAGGTCAAGGTGTTCGGTCCTGGGCAGGTCAGTCATCGCGGGCCTTTGTCGGTTGCTGATGGGGGCGCGGCCGGTCCATGGGCAAATGCTACAGAATGATCGTTCTGCCTGTCCAGCGAAATTTCCACGGTCCTGAACCAGCATGGAAAGCCTAGCCTGTTCATTGCTGTGCAGACTTGTGCCAAGGGGGCGTGAGGCCACGCGCCATGCCGGCATGGCATGGCAGGGGTCGAGGCCGAAACCGGGGCCAGGGCTGGCACCGGCGATGACACCGTGCCGCCAAGGCCCTGTCAGCCGCGCCGGATGCCGATGCGCGATCCCAGCTGCGCGGGCGCGGGCAACTGGTCGTGGCTTGACCGCATCTGCTGCAGCATCGTCAGGGCCTGTGGCGGCAAGGGCGCCGATACGGCCCTTTGGCCAGTTGGCCGCAGGACATGCATGAAGATCACCTCATAGGTGGACAACAGCCTGTCCTGCGGGGCGAACAGTCCGAACAGCAGATGGGCGCGCCGGTCATCCAGGTCGATGACCCGTGCCTCGGCTTCCAGGACATCCCCCAGAAACCCCTCGCCCAGATAGCAGATATGGGCCTCCAACGTGAAAATCTTGTGATCGCCCGCCCTGGCGTAAGCGGCCGATATGCCCAGTTTTCGCAAGAGTGCATCATAGGCACGTGCAAAAGCGATGGCATGCCCGAAATCAGCCAGGTGCTGGTTGTAATCGGTCCAGGCGCGGGCGACCTTGCCACGCCAGCAACGGGTTCCAACGCGCATGGCGTCATCCTTTCATTCCGGGAATGGCCGCGAGGCCGGGTCAGCGCTCAGCCTAGATCAAAGACATTCAGCAGGCAATATTGTCTGACGATTGGGATTGACTCGCCGCGCGCGGGTGGTTGTATTGAAACCCGGAGGGCGGCACGCCGACAGGCAGCGCCGCAAGGGGAGGACAGGATGAGCGCGCCGGAGGAACCGCCGGAACGGGGCCGGCACCAGGGGCAACCTGCCCAGCCGGACATGCAGTCAGCCGCGCTGGCGGCGTGGCTGGCCCGCCATGTGCGGGGCTTCACGGGGCCTTACACGGCGGAAAAGATCGCGGGTGGGCAATCGAACCCGACGTTTCGGATCATCGCGGCCTCAGGCACCTATATCCTGCGTGCCAAGCCCCTGGGCCAGACCCTGCCCAGCGCCCATGCCGTTGACCGGGAATTCCGGGTGCTGTCGGCACTGGCCGGCACCGATGTGCCGGTGCCGGCGGTGCATGCCCTGTGCACCGACGATACCGTGATCGGCGCCATGTTCTATGTGATGGACTGCGTGCCCGGCCGTGTATTCTGGGACTCGCGCCTGCCCGATTTCACCCCCGCGCAACGCGCCGCGGTGTTCGATTCGATGAACCGTCAGATCGCCCGCATCCACATGCTGCAGCCCGAGGAGATCGGGCTGGGCGATCACGGACGCAAGGGCAATTATCTTGAACGACAGGTCTCGCGCTGGACACGGCAGTACCGGGCCGCCGCCACGGGCGAGAACGACGCCATGGAGCGCCTGATCGAATGGCTGCCCCGCAACCTGCCGCCCGAAGGGCAGACACGGCTGGTGCATGGCGACTACCGGCTGGACAACCTGCTGATCGCCCCGGACAGGCCAGAGGTGGTGGCGGTGCTGGACTGGGAACTGTCCACGCTGGGCGATCCCATTGCCGATTTCGCCTATCACGCCATGAGCTGGCGGCTGGCGCCGGATCTGTTTCGTGGCCTGGCCGGGGTCGATCTGGCCGCGCTCGGCATTCCTGACGAACGGGCCTATCTTGATGCCTATCTGGCCCGCACCGGCTTTGCCCGCCCCGAGGCATGGGAGTTCCATCTGGTACTCAGCATGTTCCGCATCGCCGCGATCCTGCAAGGCATTGCGCGGCGCGCCATCGACGGCACGGCATCCAATGCCGACGCGGTGGAAATCGGCGCCAAGGCGATACCGATTGCCAGGATCGCCTGGTCACTGGCGCGTACCATCAACCGGGGCGATGCCGGGTAAGCACTCGCAACGCCGCACACGACCAAAGAATAACGGAAAGGGACCCTATCATCATGCGTGAAGCTGTCATCGTCTCCACCGCGCGCACGGCCATCGGCAAGGCCTATCGCGGTGCGTTCAACAACACCCAGGCACAGGCCCTGGGCGGGCATGCGCTGAAACACGCAGCCCAGCGCGCCGGCATCGATCCGGCCCTGATCGAGGATGTGGTGATCGGCACGGCGATGCAGCAGGGTTCGACCGGGGGCAACATCGCCCGGCAGGCCGCGCTGAATGCCGGGTTTCCAACATCGGTCGCCGGGATGAGCATGGACCGGCAATGCGCGTCGGGCCTGATGGCGATTGCCACGGGCGCCAAGCAGATCATTGCCGATGGCATGAACGTGGTGGCCGCGGGCGGGCTTGAGTCGATCTCGCTGGTCCAGAACGAGCACTACAACCTGCACCGCGCCTTTGATCCGGCACTGCAGGAAAAGGTGCCGGCGATCTACATGTCGATGCTGGAAACCGCCGAGACGGTGGCGGCACGTTATGGCGTCAGCCGTGCGGCGCAGGATGAATACGCCCTCGCCTCGCAGCAGCGCACGGCGCGTGCGCAGCAGGCCGGGCTGTTCGACGACGAGATCGTGCCGATGACTGCCACCATGCTGGTCACCGACAAGGCCACCGGCCAGACCAGCGAAAAGGAAGTCACCCTGACACAGGACGAAGGCGCACGCCCCGCGACCACGCTGGCCGACCTGCAGGCGCTGAAGCCCGCCTTCAAGGGTGGCATGGTGCTGGGCGAGGGTCAGTGCGTGACCGCCGGCAATGCCAGCCAGTTGTCCGACGGGGCCGCGGCCGTCATCCTGATGGAGGCCGGCGAGGCCGCGCGGCGCGGGCTGAAACCGCTGGGCGCCTATCGTGGCATGCAGGTGGCAGGTTGCGAGCCCGACGAGATGGGCATCGGCCCGGTCTTTGCCGTGCCGAAACTGCTGGCTGCGCATGGCCTGGGCATCAATGACATCGACCTGTGGGAACTCAACGAGGCCTTTGCCAGCCAGGTGCTGTATTGCCGCGACAAGCTGGGCATTCCGGACGAAAGGCTGAACGTGAATGGCGGCGCCATCTCGATCGGTCACCCCTATGGCATGTCGGGCGCCCGCATGACCGGGCATGTCCTGCGCGAGGGGCAGCGGCGCGGCGCGCGCTGGGCCGTGGTCACCATGTGCGTGGGTGGTGGCATGGGCGCGGCCGGCCTGTTCGAGATCTTCGCATGAGTGACCGGGCCGATACCGCCAGCGGCCTGTTCAGCCTTGCCGGACAGGTCGCGGTGATCACCGGTTCGTCGCGCGGGATCGGCCGCGCGATTGCCGAGCGGATGGCGGATCAGGGGGCACGGGTTGTGATTTCCTCGCGCAAGGCCGATGCCTGCGCCGCTGTTGCCCAGGCGATCAACGCGCGTCACGGGGCGGGGCGGGCCATCGCCCTGCCCGCCAACCTGTCGGACAAGGACAGTCTGCAACGGCTGATCGACGAGACGCTGGCCACCTGGGGCCGTATCGACACGCTGGTCTGCAATGCCGCCAGCAACCCCTATTACGGGCCGATGGCCGGCATGACCGACGCGGCCTTTCGCAAGATCCTGGACAACAATGTGCTGGCCAACCACTGGCTGATATCGATGGTCACGCCCCATATGCGCGCGCAGCGCGACGGGTCGATCATCATCGTGTCATCCATTGGCGGGCTGAAAGGGTCGGCGGTGATCGGCGGCTACAACATTTCCAAGGCCGCCGACATGCAGCTGGCGCGCAACATGGCCGTCGAACTGGGGCCGGACAACATCAGGGTCAACTGCATCGCGCCGGGCCTGATCCGTACCGATTTTGCCCGCGCGCTGTGGGAGAACCCCGAGACCCTGGCCCAGTACGAGGCGCAATCGGCCCTGAAACGCATCGGCGAGCCTGACGAGATTGCCGGCGCGGCGATTTTCCTGGCGGCGCCCGCAGGCCGGTTCACCACCGGCCAGACCATCGTCTGCGACGGCGGCAGCACCATAACGGGGGGCTGAAATGGAGATCGCAGGCATAACCGCGGTTGTCACCGGCGGCGCCAGCGGCATCGGCAAGGCGCTGTGCACGGCGCTGGCCGAGGCCGGCGCGGGCTGCGTGGTCGTGGCCGATCTGGATGGCGCGGGGGCGGCGCGGGTTGCCGGGGACATAGGCGGCGTGGCAATGGCCTGCGATGTGGCCGACCCCCGCGCGCTTGCCACGCTGATAGACCGGGTGGAAAGGGACCACGGGCCGATTGACCTGTTCTGCTCGAACGCCGGTATCGCCACGGGCTTTGATGCCAGCTTTGCCAATGCCGCCGGCGCCGATGATGCGCAGTGGCAGCGCGCCTGGGATATCAACGTGATGGCCCATATCCGCGCCGCGCGCCAGCTGGTGCCGCTGATGCGCGCGCGGGGGGGTGGATATTTCCTGAATACCATCTCGGCCGCGGGCCTGCTGTCACAGATCGGCAGCGCAATCTATTCAACCACCAAACATGCCGCCCTGGGCTTTGCCGAAAACCTGGCGATCACTCATTTCGACGATGGTATCCGCGTGTCGATCCTGTGCCCGCAGGGGGTTGAGACACCGATGCTGCAGGCACTGCCGAAGGGGCCGCAGGCCGGCGACGGCGTACTGACGGCCGAGGCCGTTGCCCGGGCGGCGCTTGAGGGCGTGATGCAGGAGCGCTTTCTTGTCCTGCCCCACGCCGAAGTGGCCGCCTATGCGCAGAAAAAGGCGCAGGACCATGACCGGTGGATAGCAGGCATGGTCCGGCTGCAACGAAAGCAGACTGCGATGCGGTGATCCGGCGGAAGGGTCTGCACGGTGTGTTCAGGGAGGAGTGGACGATGCACAAGCTGGACGAGAACGACCCGAACGTCATGCTGATCGGCAGCAGCCGGATGTTCTACAACGGTTTGCTGGGGAATTCCTGCCGGGTCAGGCAACTGGGTTCCTATACGATCTATGTTGCACAGTCCGGCCCGTTCTGCCTGTCGGTCGAGGATGGCCCCTGGCAACGGCTGGCCATTGCCGCCGTGCCACCCTATGCGCGCCACCGCATCTCGGCGATGACCGACACCATCACGACGATCTGCATCGAGCCCGAAACGGTATCCGAGAACCAGCTTGCCGCCCTCTCTGCCATGATGGACCGGCGCGCGACGACAGATGCGCTGATCCGAAGGGTGCAGCAGGCCAAGCGGCATATCGCATCGGCGCAGGACTGCACCCATTTCACGACACAGGATTTCGATTCGCTTTTCCTGAACATGGTGCTTGAGGAACGCCAGATTGACGAAAGGATCGATCGCACCCTGCATCAGTTCCGCACCAAGGCCGACGATCACAACCTTTCAGCCGAGACCTGCGCCCGGTCCAGCGACCTGTCGACCTCGCGCTTCCTGCATCTTTTTCGCGACCAGACCGGGCAGCGCTTTCGCTCTTACCGGATGTGGAAACGGGCGCGAAGGTTCATGGACTACACCAACCGCGAGTGCAACCTGACCTTTCTGGCGCTGGATCTTGGCTATCCGGACTCGACCCATTTTAGCCATTCGATCCGGCGCATCTACGGGCTGAAACCGCGCTCGCTGCTGGAGGGGTCGCGCAATCTGACGATCTTTCCTGGCGAAAACCACCGGGGCGCCGTGCAATAGGCGCGCGCGCCACCCCGCCGGGGCGGCTGGCGACCGGCTGGCGGCCAGGCAGCGACACGAAAAATGGCGGGTCAGCCGTTGGCTGCCCGCCTTTTCGTATCCGGGGCAACGGGGCAAGGGTTTTTAGGGCAAGACCGAACCGCCCCTGCCCTGCCACCGGGGCTTGTTTCAGTCTGCAAGGGTCAGCAGGGTCTGGCCCATGCTGACCTGATCGCCCGGCTTGACCAGCAGTTCGCCAACCGTCCCGCTGGCCCGCAGCATATGCGGGTGTTCCATCTTCATCGCCTCGATGGTGACAAGCTGCTGGCCGGCGACGATCTGATCGCCCGGGCTGACATGAACCGCCGTGACCTGGCCGCTCATCGAAGCCTTCAGCAGCCCGTCACCCCCCGCAACCTGCAACGCCACCTCTGGCAGAAACGTCAGATCGCGGGCGGTATGGTCGCCACCATCCAGGGACAGGTACAGCGTTGTGCCCTGCCGGGCAAAGGCGGCACTGCCCTGCCAGGTACCGATGCGCAGGCGCAGGGCGCCCGGCCCGGTCATGTCCAGCCACAGGCGGGTCTGCACGCCATCCCTGTCCACCAGGAAGCTGCCGTCGCGTTCGGTTACCAGCGTGGCTGTCACCAGTTCGTCATCGAATTCAACCCGCAGCGGCGCCGGAAACCCGTGGCACAACGCATGTGCCTTGCCGCCCGCCGCCATGGCGCTGTCGGTCAGGCGCAGCAAGACACAGGCCAGCGCCCGTGCCTTTTGCGCGTCCTTTTCGCTCTTACCCGTGATCGCGTGGGCCTGTTCTGTCAGAAAGGCGGTGGTTGCACCGCCCCGGGCAAACACGGGGTGATCCAGCACCCGCGCCAGCATCTGCCGGTTCGTCGTCACCCCCAGCGCAGCCATATGGTTCAACCCGCCAAGCAGGCGGCGGCGCGCCTCGTCTCGGGTGGCGCCATGGGCAATGATCTTGGCGATCATCGAATCGTAATGGGGCGAGATCACCGCGCCGTCTTCCAGCGCGTGCTCGACCCGCAGGTCAGACGGCGGGCGCCATAGGGCCATGGTGCCTGCCTGCGGCATGAAGTTGCGCCCGGTGTCCTCGGCGCACAGGCGCAGCTCGATGGCATGGCCGGCAAAGGTGACATCCGATTGCGCAATATCCAGCGGTTCACCGGCGGCGATGCGCAGTTGCAGCGCCACCAGATCCAGCCCGGTAATGGCCTCTGTCACCGGGTGCTCGACCTGCAGGCGCGTGTTCATTTCCATGAAGTAGAAATTGCCCGCATCATCCAGCAGGAATTCCAGCGTGCCGGCTCCCTCGTACCCGATGGCCTGCACCGCCGCCGTTGCCGCTGCCCCCATGCGCTGGCGCAACGCGTCTGATACCGCCGGCGAGGGGGCCTCTTCGATCAGCTTCTGGTGCCGGCGTTGCACCGAACAGTCGCGCTCTCCCAGATGAATGGCATGGCCGTAGCGGTCGCCCAGCACCTGAATCTCGATATGGCGCGGCCGGATGATCGCCTTTTCGATCAACACGCGGTCATCGCCAAAGGCGCCGTTGGCCTCGGACCGTGCGGTGCGCAGCGCGGCGGTGAAATCCCCCTCGGCATCAACCAGCCGCATGCCGCGCCCGCCCCCTCTTGCCTCTGCATTGATCATGACTTGAAAGCCGATGCTCCGTGCCTAGGCCAGCTAGCGTTCGTCGCTGGCATCGGCGCCGGCAAAGCCAGGCACGCAGG
>JAFIED010000204.1 GCA_020832805.1 Pararhodobacter sp.
CCGATCAGCCGCCACAGGCGGGCTATAACCCGGCGCTGTCCGGGCTGAACCTGAATTTCAACCGCGTGCATTTTGTCTGGCAACCGCAGGGCGGGCAGATGCGCCTGTCGCTGGATGCGCGTTCGGGCAGCGAGGTGCCGCCGGTTTCGGTGAT
This sequence comes from Pararhodobacter sp., assembly GCA_020832805.1. GTDB lineage: Bacteria > Pseudomonadota > Alphaproteobacteria > Rhodobacterales > Rhodobacteraceae > Pararhodobacter. The sequence goes on from JAFIED010000204.1 coordinate 155, forward strand.
CGAGATCGAAGCACACCGCCGCGACCATCCGGTCTACACCTACAGCGAAACAGCCGCGCGCGAAGCATGGACGGTGGCCGCCGGTGCCCTGGGCGGTGGCGGCTCTCGCTGGTTGCCGGTGCGGCGCCCCGGCATCTATGCTGGTGATGTGCTGCGCGCCTTGCTGGCCGCGCGCGGCTGCACCCTGCCCCCCCCGCAACCGGCCGCCACCCGCCAGACCGGCGCGGTTCTTGCCAGCCATCGCTCGGCGCCCCTTTCTGCCATGATGCGCGACATGTTGCGATTTTCCACCAATATCACCGGCGAGTGCAGCGGGCTGACCGCGTCGCGCGCAGATGGCGCAGCGGTGACCACGCTTCAGGCATCCGGGCGGCGGATGAACGACTGGTTGCGCCAGCGCCACGGCGCCGCGGGGCTGCAGTTCGTCGATCATTCGGGACTGAGCGACAACTCACGCGTCACCGCCCGCGCGATGGCCGCCTTTCTGCTGAGCGCGCATCGCGAGGGCATCCTGCCGCCGCTTCTGCGCCAGCATGCCATGCGCGACGCACAGGGTCGTGAACTGCCCAATCATCCGATCAACGTGCAGGCCAAGACCGGCACCCTGAATTTCGTCAGCGGGTTGGGGGGCTATGCCATGCCACCGGGCGGGCGCACGATCGTGTTTGCCATCTTCAGCGCCGACATGGCGCGGCGCAACGCGATCCCGGTTGATCAGCGCGAAAGGCCACCCGCAGCGCCGCCCTGGGCGCGCCGCGCGCGGGCCCTGCAGCAGGGCCTTGTCGAACGCTGGTCTGCCCTGCATGGCTCGTGACACGCTCATGCCTGTGGCCCGTACCGGCAACACCCAGCCGGCAGGGCGGCACATTGCCACGGTGCCCGTTGCCGGTTGCCGCCGCCGGGGGCGCGCCGCCTGATGCCGGTTGAGGCCCTGATCCTGCTGGGCGGCGTCGGCCTGTTCCTGTACGGGATGCAGGCGCTGACCACCGAATTGCGCATCATGACCACCGACAGCGCCCGCAGCGCCATCCGGCGTTTTGCCGGCAAGCCGCTGTCCGGCATGGCAGTCGGCGCTGCGCTGACGGCGCTGATCCAGTCCTCCAGCGCCACACTGGTCATGGTGCTGGGTTTTGTCGGCGCGGGCGTTCTGAGCTTTTCCCAATCCCTGGGGCTGATCCTGGGCGCGAATGTCGGCACGACCTTTACCGGCTGGATCGTCATGCTGTTCGGGGTCAAGATCGATCTGGGCATGATGGCCTTTCCCGTGCTGTTTGCCGCCGGACTGGTTCGCATCCTGGCGTCTGGTGCCCTGGCCCGGCTGGCGGGCGTGCTGGCCGGGCTGGCGCTGATCTTCATCGGCATCGACCTGATGAAGGACGGCATGGCGGTGTTCGACGGGCTGCTGAGCCCTGAAACCCTGCCCACCGATACACTGGCCGGGCGATTGCAGATCCTGGGGCTGGGCGTGCTGATCACGGTTGTCACGCAATCGTCCTCGGCCGGGATCGCGGCCACCATCGTGCTGCTGGCCGAAGGGCACCTGACCTATACCCAGGCGGCGGCGCTGGCCATCGGCACCACGGTCGGCACCACCTTTACCGGCATTCTGGCCAGTATCGGCGGCACGCTGGGCATGCGCCGCACGGCACTGGCCAATCTGGTCTTCAACATGACCAAGGGGATCATCGCATTGCTGCTGCTGGACCTGATCGAGCGGGCGCTGATCCAGGGCGGCACGATCACCGACCCCACCCTGGCGCTGGTGGTTTTTCATACCGGCTTCACCCTTGTCGGTGCATTGATATTCCTGCCTTTTACCGTGCCCTTCGCGCATGTGATCGAGCGCCTGTTGCCCCAGCGGCAGCAAGCCATCGAGCGCGAACTGGACCCGCGCTTTCTGGCCGATGCGTCAGCGGCTCTGGATATCGCGCTGGGGGTGGCCAGGCGCCACGCGGGCGCGCTGGCCCTGCATCTGGGAAACACCCTGAGGCCAGGCATGTCGGGCGATGCCGCGCAGCATGCAGACGGGGGCCGGGCCGCGCTTGACGCCTGCCTGAGAATCATCGAAACCGAACAGCAGGCGCTGGACAGCTTTGTGGCGCGCATCAACCTGCCCGAGGGCGACCCCCGCCGCCTGGAGCGGCTGGGCGATCTGCTGGCCCTGATCGACCATCTGCGCCGCCTGGCCCATCGTGCCGGCCAGTCCGACCGGATCACGGTCGCTGCCTTTGATCCTGCGCTGCGGCGAGAGGCGCGCTTTCTGGGCGCACAACTGGCCCGGCTGGCCGCTTTGGAAAGCGCTTTCCAGCCCGGCGAGGAAGGCGCCGCCAGCCGGCAGGCTGCGGCGCTGGAGGCGTTGCATCAGCGCTCGATACGCGCATCGGCCCGGTTGGCGCGGCGCGAACAGTGGTTGCGCCGCAAGGTTCTGAAAAGCCGCGCGGCGCCACCCCGGCTGTTTGCCATCACCGACAGCATGCGCTGGATGCGCCGCAGCACCGCCCATGTCGAGAGGGTGCTGTTTCATCTTCTGGCCGCAGAGCAGCAGGCCTATCAACCGGAAACGGCCGGTCAAGGCGATTCCGGCACGCCTGCCCCCCCACCCCAGGCGGGAAACGAACAGATCGATGAACCCGTGGCAGACAGCGAACAGACACACCTCGCCAAGAACACCGCCAACACAAGTGCAGCTGCCGAGCACGACACGCGGCAGCGCCGGGGCTGACAGGCACCAGCCGCTGGGTCAGCAGGCGTTTACCCAAGCATGTGCACACCGGTGATTTGCCCGATGCGGGCGCATTCGGCGGCATAGTTCTGGTCCAGCGCGGCAATCTGCGCCCGGACCGCAGCTGACAGTGGCGGGTGATCAGACACCCGGTGCAAGGGCGCGCTGCCATAACTGTTGGCAAAGGCCATCGATACGCGGTGCATCAATTCGACCGTAGGCGGCGGCTTGGCGGCAATGTAGCGCTTCATGCGTTCCTGTGCCTCGGCGGTCTGGCCCAGCAGGGCAAAACTGTCTGTTCCGGCCACCGGCAGGTCACGGACAGTCCCCGCAAGAAGGGCCAGCACCTGCGGCCATACCTGCGGCAAGTCCTCATGGCGCCAGACGACAAACCGGGCATCCGGCACCTGCGCCCGCAATCCCTCGATCATGGCCACCCAGGGCAACGTAGCGGGTAACCCGCCAGGGCCGGACTGCGCGGTCAGCGCATGGAAAAGCGACAGCGCCAACTGTTCGGCAGGTTCCCCTGTCCGGGCGGATGCCGCGGCCAGCAAGGGGGGCAGGACCTGCCAGGCACTGCCAACCGCCAGACACAGCGTCAGGGACGTTTTGGCAGGAAGCGCCTGACCCAGCGCACCAAGGCGGCCAATGCCTGGCGCGCCCTGAAACCCGTCGGCCGAAACCACGCTGCCCGCCGGACCCAGCAAGCCGGGCACACTGACCACGAACCGGCCATCCGGCACCGCCATGCCCGGCAACGCAAGGGCGGCCGGCGCGTCTGCGGCAGCATCGGCCAGTGCCTGCGCGATTGCATGCATGAAGGCCCCGCCCGGCATGGTCTGCGTTCCCACAAGCGCAAGGGCCGGCGCGTTGCGCGCCAGCCAGCCGGCAATCAGCCCCTCATCGGTGGCATGGGCGCCCAGATGCAGGATGATATCGGCCATGTCGCTCCTCCAGGCATCCCGGCAGGCGTCCCGGCGGCATCATAGACCGGCGCTCACCCCTCGACCAGCATCATGCCGCGTGTGGTCTGCAACGCCGAGCGGGTTTCATCCGTTGCCAGTTCGCCATGCAGTCGCGTGAATTCGGCATGGGCGGCCTCTACCTGCCGCAGGTTGAGAAAGGCATAACCGCGCAGCATCGCCAGATCGCGCCGCAAGGTTCCGTTCAGCCCCTCAAGCGCGTTCAGATACGAGATGGACTGCGCATATTGCTGCTGCTGGAACGCCCGCACAGCCCGCTGATCCAGGATGATCGTTTCCACCTCGACGCGCTGGGTGCGAGTCAGGTCGGTCGCCGCCGCCAGGCGCGCGGCTTCCTCGATCATGTTGAGCGCGGCATAAGACAACATCATGCCAAAGCGCGCATCGCGCGGCACCTCGGCACCAAGGGCCCGGCCGGCATTGGCGGCAGCAGTGAAACCGGCCAGCGCCTCGCCCGCGCGATCGTGGTTATAGGCGCACCAGGACCGTTCGTACAGCACATCAAGCGAGCGCGGATTGGCCGATTCGGCAAGACAACTGCCCCAGTTGCCGGCCTCTTTCAACGCGCGAACCCGTGCCAGCCGGGAATCACCGCGCACCGGCAAGGCGCCCGCGGGCGCCGAA
>JAFIED010000209.1 GCA_020832805.1 Pararhodobacter sp.
ACCACCGGCGGCACTGTGCCCACGGTGCCGGTGCCATCCTCGCCTTCGCCTTCCGGCATATAGGCCAGCAGCTTGTCGAGTTCGCCATCGGAGAAGACGCCCAGCGCCAGGGCGACTTGCTCCGGCAGCTGGGCCTGTAACTCGGCGGACAGCAAAGCCTCGTCCCATTTCCCGAGTTCCGTGAGCTTATTGTCAGCAAGCCGATAGGCCCGGCGCTGCGCCTCGGTCAGATGCCCCAGCACGATCACTGGCGCCTCGGCGAGCCCGAGCTGCGTTGCCGCCAGCACCCGGCCGTGGCCTGCGATCAACTCGCCGTCCTCGCCCACAAGGCAGGGCACGGTCCAGCCGAACTCGGCCATGCTGGCGGCGATCCTCGCGACCTGCTCGTCCCCATGCATCTTCGCGTTCTTCGCATAGGGCTGCAGGCGCGCAAGCGGCCAGTGCTCGATCCGCTCGGGGGCGAAGGCGAGGGTCATGAAAACTGTCCCATCTTTTGATCATTTCGGGCATCACGGTGCCGTGATACGCTGACGCATCACGCCGGATTCCCACAGCCGGTGCGTCGGGAGGGGATGAGGGCGCGCGTCATAGTCGCGACCGCATCGAAACGCCTCAAACGAGGCGGGAGCGGTGGCATGTTCAGGGAGGGCATGCCACCGCTGGGCAAAGACAGGTGGCCTCCGCCATTGTGGAAACCACTGGCTTCCGAACTGGACTCCGGGGTCCAGCAGGTATCCACAACTGGGGCCCAGCTAGACCACTGATTTTAAGAAACTTTCAGGCGATCCGGGGTGGATTCCACGCGGGGTAGCTTCCCAAAAAATTCGCTCTGACGCTAGCGATATTGCGCGCTGCGCCCCCCAGCATACGAAGTGCGCAGAAAGGAACCGTAAAAACAACAACTTGGCGGCAAGCGGAGACAGTTTTGCCAGTCAATTGATGGGCAGTTGCCCGGTTTCGAACTGTCGCCGCTTTCGTGTCATCTTGCCCCCTCTGGACCCTGATCTGGACTCCGGGTGGACCCCGGAAGCCAGCCCCTGCGTATTGTCTTGTTCCCCAAACCTCGTGCGAGCTTGCCAAGGTTTTAACCCCCTGAGCCGATCCTGTCACGCGTTCCGGTGTCTCGCAGGAAAGTGTCTCGCATTCCCGAAATCTCTTGACAGACTCATGGCCCCGCTCGCGCGATCACATACTGCATCGACCGCTTCTTGGGTGGCGTCTTGCCATTCAACCGCCAGACAATCACGGCGAGCCCATACTCGTGACGACGGTTTGCAGCCGCGCGGCTGATGCCATGTTCCCAGCAGATGCCCTTCCACGCCTTGCGGTTGGCGCGTGCCCAGAGGATCTGGGCAATGTCCCTGTCCACCCAGCGTAGCCAGAGCATGGCCGCGTCGGCCTCGGTGATCATGCGCGGCGATGGCAGGGGTTTGCGCATACGTGGCTCCTGGCCAACCTGATCGGCGAAGCTGTGGAAGTATTCGGGCCAGGCGTTGAAATACCCCTGCGGCCGAACCGCAGGGAGAGATTTCATGACGTCTGCCGCGAGCTCGAGCCGATCAGCGACCATGGCGCGTGTCCAGTCAGCCATTGCGCACCTCCCGTACCGCAGGAAGCTCGCCGTACAGTTTCTCACCCAGTTGACGAACCATTTCGCGTTCCGGCCAGGTCAGCCGGTGATCATCGAGGCTCACCGCGAGCACGCCCTGTTCGTGCCAGCCGTCGCGTTTCATCTGCTCGGCGTCGCGGCGCGCGCCGCCATAGCCCCTGGGGGTGAAGCGCATCGCTTTCATGATGCACCTCCATTCGTCTCGATGGCCCAAAGCAGCAATGCGATGGCATCGGCCTCGTTGTCATCAGCCGGGCTGAACCCGCGGGCACGGGCCGCGGCGATCATGGCCTGCTTGTTGGCATTGCCCTTGCCGGTGGCGTGGCGCTTGATGGTGCCAACCGGGGTGCCGGCATAGGCTACGGAGTTCTGCTCACACCAAACTTCAAGGATTGCCAACCAGCCGCCATAGAGATGTGAGGCATCCGTTCCTGCATGCCGACGCACCTGCTCATAGAAAAGCTGATCGAATCCGCTTGCGAGGCTATGGACTTCGTCCAGCCAAGCCCGGAAGCGCAGAAACCGCATGCCGCCTCCGTGCCATCGGTCCTGCCTGAACTGTAAGCGGCGGTCACGCCCCATTGAGTTTCCGCTTGCGCGGTGCCGTGATGGGATGAAGCGGAGGGCGTTGGTAGCTCATCAGGGACTACGAGACGAGGTCCCTATGAACCCTTGGTTTGCTGGGCGTAGACCCACGGCATCAGGGCATCGATATCTCGGTCGAGGTGGGCGTTGGCCAGCCTGGTGAACAGATCGCGCAGATAGGCATAGGGTTCGACGCCATTCATTTTGCAGGTGCCGATCAGGCTGGCGAAGCGGGCCCAGTTCCGGCCGCCCTCGTCGTGGCCGACAAAGAGCGCATTGCGGCGGTTCATGGCGGGGCTGCGGATGGCGTTTTCGACCAGGTTGGAGTCGATGTCGACGCGGCCATCGTCGAGAAACAGCCGGAAGCCGTCCTGGCGTTTCAGCATATAGGCCATGGCCTCCCCGAGATCCGATTTGCGCGAGACTCGTGCGGCCTGCGCCTTCAGCCAGGCAAAAAATTCGTCTACCAGCGGGCGGGACTGCTCCTGCCGGACGGCCCGACGATGATCAGGGCCGGACCCGCGGATGGCATCCTCGACCTTGTAGAGGGCCGCGATGCGCAGCAGCGCCTCGTCGACGATGGGAGATCCCTTCTTTGGCTTGGCCTTGATCAGCTTGCGCCGCCCATGGGCCCAGCAGAAGGCCAGCCGCAGCGGAGCGCCACCCGTGCGCTTGGGCGTCGCCAGATGGGTATAGCCGCCATAGGCATCGACCTGGATCGTGCCGTTGAAGCCGTTGAGGATTTCGGCGGCGTATTCGCCCTTCCGCCCAGGTCGATAATGGAAGATCACGCCCGGGGGCGCCGGGCCGTTCCAGCCACGGTCATCGCGCAAGACAGCCCAGAGGTAGCCGGTCTTCGTCCTGCCCTTCCCCGGGTCCAGCACCGGGGCGGTGGTCTCGTCCACATAGAGCCGGGTGCTGTCCGTCATCAGCCGTTTGGCCATATGGTCGACCACCGGGGCGATCAGCGCGCCGGTCCGACCCATCCAATCGGCCAGCACAGAACGCTCGATCGGCACCCCATGCCGCGCCATCACAACGGCCTGCCTGTTCAGCGGCATGTGCTCGGAATGCTTGGACACGGCAATCTGGGCCAGCAGCGCCTCGGTCGGCCAGCTGCCTTCCAGCAGGTGCGCGGGCGCTTTCGCCTGCACCACGCCCGTCCGGCCCTTGGGGCAGGCGTATTTCGGTCGGACCGTGACGATCACCTGATAGCGCGCCGGGATATAATCCAGCCGCTCGGTCCGATCCTCCCCGATCCGCACCATGTCGCCACAGCCACAGGGGCAAATAATGCTGTCAGGCTCGACCACGCGCTCGACCCGCGGCAGGCTTTCCGGCAGTGCCCGTG
>JAFIED010000219.1 GCA_020832805.1 Pararhodobacter sp.
CCCGCATCCGCGAAGCCCGCGCCGGGGCAGCCCAACGGCCGCGCCGCGGCCGAGGATCGAGGCAGAGCCGCACCTGACACCACCAGCCGGGAGACAGACATGCCCCTCGATGAGTTTCGCAGCGCCTATGACCTGTCGTTCTGGAGCGGCCTGCCGCTGCGCAAGTTCGAGGTTCCGCTGACGGGGCTTCGCGACGCCCTGCCGGATTTCGAGCTGCGGTCCTTCGGCGCGCCCCCTGACGACAACCCCCGGATGCGGATGATCGTCCGCATGCCGCACGACGACGACATGCAGCTCAGGCCGGTAGCTGCGGTCTCGGACCGATATGACCTGCTGCAACACCGGGTCGTCGCATCCTGGCTGGCCAGCAACGTCCAGGAGTTGGGCCTTACGGATGCCAGGGCCAAGGTCGTGATGACCGAGTATGGCGAGCGCATCCGCATCACCATCCCGCTCGATGACCGCAGTTGCGATCTTTCCGCCAAGTCCCGGAAGCAGGCTGTCGACGTCGGCGACATCTATCAGCCTGAAATCGAGGTGCTGAACTCGGTCGATAGGTCTTCGGCCCTGCACGTCAGCATCCGCTGGCGCCGGCTCGTTTGCCTGAACGGAATGTTCACGGTCGATGAAGATCGTATGCGCTCGGTCCATCATGTGGATCTGTCCCGCACGCAGTTTGTGAAAGACTTCATCGAACAGCGGCTGTCGGTTAAGCCTGACGTGCTTGCGCAGTTGCAGGACTGGAAAGGCAGGCAGGTCACGAAAGACAAGGTGCAGGCATGGTGCGAAGACCACCTGCGCGCCAAGGGCATTTGGCCCGTGAACGATTGCGCGCGTCTGTGGGCGATCCTGGAAACCGGCTATGACGGCGCTGTCCAGCCGCCAACCAAGCGCGGCGAACGCCTTCCGCTGTGGTCCTATGGGGTCGGGCAGCACATGCGGGTGCCGGGCGTGCCCTATCCGATCGAGACCGCCTACGATCTTGCGCAGTTGCTGACCTGGATCACCAGCAACCAGCGAACCGTCCAGATGCAGATCGAGGGAACGGAGGCCGTGCCGAAGCTGGTGGAGAGCTTTTTGGCATCGTGACACCTCGGCAGCGCACCCCCCAAGCCTGCCGTTCCGGCTCAGTCCGCAGGGTTCCGGGGCAAGCCTTGTCGACGTGGGGGATATCGCGGGGGCAGGATTTCCGTCTTTTTCAGCGAAAACAAGCGCTTAAGTGCCTAAAATGGCGGAGAGACAGGGATTCGAACCCTGGGTGGGGTCTCCCCCACAACGGTTTTCGAGACCGCCCCGTTCGACCACTCCGGCACCTCTCCGCACCTTGGCCGAGTGGGTGATTAGTGGCTCTTGTCGCCGGTTGCAAGCGCTTTCATCCCGGTTGAGGGCGATCCTTGATGCGCACTCGCCAAAACGACGGCAGAGCGAGTTCTCGGAAACGCAGGCTGGGCGTGAATTGCCAGGTGGCCACTCCTATCCGGCACGCCACGCCGAGAGTCGGGCCGTGCAATGAAGCGGGATGTCGATGGCGCCTGAGGCGAGCCGTGCAGAATAAACACGAAGTCTTTGAGGGGATGGTGGGCGATGAGGGATTTGAACCCCCGACATCTTCGATGTGAACGAAGCGCTCTACCACTGAGCTAATCGCCCCCGTGCCGCGCTCTTTAGCGCCGCCGGGTGCAGCGTGCAAGAGGGAAGCGCGGGCTTTCTGGCGCCCCCGGGCGCAGGATGGGCATGGCCCGCAAGCAGGCTGAGCCAGGGCCGCGCGCTGGCAGACGGTCTGGCGCCGGCATCGAGCGCAGAAGGGCGGGCCGGCTGCCGGGGGCAGGGGCCCTGGCGCCGCTTTGTTGTGCGGCATTTGCCGACTTTGCCAGGTGACAGCAGAGCCTGTGACAGCAGAGCCTGTGACACCGGAGCTTGTGACATTGGGGGGTGTGACACGGGTGTGTGTCAGGCGGGGCCGGATCGGGTGCCATATTCGAAGCCTACGGGCTGTAGATGCCGCGAGCGTTGCGGCTATCCGCCCGCCCGGGCGTTTCAGCCGGGCGGGATCTGGGCAAGACCCGATCAGGCGACCTCGGCCATGTTACCCAGCAGGATACCGGTCAGGCCGATGGACATGTCGGCGCTCAGGTCGTCGATGGTCACACCGGTTGGCACCTGGGTATTGCTGGCATTCAGTCCCAGCCCTTCCCAGTCTGTATCGGCATCGACGAACACCCAGCGCGGCACATGGTCGCTTTCCAGCCCCACCGCATGGCGCAGCACTTCCAGCGCGTCATCGGCGCCGACGCGGCCATCGCCGTTGATATCGGCGGCCACGTAATTCTGTGCTGCCGCCGGGCCGAACGAGGGCGACAGGCCGACCGACAGGCGCAGCACGTCCAGCGCGTCGCTGGCGGTGATCGACGGGTCGCCGGCATCGGCGTCATAGGCACGGGCCACCGCCAGATGCCCTGTTGCGCCCTCTGACAGATCGAAGGCAAAGGCGCCATCCTCGCGCGTCATGCGGATCAGGTTCACGCTGCGCCCTTCAGGCTGAAAGGTGACCGTGCCGCCGACCATGCCCATGCCATCCGGCCCGGTTACCTGTCCAGAGAGCACCAGCAACCCCTCCAGCCCGCCACCATCGGTTTGCGGAATCTCGACCGGGGGGGCCTCTGTCGTCCGGTTGTCGACCTGCGCCTGGGTCAGGCGGGCACTGTCGACATAACTGGTATCGGCGGTCAGCAGCAGATCGAAGACCGCGTTCTGGAATGCAAGCGTCCCGGGGGCCAGCCCCGCATCCCTGACTGCCGTTTCGGCGGCGGCGATCTCGTCCGCGCCAAAGCTGTCAAGGCCGATCATGGCCGTGGGATAGTCCGGCAGGAAAAAGCTGTCCGGTCCTTCGCCGGGGGCATAACTGAACAGGCTTTGTTCCTCGGTGCTGACGCGCCAGTCCGCGCGCAGGGGCCCATAGACATCGTCAAAGCGCAACGGGCGTTCCAGCAGCGTTCCGTCTGCCAGCGCGATGTCATTGGCCGGGTCGCCGTCGAAATTGCCCAGCAACCCCTCGACCTGACCCTGCAGCGCGGGATCGAGCGTCACCGCTATATCGACCCGGTCTGCAAGTACGGTCACCGATACGACGCTGAACCCGGTATCTGTCTCGCCATCACCTGTGTGCGCCAGATGCCAGGTATTGCCGCTGCGATAGACGAAATCATGGCCCACCGACCGGGTGGCTCCCATGGCCAGGTCCACGGGTTCACCGTCAATGAACAGCGGCATGGCGTGACCCGCGGCGACCATCACATCGCTGCCATCCAGCCGCACCGCAGCGGCGATATTGGCGCTGGCATCCTGGGCCACGGGGGCCATGCGCGCCTGCAGTTCAAAGCCGGTGCCATCGGTGGCGCGGGTCATGACATACTCGCCCGCGGCGTGAAAATCATAAGCCGCACCGTCAAAGGTCAGCAGATGCGGGTCACCCCGGCTGCCGGCACCTGAGCCGGGATTCGGCAGGGCCGGGGCGGGCGCTTCGGGATTGTCATGCCAGTCGAACCAGGCGCGCCAATCCGGCGGCAAGGGGGATGGGGCAGGCCGGGCGGTACCAGAGTCGGGCCCGACCAGCCACAGTTCGGTGCCTTCGGCGCGCAGTTCAAGCTGATGATCCTCTGACATCAGCGCGTGCTCTACGGAATCCAGCACAACGCCGCCACTGGCCTCGATCAGACGGACGCCGCTGTCGCCCAGTTGCGCACCGGCACCCTGCCAGTTGGCATGCAGGGTGCCGCCGGACATGGCAAAGACACCATCGACCGTCAGCGCGTCATGCCGGCTTTCGCCGATGTCGAACCAGACAGAGCCATCGACCTTGGCAACATTGCCGTCGATGGTCATGGCCCCGAAACCGGCTTCCAGCGTGCCGGTGGCATCAAGCCGGTCGCCCGGGCGCAGCAAGGCGTTGCTCATCTGCATGAAGGGTTCACCCGACAACCCTTGCAGCGTGCCCTGTCCCGCCAGGATGCTGCCTTCATTCATTCGAACAGACTGCGCGGCGATGGTGCTGTCATCAAGCGCCACCAGCACCGGGCCGGAAAGCCCGTCTTCATCGCCCGCCACCAGGCGGCCGTCGGTGGTTACCCGGGCGCCGTTCGTTACAACCAGTCGCGCGGCGCTGCCTCCTTCGGGTGTGTCTCCTGAACGCCCCATGAAGATGCCCGAATCCGATCCGACAATGCTGACCGCGCTGCTGGCGCCATCGACCGTCAGGCTGCCATCGCCCCCGTTCCGGCCCAATGTCAGGCGGGCCGCGCCGTCATCGGCGGCGGTGCTGTCCAGCATGATCTGCCCGCCGCCGCTGACGCTGACGCTGCCGGTGCCCCGGTCACCCACATCCAGCGCCGCCAGCGTGGGGCCGGCGATGGTCAGCAGGCTGTCGGTGCCGGTTACCTCCAGGCTGCCGTCGCCGCCGGTCACGGGCTCGTCAGGGCGGGCCCTGCCGATACCGACGCCGGTAAAGGCTTCGCCATTGGCCTTGTTGGCCGGGGCGATGACGTCGATCAGACCGCCATCGGAAATCTGCACCGCGCCGGTGCCCGCGTTGAAACCGATCAGCATGTCCTGCACCCCGTGCAGGGCCGAGCCGGCCCCATCGACGGTCAGGCGGCCCTCGCCGCCGGTGCCGGGCAGGAACCCGGCCATGCCACCAACCATCACGAAGCCGCGCGCGTCTCCGTCCAGATCCAGTATCGAGCCAGAAAGAATATCTGCCGTCGCCTGCCCCCGGGCGCCGCCGCCAACCCAAAGCACGGCATCCGCGGTGGCCTCGACCCGCGCGGTTGCGCCGCTGTCCAGGGTCAGGGCGCCCATGCCGCTTTCGGTGTCGGTGTCTTCGGCAAACCAATGCGTGCCGATGCGGAACCCGGCATAGCGCCCGCCGGCAAGATGGGCATGACTGTCCGAGATCAGCATGTCGCCCTGACCGCCCTCGTGGCCGATCAGCGCCCAGGCATCTTGCGCGGCCGAACTCAGGTCAAGCCGGCTGCCCTCGCTGAACTCGGCCACGCCGATATTGCGCATGTCATCCTGGGCCCGGCCCAGCCCGATTTCAAATCCGGAATAGTCGTTGCCGCTCATGCCGAATACATGCGCGCCGCCCGCAGCCTCCAGCCGGCCGGTGCCATTGTCCAGGCCGATGCGGATATTGCTGCCGCCGCCCCCGCTGTTTTCAGGGTCGGTGCCGGGCATGATGCCATCGTTTCGAGTGCCGAAACTGCCCCCGGCCAGGACAACGACCCCGTCGCCCCGGTTGCCGTTCAGCCCCCGGCCGATATCGATCGTGGCAAAGGGCGTGTCGCTGCCGCCGAACTGGGCATAGCCATGCGGCGCGCCCGTGCCCGGGTCGGCAACCGGCGCGCGCGGATCGGCCAGCGCATTGCCGGTAATCTCCATCCGGCCTGTACCGCCCAGATAGCCGATGGCGGCATAGGCATCGGTGCCTCGCCCGTCTGCATCGGTGCCGTTGCCGGCCTGCAGCGTGACCGTGGCCTCGGTCAATGTCACGCGGCCGTCACTGCCCGGCGAACGCCCGATCTGCAACGCCGCGCTGCGCGCCTCGTCCAGCCCGCCAAGCGCGATCTGTGCCTGATCCGACAGTCGGACCAGGCCCTCGGCCCGCCCGTCGCCGACAAACAGGGTACGCAGCCCCGTCATCTGCGTGCCGGCGCCATCCAGTTCCAGCGTTCCGGTGCCGCCTTGAAAACCGTCATTCGGATAGGCCACGCCGACAAAGCCCAGGCCGCCCAGATCGACCCGCGCGCCGCTCAGCATCTGCAGGCTGCCTTCGCTGCCCTCGCCGCCGCCGATGCGCATGTTGCTGCTGTTGCCGGCACCGCTCAAGGCGGTCAGCAGCGCGCCGTTCTGCATGACAACCGCGCCGACCCCGGTCTGGTCTGCCTCGTCCGGCCAGCTGACCCCGCCGATGCGGATGCCCGCAAAGCGCGGCGCGTCCAGCACGATGCGGGCATCATCTAGCATCAGGTTGCCCGTGCCGCCCTGCACGCCCACCAGCAGGTTGGCATCACCGCCGGCCGACAGCACATCGATCGCCGCGCCATCGCTGATGCTGGCATCGCCCTGTGACCCGGCGCCCCGGCTGCCGATTTCAAGCTGCGCGGTGCCGCCTTCCCCTTGCCCCTGTACCGTGACCTGCGTGTCCTGTCCGCCCGCGTTCAGGACGCCAGCGCCCTGTTCGGCACCCACCTGCAACGCGGCGAATGACTGGGTCGAAACAAGCAGCACCTGACTGCCGCCAAGCAGGTCCATCCTGCCGGCAGAGCCGTCGTCAAGGCCGATCCGGACCAGGGCAGAATCGCGTGCCTGAATGTCGATGGTTGCCGCATTGTCTGCCCTCAGCATGCCATTGCCGGACGCCGCGCCCACATCCAGCCGGGCCGCCGTCTCGCTGCTTTGCACGGCCAGCGATGCGGCATCCAGCGACAGGCTGCCCGTGGCGCCGCTGCCAAAGCCGACCTGCGCCCGGGCTTCCATCGTGGCTTCGATCTGAATCAGCGCGTTTGCACTGGCATCGAAACTGCCGTTTCCGCCGTCCTGGCCGACATAGAGGCGGGCAACCCCGCCGCTACCCGGCAGGTCCGCGACGCCGCCTTCGGGCCGAGGTTCCTGCCCGGTGTTCAGCAGGCCCAGCACACCGCCCTGGATCGTTGCGTTGCCAGTGCCGTCATCAGCGCCGACGCGCATCTGAACCATCTTGTCCGAGGCCGATCCGCTGACGAACAGCCCGTCGCGGCTGCCCGCTGCCGTGCTGCCGCTGATCTCCAGCCTGCCGCTGCCGCCATTGCGCCCGATATCGATCCGTGCGCCTGCATTCGGCCCTGACCCCACATGCGCGAAGCCTCCATCGATGTTCAGCGCCCCGGTGCCGTTGTCGGTGCCGATGGTGAGGCGTGACAGGTCGTCGTTGGTCGAGGTGGTCTCGATCAGGAACCGGCCGTTACTGTTCACGTTGATGGTACCGCGGCCCCCGGTAACCCCCGCTGTCAGGCTAGAGCCCGGCCCGCTGAGCAGAAAGGTTCCATCGCTGACATTGATGGTGCCGGTTCCAGAATTCTTGCCGATGACATTCCCGCCGCCTACGGTGGCAGAGGGATCGATGATCTGGAACAGCCCGCCAGACCGTATGTTCAGCGTGCCCGTTCCGGCGTCGCTGGAAACAAGGCTCGATCCGAACTCGATCATCGGGGCGGAGCCGTCTATCCCGCTGCCCTGAACGGTAATCCGGCTGCCCGAGCCCGTGACGGTGACGCTGCCTTCACCATTCGTGGCGCCCTCTCCTTCAATGCGGCCGACAACGACAAAGGGGCCGGCGCCTGCTGGTCGCGGGTTGAATGTGTACGAGCTGCCACCGGAGACAGTCATGGTGCCGGCAAGAAAATAGGACCCGGGCGAAAAATCTTCAGGCCCACCGCGAAATTCTCCGGTTATTGATACGCTCATGGCAACATACTCCTTTTGCGGGTCATGCCCGTTCGAAGTGCTTTGCGGGCGCCGGCCGCAACAGGACACAGCGCACCGAACGACCACCCGAGCCTATGCGAAACGCGGCATCATGTCGAATTTTCAGATTTTCGTGAGGTCGCCGCCAGAGTCACCCGCCCGCGCCGGGCACGGCGCACGGGTGTTCCACCCGGTGCCACAAGGCCCGCATGGGGGCACCCGCGCCGCCCGGTTTCATGCGGGCAGGGCGGGTCTGCATGCCGGCCTGCGCCGATTGTCAGGGGCGATACCCCCACCCGCGATTGGCGTAGGTGGAACAGGCCTGGGCGCCGCGCGGGTTACGCAGGCAGACGCGCACATAGCCGTCGGTGCAGTTGTTGGCGATCCACCAGGTGACGTATTCATTGCCATAGCCGCGCGTGCCCAGCAGCACCTGACGCATGCTGGCATATGAGGCGCCGGGCTGGCCGCAAAAGCGGCTGGTGCCACTCAGATGCAGGCCATAGTCATTGCCATCGCCCAGCCACATTCTTTCGGATCGGCCCTGGCTTTGCGGGGTATAGCTCCATCCACCCTGATAGCTTTGGGCGCTGGCGCCGCCTGCTGTCAGCAGACCCGCCAGCAGAACGAGTGTTGCAAGGACCTTCATTGTCGTGCCTCCCCTGGCCATGCTGTTACTGTCTGTCATCGTTACTCGGCCAGAAAGAGGGCGGTACATCGTATCGCGGCGCCCCGTTCCGGTGCCGTTCTGGTGCCGGTCGCGGTATCCGGTCTGGCGCAGGGTCTGCCTCGTTTCCGGTTGTCTGGCGTGTCTCGGTTCCGTTCGTTGTCTGCTGGCATGTGTCGGGGCAAGCTGCGCAGCCATCCGGGCAAGAAGGCGCCGCAGTCACCGGATCGCCACCATCTTTATCGAGCGCGCCCGATGCTGCAAGAAATTTCCGGCGCAGCGTTGGCGGCGCGGGTGTGGCGACGATTCTGCCGTGGGCTGGGGTTATGGATGGACCGCGTTGGCCGCGTAGAAAAAATGTTTGAGTACATACAGGTTTCATCAGGCGATTCAGTCGTCAGACCCGACTGTTGGCGCGGTTAAGGGCCGGTTGGCGCCGTGGAATGTGCTTTTTCGGGCAGAATGCCAGCCAATCGGGCGAAATTCAGGGCGCTGAAAAAACGTTGGTGTGGAACCGAAAAAAATCTTGTCTGCTGCCGGGCTGTCTGCAACAGTGACGGGGCGGTGCCGTTGTGCCGCGATGTTGTCAGGCATGGAGAGCCAGCACGTGGCCCGCTATCTTCGCCCTCAAACCCTGGATCAGGCGCTTGCCGCACTGCAGGCCGAACCCGGCCTGCGCGTGATCGCCGGCGGCACCGATGTCTATCCCGCGCTGGGCGATGCGGCGGCGCGGGCGCATTTGCTGGATATCACCGGCCTGACCGATCTGCGGGGCGTCCACACCGGCGATGATGGGTTGCGCATCGGGGCGCTTGCCAGCTGGACCGATGTGCAGCGCGCCGCCCTGGCGCCTGGCTACCGCGCATTGCAGCAGGCCGGGCGCGAGGTGGGATCGGTGCAGATCCAGAATGCGGGTACCGTGGCGGGCAATGTGGTCAATGCCTCGCCCGCTGCCGATGGTACGGTGGCGCTGATGGCGCTGGATGCGCAGGTCGAAATCGCCGGGCCGCAGGGCAGCCGCCGCGTGCCGCTGTCGGATTTCGTGACGGGTGTGCGGCGGGTGGCGCTGGCGCCGGGTGAACTGGTGGTGGGTCTGCATCTGCCGCCCGCACCGGGGCGTTCTGCCTTTCTGAAACTGGGCGCGCGCCGGTATCTGGTGATTTCCATCGTCATGGTGGCGGCGCATGTGGCATGCGACGATCAGGGCGCCATCACGCGGGCTTCGGTGGCGGTCGGTGCCTGCTCGCCCGTGGCGCGGCGCCTGCCTGGACTGGAGGCGGCGCTTGTCGGTGCGCGCCGCGCCGATCTGGCGCAGGTGGTGAGCGGCGATCTGGTGCAGGGTCTGGCGCCAATCAGCGATGTGCGCGCCGGCGCCGACTATCGCGCCGATGCCGTGCCGGTATTGATTCGCCGTGCTCTGGCAGCGGCGATGGAGGATATGGGATGAACGAACTGGCCCCCGACCGCGCGCCCCGGGCGCATGACGACGGGATTGCGCTGTCCTTGCGGCTGAATGGCCGGGACCGTCAGGCAAGGGTGGCGCCCTCGGCCAGGCTGAGTGCGGCGCTGCGCGACGCCTTCGGCTGCGAGGGGGTCAAGGTTGGCTGCGACGCCGGCGATTGTGGCGCCTGCACCGTGCTGGTCGATGACGCGCCGGTCTGCGCCTGCCTGATGCCGGCGCTGCGGGCCGAGGGGCGGTCGGTGGAAACGGTCGAGGGTCTGGCGCAGGGCGACGTGCCCGGGCGCCTGCAGCGCGCCTTTCTGCGTCACGGGGCGGCGCAATGCGGCATCTGCACGCCGGGCATGCTGATGGCTGCCGAAGGGCTGTTGCGGCAGGACCGCGCGCCGGATCGCGCGCAGGTGGAAGAGGCGCTTTCGGGTGTGCTGTGCCGCTGCACCGGCTATGCCAAGATCGTTTCGGCGGTGCTTGATGTCGCGGCCGAAGACCGCGCCGGGCCGGATGGTGCCGTGGGCCAGCGCATAGAACGCATCGACGGGGTGCCAAAGGTTCTGGGCACCGACCGTTTCGGCGCCGATGGCTGGCCGGCGGGCACGCTGGCCGTGCGGCTGGTGCGCAGCCCGTATCACCACGCCGGTTTCAGCCTTGGTGATCTGGCGGCATGGCAGGCGGCAAATCCGGGCATCGAGGCGGTGCTGACGGCGGCCGACGTTCCGGGCCGTAACCTGCATGGCGTGATTCCGCCGCTGGCCGACCAGCCGGTCTTTGCCGAATCCGTCGCCCGTTTCCGGGGCGAGCCGGTGGCGGCTGTCGTCGGCCCGCGCGATCTTGTCGAGCAACTGGACCTGACCGATTTCCCGGTGACCTGGGATGAACGCCCCGCCGTGCTGACGACCGAGGCCGCGCTGGCCGAAGGGGCGCCGCAACTGCACCACACGCGCGCGGGCAATATTCTGGTGCGCGGTTTCGTGCGCAAGGGCGCGCCGGAGCAGGCGCTGAAGGGCGCGGCGGCAGTGGTGGAAGGGGCCTTTTCGACCGGCTTCATCGAACACGCCTATATCGAGCCCGAGGCCGGTTTTGCGCGGCGCGCCGGTGACCGGATCGAGGTCTGGGGCTGTACCCAGGCCCCGCATATGGATCGCGACGATCTGGCCCTGATCATGGGTCTGCCGGTCGATGCCGTGCGCATTCTGCCCTCGTCTGTCGGCGGTGGTTTCGGGTCGAAGCTGGACCTCAGTTTTCAGCCCTATCTGGCGATTGCCGCCTGGGTGACGGGCCAGCCCTGCGGGATGGTTTTTACCCGTGCCGAATCCATGATGGGCAGCACCAAGCGCCACCCCTCGGCCATCACGGCGCGCATCGGTGCCGATGCCGACGGGCGCCTGACAGGCATGGAATTCGAGGGGCATTTCAACACCGGTGCCTATGCCAGCTGGGGGCCGACGGTGGCGAACCGCGTGCCGGTGCACGCGTCTGGCCCCTATTTCCTGCCGGCCTATCAGGCGAAATCGGCGGCCGTGCACAGCCATTGCCCGCCCTCTGGCGCCTTTCGGGGCTTCGGCGTGCCACAATCGGCGGTGGCGCAGGAATGCCTGTTCGACGAACTGGCCGATGCGCTGGGGCTGGACCGGCTGGATTTCCGTATCCGCAACGCGCTGACGGTGGGCCAGCCGACCGTGACGGGGCAGGTATTTGCACAGGGCGTGGGTATCCGCGCCTGCCTGGAGGCGCTGGTGCCGCACTGGCAGGAACGCCGCGCGTCGGTTGCGGCGTTCAATGCCGCACAGGCCGCCCGGGGCAGCCCGCTGCGGCGCGGGGTCGGTGTGGCGGGCATGTGGTATGGCTGCGGCAATACCTCGTTGCCCAACCCCTCGACCATCCGGGTAGGGCTGAAGACTGACGGTACATTGGTGCTGCATCAGGGGGCGGTGGATATCGGGCAGGGGTCGAACACCGTGATCACCCAGATATGCGCCGAAGCCCTGGGCCTGCCGGTTTCCGCCTTCACCCTGATCGGCGCCGATACCGATCTGACGCCGGATGCCGGCAAGACCTCGGCCAGCCGCCAGACCTTTGTTTCCGGCGCTGCATCCCTGCGCGCCGGCGCGGCGCTGCGCGCGCAGCTGTTGCGCTATCTGAATGTCGGCGCGGATGCCGATTTGCGGCTTTCAGGCAGCATTGTCAGTGCCGGCACCGCCAGCTACGATCTGGCCTCGCTGGCGGGTCAGGCCAATGAACTGGGCTATGTGCTGATGGCCGAGGAAAGCTATGACCCGCCCACCAGCCCGCTGGATGAAAACGGGCAGGGCGAGCCCTATGCGGCGTACGGCTGGGGCGCGCATCTGGCCGAGATCCAGGTCGACTGCGAGTTGGGCACCATCAAGGTGCTGGAGCTGATCTGTGCCCATGATGTGGGCCGGGCTATCAACCCCACGCTGCTGGAAGGCCAGATCGAGGGGGGATCGGCGCAGGGGCTGGGGCTGGCCCTGATGGAAGAATACATTCCCGGCCGCACCGAGAACCTGCATGATTATCTGATCCCCACCTTTGGCGACGTGCCGCGCGTGCAGTCGATCCTGATCGAGGATGCCGATGCGCATGGCCCCTTTGGCGCCAAGGGTATCGGCGAACAGGTGCTGATCCCCACGGCGCCGGCCATTCTGAACGCGCTGCGCGATGCTACCGGTGCCGTGGTGCGGGATCTGCCGGCCACGCCTGACAAGGTGCTGCGCGCCATGCGCGCGGCACAGAATCCAGGATGATCCCATGAGTGACATGACCCTGACCCCGCCACCCGTTGCCGACCGGCCCCGGCGCGAGAAACCCGAGAAGATTCGCTGCGATGCCTGCCCGGTGCTGTGCTTCATCGCCGAGGGGCGGGCCGGCGCCTGCGACCGCTACGCCAATGTCGAGGGCGTGCTGACCCGGGTTGACCCGCTGGTCATCCTGAACCGGACCGTGCAGGCGGGCGGCGAGGTGGTCAGCTTCCTGGAGGACGGACGCGAATGGGAGGGCGATCTGGTGCAGGCGCCCGCGCGGTTTGTCACCGCCGTGGGCGCTGGTACCACCTATCCGGACTACAAGCCCGCGCCGTTCATCGTGTCCAGCGAGATGGACGGGGTGGATATGGTGACTGTGGTCACCGAGGGCATCTATTCCTATTGCGGGGTCAAGCTGAAGATCGACACGGACCGCCATCTGGGCCACGAAACCGCCACCGTGCGCTACAAGGGCGAGGCAGTGGGCCATGTCACCACGGGCGAATATGGCAGCCAGATGATGAGTCTGGGCGGCGTGCATCATCTGACGGGCGGGTCCAAGAAAGAGGGCCGCGCAACCTGCGAGGCGTTGCTGAACCTGTGCAACCGGCAGGCCGTGGAACTGCAGATCGACGATGGGGTGACGATCGTCGTCGAAGCCGGCAAGGCGCCGGTCATCGACGATGTGCGCGAGGAACGCATGCGCGTGGGCTGCGGCTCGGCCGCGATCGGCATGTTCGCCAAACAGTGGTTCGAGCACCTGGACGAGGTGGTCGTGGTCGATGACCATATCACTGGCGTGTTGTCCGAGCATCAGGCCGGCAAGCTGCTGGATGTGCCGCCCACGGGCATTCGCATCAAGGGCCACAAAAGCACGCCCGGGCGCTATTTCCGCGTGGCCGAACCCGGGCAGGGCTGGGGGGGAACCAACATTACCGACCCGCTGTCGATCATTGATCGTTTTGACCCCAAGGTGGCGAAGCCCGGCATGAAGATGCTGATGGTATCGACCACCGGCGATCATGCCGCCTATTTCGTGCTGGACGGGGATCTGCAACCGGTTCGGACCGACATGCCCGAGCCGGTGGCGGCTTCGGTGGCGCGGGTCCAGGAAAACTGCGAGCCGGCGCTGTGTTCGGTGGTGTTCATCGGCGGGGCGGGGGGCAGCCTGCGTGCCGGGGTGACCGAAAACCCGGTCAAGCTGACCCGCTCGGTGCGTGATACGCTGACCCATGTCACGGCCGGCGGGGCCGAGGTGTATATCTGGCCGGGCGGGGGCATCACCTATATGGTCGATGTGCTGGCAATGCCCGAAAACTCGTTCGGCTATGTGCCAACCCCCGCGCTGGTGGCGCCGATCGAATTCACCATGCGGCTGGCTGATTATGCCGCGCTGGGGGGGCATATGGGCTCTGTCCGTCGGCTGGAGGATGTGCTGGGTATCGGCGGCGATGGCGAGCGGCAACTGTCTCGCGGCACCGATGCCGGACGCTGGCCGGTCATGCCGCATCGCTTTGGCTGGAGCCGCTGATGGCCGGGCCGGGGCCCCAGCACCGTGTGTTGCCCGACGGGCGCTTGCACCTGCAGCATGGGCCCATCGACATGATCCTGCGCGCCGAGGGGGGCGCGCCGGCCGTGCAGGCGGCGCATGCGGCGGCCGTTGCCCGCTTTGCCACCCTGCTGGACGAACTGGTTGCCGAACTCCCGCAATTGCGTCAGGCCGTGGTGCCCGGTGACTGCCCGCTGAAGGGCGCGGTGGCGCGGCGGATGGCGGCGGCGGCGCGGGCGCACTGGCCCGTCTTTGTCACGCCGATGGCGGCGGTGGCCGGCGCCGGCGCCGAGGCGGTGTTGCAGGCCATGGCCGCCGTGCCGGGGGTGACGCGCGCCCATGTGAACAATGGCGGCGACATGGCGCTGTACCTGGCCGGCGGCGCGGCGCCTTTCCGCGTGGCCATCGTGATCGACCCGGTCAACCCGGCCGTGCCCGGTGTCCTGGGCATTGGCCCGGACTGCCCGTGGCGCGGCGTCGCCACCAGTGGCGCCAGGGGGCGCAGCCATTCGCTGGGTATTGCCGACAGCGTGACGGTGATCGCCCCTGACGCGCCGGGGGCCGATGTTGCCGCCACGCTGATTGCCAATGCCATCGATCTGCCCGGTGATCCGTCCATCCGGCGCGAACCGGCCCGTGATCTGGCGCCAGACAGCGATCTGGGCGCGCGGCCAGTCACCACCCATGTGCCCCGGCTGGACCCGGCGCGGCTTGCCGCTGCGCTGGACAGGGGGCAGGTCGTGGCAGATGCCATGACCGCGCGCGGCCTGATCGGTGGCGCGGCCATGGCGTTGCAGGGCGTTGTGCGCCTGACCGGCGACATGCCGCTTGCACCGCTGCCGGATGTCGCCGACAACACCTTGACCATGAAAAAGCGAGGCTTGCTGCATGCCTGACCTGTGTCTCCGCAAACAGGCGGTCCTGACCGAGGAAATCTATCACGAGGGTGGCCCGGCCCCCGCCGAACCACTGCGCCGGGTGGCCATGATTTCGGTCATCCAGAACCCTTTTGCCGGCCGCTACGAGCCTGAAATCGAGGGCTTCATGGAAACGCTGAAGCCGCTGGGCGCGGCAATGGCGCGGCGCATGCTTGATGTGCTGGGCGGCGATCCGGCCACGGTGCAGGGGTATGGCAAGGGCGCCATCGTGGGCGCCGCGGGCGAGCTGGAGCATGGCGCGCTGTGGCATGTGCCCGGCGGCTGGGCCATGCGCGAGGTGCTGGGCGATGCCATGGCCATCGTGCCCTCGACCAAGAAGGTGGGCGGGCCCGGCACGCGGCTGGATGTGCCCATTACCCATGTCAACGCCAGCTATGTGCGCAGCCATTTCGATGCCATCGAAGTGGGCCTGAACGATGCGCCCCGTGCGGATGAACTGGCGCTGATTCTGGTCATGAGCACGGGCGCGCGCATTCACGCCCGGGTGGGTGGCCTGCGTGCCGAAGATATCGTGGGGCAGGACGGTTTGCGGTGACCCTCATTGCCGGCGCCGCAGGGCGCTGGCGCAACGATACGGGGTGCGCAATAAACCCCGGGCAGTAAAACGGATCCAACAAGGAGAGTGGCAATGACGTGGAAGACAGTGATGGCGATGGTGGCAGGGGTCGGTTTTGCCCTGCCCGCCATGGCACAGGAGCGCGAGTTTCGCATCGGGCTGATCACCCCCCCGGTGCATGTGTGGAACCAGGAAGTGGCGGCGCTGAACGAGACGTTGCAGGAACGCTCTGACGGGCGTTTCAGCCTGGCCGTATTCCCCTCGGGGCAGTTGGGCAACGAGGCCACGATGCTGCAGCAGTTGCAGACCGGCGCGCTGGACATGGCCTGGCTGACCTCGGCCGAACTGACGTTCCGTGTGCCTGACATGGCCGCGCTGCATGCCCCCTTCCTGGTGGACAATATCGCCGATGCGGCGCGTGTGTTCCGGTCGGACGAGGCGCGCGAGATTCTGGATGCCCTGCCGCGTGCCACCGGCACCGTGGGCCTGTGTTATGCCATGATCGGCATGCGGCAGATGGTGATGCGCAACCCCATCACCTCGGCCGCCGACCTGAACGGCCAGCGGATTCGCATCACGCCCGCCCCGGCGATCAGCCGCTTTTTCGAGATGTTCGGCGCCGCGCCCGCACCCATGCCGTTGCCGGCAATCTATGATGCCCTGGCCAATGCCCAGGTCGACGGGCTGGACATGGATTACGAATCGATCATCAACTTCCGCTACTACGAGCATGCGCCCTATCTGCTGGAAACCAATCACCACATGTTCGGCATGGTGGCGCTGGTATCCGGGCGGGTCTGGGCGGGCCTGAGCGAGGAAGACCGCGCGCTGATCTCGGATGCGATGCAGCTGCATTGCGACCGCACGATCGACCGCTTCGTCGAGGAAGAGGATGACAAGCTGGCGCGCCTGCGCGAGGCGCCGGGCATTCGCATTACCGAAGGCGTGGGCCCCGAGTTCTTTGGCGATATCGTCGAGCGCTGGGATGCCGAGTGGGGCGAGCAGACACCCTATGTGGCAAGGCTGCGCGAACTTGTGGCCTCTTTCTGAACGGTCGCATGAACGGCAGCGCAGCGGCTTGCACCTGAGCCGCTGCGCTGCCAGCATGGCGCCGTCAAACGGTATCCAACCCAGCATCCAACCCCAGGGGAAGCCGCATGTTGCCCTTCCGTATGCTGCGCGCCCTGTCTGACGGGCTGATCCGCATCGAGCGCGTTTTTCTGATGCTGCTGATCGCCGGCATCGCCTTTTTCGTGCTGATCAATGTGGGCTTTCGGCTGTTCCGCATCACGCTGGCCTGGGCCGACGAACTGGCGGTGTTGTCGATGGTGCTGGCAGGGTTTGTCGGTGCGTCGCTGATGCTGCGTGCCCGCATCGACCCGGCGGTGAAGATCCTGCAGGAAATGCTGCGCGGCCCGGTGGTCCGGATGTTGCGCATCATCGTGTCGCTGATTGCCGTGGTTTTCGGGCTGATCCTGATCTGGCTGTGCTGGCGCTGGTTCGACCCGATGGGGCTGGTTGCCGCCGGTTTCGAGATCGGCACCTTCGAGATGACCACCTTCAATTTCATCTACACCGATACCACGCCGGTGCTGCGCTGGCGGTTTTTCTGGTTCTACCTGATCATGCCCTGGTTTGCCTTTACCCTCAGCGTGCATGCACTGAACAATCTGGCCGAGGATCTGGGCCTGATCGAACCGCGCCTGCTGGCGCAGGAATTCCAGCCGGGCGAGGGCTGACACGATGACACTGAGCGCCTTTCTTCTGTTGTTGGTGATTGGCCTGCCCATCGGGTTGATCCTGTGCATGGCCGCGCTGGTGTTCATCTGGGAAACCAACAATCTGGTCCTTCTGGAAAGTTTTCCGCTCAAACTTTTCAGCTCTCTGGACAATTTCGGCCTGCTGGCGATCCCGCTGTTCATCCTGATCGGCGAGTTGATGAACGGCGCCGGCATCACCCAGCGGCTGGGGCGGCTGGCTGCGGCCTTTGTCGGCGCGTTGCGCGGGGGGCTGGCCTATATCAACCTGCTGGCCAACATGATGGTGGCCTCGATCCTGGGGTCGGCCACCGCGCAGATCGCCATGATGAGCCAGGTCATGGTGCCCGAGATGCAGCGCGCCGGCTATGAACGGGCCTTTGCCGCCGGGCTGACCGCCTATGGCGGGCTGCTGGGGCCGATCATCCCGCCCTCCATCGTGTTTGTTGTCTATGCGGTGCTGGCGCAGGTGGCGGTGCGCGACATGCTGATCGCGGGTATCCTGCCGGGGCTGATGCTGACGGGGCTGTTCATTCTGACGGTTGCGTTTCTGGGCTGGCGCCACGCCTATCCGCGTGGCGAGCGGTTGAGTTGGCCGCAGCGCCTGAGGGCGCTGCGCGATGCGCTGCCCATGCTGCTGATCCCTGTGGTGATCATCGGCACCATCCTCGGCGGCTATGGCTCGCCGACCGAGGCGGCCGCTATCGGTGCGGTGGTCGCCACGCTGATCGGCCTGTTCTATACTCGGTCGCTGAAACTGAGCGATTTTCCCATGATCCTGCTGCGCACCGGGCTCAACTCGGCGCTGGTGCTGTTCCTGGTCGCCGCCGCCGGGGTGTTTTCCTGGGTGCTGATCTTTGGCCAGGTGCCGCAGACGGCGGCAGTCTGGATTCAGTCGGTGGCGGCAACGCCCTTTGCCTTCATGCTGCTGGTGCTGGTGGCGCTGCTGATAGTGGGCACGGTGATCGACGGCATTCCGGGATTGATCATGGTGGTGCCGATCCTGCTGCCCATTGCGACCGAGGTGTATGGCATCCACCCGCTGCATTTTGGTGTGGTTGCCTCGATCACGCTGATCCTTGGCCTGTTGTCGCCCCCTGTGGGCATCGGGCTTTACGTGGCGGCCTCGGTCAGCCGGGTGAACGCGGTGCAGGTGTTCTGGGTCACGCTGCCGTTCTTTGCCGTGGCCTGCCTGGCACTGGTGGTGCTGGCACTTGTTCCCTGGCTCAGCCTTGCCTTGCTTTGATCGCAGCGCGGTGATTGACTTGGGGTAAGGCTTGGATACCATACGCATACAAACAATCTCGAATCGTCCATAGCGCAACAGGGGGACATCATGAAAAGACGGCATTTCATCACATCATTGGCGGGAACGGCGGCCATGGTCGGCGCATTGGGTATGGGGCTGGCCACGACACCGGCGGCGGCCTTTCCTGATCAGCCCATCACCATGGTGGTGGCCTGGCCAGCCGGCGGCGGGCATGACACGGTCACGCGGCTGGTCACAGAGTTCCTGGAACAGGAACTGCCCAGTACGGTTGTCGTTACCAATGTGCCCGGTGCGGCCGGGGCCAACGGGGTGCGTCAGGTCGAAGAGGCCGCAGCGGATGGCTATACGCTGGGTGTGCTGGGGCTGCATGCCACCGCGCAAAGCTACATGAACGAGAACGCCACCGCGCTGGACCGGCTGGAGCCGCTGGCGGTGATCAATATCGAACCCGCCGCGCTGGCGGTGCGTGCCGATACCGGGATTGAAAGTTTCGAGGATTTTCTGGCCTATGCGCGCGAAAACCCCGGCGGCATCATCAACGGCAACGACTCGCCGGGCGGGTTTTCGTTTCTGAATGCGGCCTTCATCGAGAACACCTTTGATATCCAGCTGACCAAGGTGCCCTATCAGGGCTATGCACCCACGGTGGCGGCGCTGGTCTCGGGCGAGGTGATGGCCGCCACGCTGCCGGTACCCATGCTGGCCGATCTGCACGATGCCGGCACCGTGCGCATTCTGGGTGTCGCCGCCACAGACCGGCATTTCCGCGTGCCAGAGGTGCCGACCTTTGAAGAGATGGGCCATGACTATGTCATCACCGACTATGTGATGGTCTTTGGCCCGGTCGGTATTCCCGATGATCGCCGCGCGATACTGGAAGAGGCGCTGATGCGGGCGATGTCCGGCGAGGCCTTTCACGAGCGTGGGCGCAACATGGGTCTGATGCTGCAGCCGGGCGGCGCGGATGATGCTGCGGCGCTGATGGCAACGATGGATGATCTGATCTATCCCATCATGCAGGACGCCGGGCTGGTCACCGTCCGGGCGCGCTGAGTCTTGTTGCCGCGCCCGGTTTTCGTGCCTCGCCTGTCATCGCCTTGCCGTTCGGCACGGGGCTGAGATGAGCGCGGCACGCGACAGCTACGACGAATCATCGGCCGGCCCTTCGGGGCCGGTCGAGCTGCTGGCCGGAATGTTCTTTCTGGCCTGGGCAATGGCGGGCTGGGCCAGCTATCTGGGCAACGCGCCCTTGCGCCGCAGTCTGTTTGCCGGGGCCGATCCGGGACCGGCGCTGTTGCCGCTGATCCTGTTGTGGCTGATTTCTCTTGGCGGGGTGTGGCTGGTTCTGGCCGGCCTCTGGCGCTGGTGGGCGGCGCAGACACAGGGGCTGGGCCTGCCGGCATGGCGCAGCCATCTGGCGCCTGCGGGCTTTGCTCTCAGCCTGCTGGTGCTGATCTGGCTGATGCCGCAGACCGGCTTTCGCCTGCCCGCCGCCGCGTTCTGCCTGATGTGGCTGTGGATCATGGCGCCGGGCGGTCAGGCATTGACCGCCTGGGCGCTGCGGCTGCCCGTGGCGGCAGTCATTGCCTTCAGCCTGCATTTCCTGTTCGCCAAGGTGCTTGGCGTGCCGCTGCCGGGGTAGCAAGGCATGATTGCCGATCTCTTTTTCCAGACGCTGGTCAGCTATTTGTCGATGCCTCAGATGTGGGGGCTGGCGGTGCTGGGCGTGACCATCGGCATTGTGCTGGGTGCCTTGCCCGGCGTCAGTTCGACCATGGCGCTGGCCATCCTGTTGCCGGTCAGTTTCGGCATGGAGCCCGCGCAGGCGATGCTGTTCCTGATCGCGGTGTTCGTGTCCAGCGTCTATGGCGGGTCGATCTCGGCCATCCTGATCAATATTCCCGGCACGCCCGGTGCCATCGTCACCCAGTTCGACGGCTATCCGATGGCGCAACAGGGCCGTGCGGGGCAGGCGCTGTCGGTGGCGCTGCTGTCGTCAACCGTGGGCGGCTTCATCGGGCTGGCGCTGCTGGTCACGCTGGCGCCATTGGTGGCGAATGCCGCCATGAGCTTTCGCAGCCCGGAATTTGCCATGGCCACGGTCTTTGGTCTGGTGTTGTTGTCCTTCGCCTCTGGCGGATCGGTCTTTCGCGGCATTCTGGTGGGGGCGGTGGGGGTGCTGCTGGGCATGGTGGGCTTTGACCGGCTGACCGATATCGGCCGGTTCGATTACAACACGCGCGCCTTGCAGGCCGGGATCGAACTGGTACCGGTGACCGTCGGCATCTTTGGCCTGGCCGAAGTGTTGCGCAACCTGTCTGCCGGGCCGCAGGGGATACCGCGCATCCCCCCCATCGGCCGTCTGTTTCTGTCGCCGGGGGCGCTGGCCCGGCTGTGGGCGCCGGTGGCGCGTGGCGGGGTCATCGGCACTTTCGTGGGCGCCATCCCGGCGGCGGGATCGGCCATCGCCGTGGCCGTGACCTATGCCCAGGAAAAGCGCCTGTCACGTCGCCCCGAGGCATTCGGCAAGGGCGAGCCCGCCGGTGTGGCGGCACCGGAATCGGCCAACAGCGCCTCGGTCGGCGGGTCTTTCGTGCCGATGATGACGCTGGGCATTCCGGGCGATCCGATCACGGCGGTGCTGATGGGCGCGTTGCTGATCCACGGGTTGCGCCCGGGGCCGATGCTGTTTGCCAACAATCCCGGTTTCGTGGCCGGCATCTATGTTGCGGTATTCTTTGCGATCGTGCTGACATTGCTGGTGGGGCTGGTCTTCATGCGCGCCTTTACCGGCATTTTGCGCGTGCCGCGTCCGCTGCTGTTCACCATCATCGCGCTGCTCTGCGTGGTCGGTGCCTATGCGATCCGCAACAGTATCACCGATGTCTACATCATGCTGATCTTTGGTGTGGTAGGCTATGTGATGATGGTGCTGCGCCTGCCGCCCGCGCCCCTGGTCATTGGCCTGATCCTGGGCCCGATCATGGAAGAAAACCTGCGCCGCACGCTGATCCTGTCCGGCGGCCGGTGGGAGGTGTTCATCGAGCGCCCGATTTCGCTGACATTGATCCTGTTGTCGCTGGCCGTGATCCTGTCGCCTGTGCTGGCGGCGGGCTGGCGGCGCTGGCGGGGCTGACGAAAGCGGCCTTGCGGTAGCGGGCAGGGGGCTGCATACTGTTTCTACGCAAACAAGATTGAAGGGGGCAAAATGGCTGTCGAGGCGAAGGACACACCCGCGCAGGGCCGGATACTGGTCCGAAATATCGGCCTGCTCTTGACCGGCGATCTGGATGCGGCGGTTGCCGATAGCGACTGCCTGCTGATCGAGGACGGGGTGATTGCCGGCTTTCAGCCCGCCGATGCCGATCAGGTGATCGACGCACAGGGCTGCGCCGTGGCGCCCGGCCTGATTGACAGCCATTGCCACCCGGTATTTGGCGACTGGACCCCGCGCCAGAACCAGACCGGCTGGATCGAAATGAATGTGAACGGCGGCGTGACCAGTTTCGTCTCGGCCGGCGAGGTGCATCTGCCCGGCCGACCAAAGGATGCCGAAGGGGTCAAGGCGTTGGCCATGGTGGCACAGCGCTGTTTTCGGAATTTCCGCGCGGCGGGGGCAAAGGTGATTGCCGGCGCGCCGGTGCCGGAACTGGACTTCGACCGCGATTTCTATGCCGGGCTGAAAGCCGCCGGTATCCGCCATATCGGCGAGATCGGTCTGGGAACGGTTGCCAAGGGCCCGGATGCCGCACGGGTTACCGCATGGTGCAGGGAACTGGGGATAGAGACGATCATGCATTGCGGCGGCCCCTCCATCGCCGGGTCGCACCATGTGACGGCCGACGACATCCTGCAGGCCCAGCCCGATGTTGTCAGCCATATCAACGGCGGCCCCACGGCCAACCCGCTGGAGGATATCGCCCGGCTGTGCCGCGAGGCTACGGGCGCGCTGGAGGTGGTGCATAACGGCAACGAAAAGGCGGCGCTGGTGGCGCTGGAGGCCGCGCAGCAGGCCGGGCGGCTGGCCGATTTCCTGATCGGCACCGACGCGCCCGCGGGATCGGGGGTGCAACCCAACGGCATGCTGCGCATGGTCACGCTGCTGGCCAGCCTGGGCGGGCTGCGCGCCGATCTGGCCTGGTGCTGTGCCAGCGGCAATGTGGCGCGCAAGCGGGGGCTGGAACAGGGTATCGTGGCGCCAGGCCGGCCCGCCGATCTGGTCTTCATGGACAGGCCAGGCGGGTCTGATGGTGTTGATGTGCTGGGCGCCATGGCGATGGGCAATCTTCCCGGCGTTGGTGCCGTGATGATTGACGGCAAGATGCGCTGTGGACGGTCGCGCTCCACACCGCCCGCTGCGCGCGTACCGGCATGACGGAGGGAAAGATGCAGGCCAGGATCCGCAAGATTGCCGTGTTTCAGGATGAAACCCATATCGAGATGGGGCGGCCCATTGCCCCGCCTACGCGCCGCGCGGTGGCTGTGGCGGTGATCGACAACCCGTTCGCCGGCCGCTATGAGCCTGATTTGTCGCTGCTGATGGAAATCGGCGCCGAAATGGGCGATCTGCTGGGTCGGCGTTGCGTGGCCGCGCTGGGGATAGAACCGGCGCAAGCCGAAAGCTATGGCAAGGCCGCGATGGTGGGCGAGGCGGGCGAGCTGGAACACGCCGCGGCCATCCTGCACCCCAAGCTGGGCGCCCCCCTGCGCGCGGCGGTGGAAAAGGGCGCGGCGCTGGTGCCTTCGTCGAAAAAGATGGGCGGGCCGGGGCAGGTGCTGGATGTGCCGCTTGGCCATAAGGATGCAGCCTATGTGCGCAGCCATTTCGACGGGATCGAGGTGCGCCTGAACGACGCGCCGCGCGCGGGCGAGATCATGGTGGCGGTGGCGGTCACCGATTCAGGCCGCCCCCTGCCGCGGGTCGGTGGCTTGACGGCCGATCAGGCCGAGGGCAAGGACGGGCTGCGCTAGGCAAGGGGAGGGCACAGCTTGGGCGAGGCGACCACGCCACCGGATGATCCGGAAAACGACAGCGTCAGCGCATCAGGCGGCCCGCGCGGCCGACGACGCTATGCGCTGGATGCTCAGGCGGGGTTTCTGCTGCGCCGGGCGCAGCAACGCCATCTCAGCATCTTTGCCACCCATATGGCCGAGGGGTTGACCGCACAGCAATTCGCCGCTCTGGCGAAGCTGGCCGAAACCGGGCCTTCGTCGCAGAACGCGCTGGGGCGGTTGACGGCGATGGACAATTCCACCATCAACGGCGTGGTCAAACGTCTGCATCAGCGCGGATTGGTCGAGAAATTCCGCGCGCCCGATGACAGCAGGCTGCACATGCTGCGCCTGACTGACGAGGGAGAGCGCGTGCATGCGCGGGTACTGCCGCTGGCCATGGAAATCACCCGGCTTACCCTGGCACCTTTGAGCCGAAGCGAACAGCAAACCCTGTTGCGGTTATTGCGCAAGATCGCCTGAAACGGCGCCGACGCGGCTTGCCCGCTATTTCCGGCGTGATTTTATTGTTTGTGTACCAACAAACTTTTTGCTAGGATCAGCACACGCGCCAACAGGAAGATTTGCCATGTCCCTTGATGCCAAGACGAACGCCACCGACCCTGCCACCCCTTTTCCGGTTCCGGCAAACTGTTTCGCCGAGACGGTGACCGAGGTAGAGCATTACACTGACCGGCTGTTTCGCTTTCGCATGACTCGGCCCGCCAGCTTTCGGTTTCGTTCCGGCGAATTCGTGATGATCGGCCTGCCCAATGCCGAGCGCCCGGTGTTTCGCGCCTATTCCATCGCCTCGCCGGCCTGGGATGACACGCTGGAATTCTATTCTATCAAGGTGCCGGACGGGCCGCTGACCGAGCATCTGCAAAAGATCAAGCCGGGCGACACGGTGCTGATGCGCAAGAAGCCGACAGGCACGCTGGTACTGGATGCCCTGCTGCCGGGAAAGCGGCTTTACATGCTGTCTACCGGCACCGGAATCGCGCCTTTTGCCAGCCTGGTGCGCGACCCCGAAACCTATGAGAAATTCGATCAGGTCGTGCTGCTGCACGGCTGCCGCGAGAAGGCCGAGCTGGTCTATGGCGAGGAACTGGTGGCCCAGACCCTGAATGACCCGCTGGTCGGCGAGTTGGCGCAGGGGCGCCTGACCCATTACACCTGCGTCACGCGCGAGGATCATCCGCGCCGTTTCCGTGTTACCGAGGCCATGACCGGCGGGCAGGTCTTTGCCGATCTGGGCGTGCCCCCTCTGGACCCGGCGGTAGACCGGGTGATGATCTGCGGCTCGATGGACATGCTTCACGACAGCAAGGCCCTGTGCGAGGCGGCGGGCCTGCACGAGGGGTCGAACAACGCGCCCGGCGCCTATGTGGTGGAACGCGCCTTCGTGGACTGAGGCGCGCACCGGGCAGCGGCGCCCCGGTCAGCAGATGTTGAAAT
Source organism: Pararhodobacter sp. (assembly GCA_020832805.1). GTDB lineage: Bacteria > Pseudomonadota > Alphaproteobacteria > Rhodobacterales > Rhodobacteraceae > Pararhodobacter. Next base: position 24,906 of record JAFIED010000219.1, read on the forward strand.
GCTCCATCCGGCGCAGGGTTCGGTTGGCGTGGAGCCGGTGCAGGTTGTTGCGCAGGTTGCCCGCGATGCCGCCCAGCCCCATGTCGGTGATCCACAAGTTGAAGATGCGGACCTCGCAGGGCCGCACCGCCCCGCTGCGCAGCACGGCGACATCGTTGCTCCAGGGCTGCAACTCTGTGATGGTGCCCTCGATGATGGTGGTGCCGCGCAGATTGGGCAGGGCAGGGCGGCGCAATTCGACCCGCAACTGGAACTCGATCCCGCAGTTGCGTCTGGGGATCACGCGGGTGACCTCGTGCACGGTCAGATAGCGCCCGGGCATGGCCAGTTCATGCCGTTGCCCGGCCAGATGGCCGTTCAGGGCGGTGCGGATATCGCTGGCATACATGCCGATGCCAACCGCCACCAGCGTACAGTCGGGCCGCTGGGCATGGCTGGCGCCGGGCAGGGCGGCAAGAATGAGGGCGGTCAGACCGCCGGCAAGAAACAGACGCAGGGTTTTCATGGAGCAACCTCCGGAGGGGACGCACAACACCGGGATATCGACCATTGGCCGCCCGGGATGGATCCGGAGATTGAATGCTGAAAGCTGGGGGCACGCCTGGCCCCCGAAACGTCTCTGCGGCCGCCCTGCGGTTCCTCTGCCAAATCCCGAAACTTGATTGTGCCCGATTTTCCGGGTCGATCAAGTTCATTAAGGCATCAGTTGGCGTTCCGTGCCGCATCCGGCATCAGGCCCGCGCCAGTTCGCCGCCTCAAGCCCCTGATCTGGACGGGTCTTACCTGGCGCGGGCACCCTACATCGGTACCGTCAGATCGTCGAACCCCTGCGGCACGATCAGGTTGTGCCGCCCCAGATTCTGCACATCCCGCTCGCCGCACAGGGCCATGGTGGTGTCCAGTTCCTTGTGGATCACCTCCAGCGCGCGGGTCACACCGGCCTGGCCCATCGCGCCCAGACCATAAGTAAAGGCGCGGCCGATATAGGT
>JAFIED010000225.1 GCA_020832805.1 Pararhodobacter sp.
GACGGCTGAGCCGGGGCCGGGGCCGGGGCCGGGGCCGGGGCCGCAGAAGCTACTGGCGCGGTCACCTTTTCAAGCGTCACTTCGTTCGGGCCGGGCAAGGGCCTGCAAAAGGCCCACATCATGCCGATCCCACCGAGCACCAGAACGATCGCGCCGACAAATGCCGCCTGCATGAAGGTCCAGCCCCCCAGAAGCATCAGCATCGCAAACGCCACCACCGCGACAAGCGCGGCAATGCCCCAGGAAATGAGCGCGCATTCCGCGCTGCCGGAACTCGTATTCATTTCAGCACTCCCTCATCTGAATGTCATTGTCATTGGACATCCATTTTACCGCGAGATTACGCTCCTGTCTCTGTCTGCGTGCCCTGTGCGAGGTCGCGTGCCTGTGCAACCCAGCCGTCGCGGCTGACCCGGCCCTTGAAACCTTCGAGATTCTGGTCGACCCAGGCGATTTCGCCCGGGCCCCAGGCGGCGATCTGGTCGAAATGATAGACCCCGAGACGGTTCAGCAGCGCCTCGAGTTTCGGTCCCACGCCGCTGATCCGCTTCAGGTCATCCGGCCCGCCGGCGCGCGCCGCCTCGAGCATCGCGGGCTTTACACCGGGGTTCGTGGCCGGTTCCGGCGCCGCCTTGGCGCGCGCTTCCGGTTTGGCCTTGGCCTTTGCGGGGGCTTCCTGCACTGTCACACCGGTCTCGTCGGCAGGGATGCCCGCGCCCGGCTTCGGTTCGGATTTCGCGGCGGCCCTCGGCGCCTTGGGCTTGCCAAGCCACGGCGCGGACAGGGGCACTTCGGTTCCGTCGATCCGCTTGACCGTGTCGCCGATGGCAACCGCCCGCGCAACCGAAGCGTTATGCGCCATACGGCCGTCGTAATGCGCGGTCAGGCTGGTCAAGCCGCCCGCCGGTTCCGACGCATAGCGCCCGTTCTGCGGCCCCGGCGGCGGCACGCGGCCGGCGGCCAGTTCATCGAGGATCCATTCCAGGCGTTCCGCCGTCAGATCCTCATAATAATCCTTGCCGATCTGGGCCATCGGCGCATTGGAACAGGCGCCGAGGCATTCCACCTCTTCCCAGGAAAACTTGCCGTCGTCCGACAGGGCATGCGGGCGCTTGCTGATCCGGGGCTTGCACACATCCACCAGCTTTTCCGCCCCGCACAACATGCAGGGCGTGGTGCCGCAGATCTGGATATGCGCGACCGACCCCACGGGCGCCAGCTGGAACATGAAATAGAAGGTCGCGACCTCAAGCGCGCGGATATAGGCCATGCCCAGCATGTCGGCCACATGTTCGATGGCGGGCCGCGTCAGCCAGCCTTCCTGTTCCTGCGCGCGCCACAGAAGCGGGATGATCGCGCTGGCCTGCCGGCCTTCGGGAAAGCGGGTGATCTGGGCCTCGGCCCAGGCCCGGTTTTCGGGCGTGAAGGCAAAGCTTTCGGGCTGGTCTGGGTGCAGTCTGCGAAGCATAAGTCAACTCTGTCAGATGGGTGTGCGTCGTGCAAAGTCAAACACACGCCTGAAGGTCATTGTAAAGATATGCGCAACATGTCGAGCACTGCGGGAGATTCCGCCGTGCAGTATTCATCGGCAAGACCGATGAACCCGTCAGCGCCGACCATGATCCCGGCAGTCTTCATCTGTTCGATGAAGCCGGGGTACACATCGGCGGCAAGCCCATGCGCATTCAGGAAACCTGCGATCCAGGTGTCGTTGGCCACGCACCCCATACGCCGCAATTCCGTGGTGAATATCCTTGCGGTTGCAAGTGCGCTGTAGTCGAAACCGCCTTTCAGGATATAGGATGCGGTCACATAGGTCTGCAACTCGGCCGCAGATGCGGCACACAGCCGTTGCGACAGCACGAAACCACTCCGCGAGAACAGCGCCAGATCGGATTTTTCCAGCATTTCCGCATAGACCGCCAACTCGCCGTCGGTCATCCCGGTTCCTGCCAGCACAGAGCCCAGTTCGCGCGGGGTTACGGCACATCCATTGGCGCGCAGCGCTTCGACAAAGATCACGCCGCGGTCCGGCGACTGTGCCTGCATTTGGATGGGCAGGGCCAGCGCGATGACCGCCAGTACAACACGCAGCGACCTCATGGTTTCCCTCCCGTCCGGCATGGCGTACTCACCGATCGATCTCGCCAAAAACAACATCCATCGTGCCGATGATCGCCGACACGTCGGCCAGTTGGTGGCCCTTGCAGACATGGTCCATCGCCTGCAGGTGCAGAAAGCCCGGCGCGCGGATCTTGGCGCGGTAAGGTTTGTTGCTGCCGTCCGACACAAGGTAGACGCCGAATTCGCCCTTGGGCGCCTCGACCGCGGCGTAAACCTCGCCCGCGGGGACACGGAAGCCTTCGGTATACAGCTTGAAATGATGGATCAGCGCCTCCATCGACGTCTTCATCTCGGCGCGTTTCGGCGGGGTGATCTTGCCGCGCGCCAGAATGTCGCCCTGCCCGGCCGGTTCGCGCATCTTGGCGATGGCCTGCTTCATGATCGACAGGCTTTCGCGCATTTCGGCCATGCGGCACAGATAGCGATCATAGCAATCGCCGTTCTTGCCGACCGGAATCTTGAAATCGAATTCATCATAGCATTCGTAGGGCTGCGCGCGCCGCAGATCCCAGGCCAGGCCCGACCCGCGCACCATCACGCCGGAAAAGCCCCAATCCTTGATTTCCTGTTCGCTGATGATGCCGATATCGGCGTTGCGCTGCTTGAAGATGCGGTTCTCCGTCAGCAGCCCGTCGATGTCATCCAGCAGGCGGGGAAAGGCCTCGGCCCATTCCTCGATATCGGACAGCAGTGCCTCGGGCAGGTCCTGAAGCACGCCGCCGGGCCGGAAATAGGCCGCGTGCAGCCGCGCCCCGCAGGCGCGTTCGTAAAACACCATCAGCTTTTCGCGTTCCTCGAACCCCCAGAGCGGCGGGGTCAGCGCGCCCACGTCCATCGCCTGCGTGGTGACGTTCAGCAGATGG
>JAFIED010000233.1 GCA_020832805.1 Pararhodobacter sp.
AATTTGCGGAACGCAAAGAGGGGGGCAACGCCCCCCTCCGCCCGTGTCTGAAAGGGCAACCGCTCAGTCGCCAAAGGCCAGATCGGTCACCGCATGGGTCCAGGCACCCTGGGGTTCGGCACTGATCACCGGGTCGGAACCGCCGGCCAGCAGCGTGGCCACCGTGCGCTCATAGGCCTCGATATCCAGCGTGCCATTCGCGCCGGCGGTCAGCAGCGCCACCTCGCCCATCATGCGGATCTGATGCTCTTCGGTCTGCGCGCCGGTCTCGTCGTAGTCCAGCACGATCATCGCGGCCTCTTCGGGGTTCTGCTCGGCCCAGGCCCAGCCGCGCATCGAGGCGCGCACGAACCGCGCCATGCGGTCCACGAATTCGGGGTCTTCCAGACGGTCTTCCAGAACGTACAGCCCGTCCTCCAGCGTGGCGACGCCCTGATCCTCGTATTTGAAGGTCACCAGTTCGTCTTCGCTGATCCCGGCATCGATGACCTGCCAGAACTCGTTATAGGTCATGGTGCTGATGCAATCGGCCTGGCGCTGCAACAGCGGGTCCACGTTGAAACCCTGGCGCAGCACCTCGACCCCGTCATCCCCGCCATCGGTGGGAATGCCCAGCGTACTCATCCAGGACAGGAAGGGGACCTCGTTGCCAAAGAACCAGACACCCAGGGTGCGACCGCGAAAATCCTCGGGCTCGGTGATGCCGGTGTCGGCAAGGCAGGTCAGCATCATCCCCGAACGCACGAAGGGCTGGGCGATATTGACCAGCGGCAGGCCCTGATCGCGCGCGTCCAGCGCGGCGGGCATCCATTCGACAATCACATCGGCCCCGCCGCCGGCGATCACCTGGGGCGGGGCGATATCCGGGCCACCGGGGCGGATGGTCACATTCAGCCCTTCCTCCTCGAAATAGCCGTTTTCCAGCGCCACGTAATAGCCGGCGAACTGGGCCTGAGTGACCCATTTCAACTGCAGTGTCACGTCATCCAGCGCCGCGGCCGACCCTGCCCAAAGGGCAAGGGCCGCCGTCAATCCTGTCAGTCTGGCCTTCATCGCTATCACCTCCAAGTTGGCCGGTCCCCTGGCCTGTTGCCGGGGCCGGGCGGTTATCTGCCGCGCTGCGACGGGTGCCAGAAGGTCACACGCCGCTCCAGCAGAGCCCAGAAACCATAGAAGGCCGACCCTGCCAGCGCCGCCATGGTTATTTCTGCCCAGACCATGTCAAGCTGCAAGCGCCCGACCTCGGTCGAAATACGGAATCCCATGCCCCGTGTGGGCGAGCCGAAGAATTCGGCCACGATCGCCCCGATCAGGGCCAGGGTTGCCGAAATCTTCAGCCCGTTGAAGATGAAGGGCATCGCGGCGGGCAGACGCAGGAAGATCAGCGCCTGAACCCAGCTGGCCGACCAGGTACGCATCAGGTCGCGCTGCATCGGCTCGCTGGCCGCCAGCCCCTGCACGGTGTTGACCAGCATCGGAAAGAACACCATCGCCACCACCACCGCCGCCTTCGAGGGCCAGTCAAAGCCGAACCACATCACGAAGATCGGCGCGGTGCCGATGATCGGCAGGGCAGCCAGAAAGTTGCCGACCGGCAGCAGCCCCCGGCGCAGAAAGCCGAACCGGTCCACCACCAGTGCAAAGACGATGGCCGCGCCGCAGCCGATGGCAAAGCCCGACAGCGCGCCCTTGACAAAGGTTTGCACCAGATCGACCCACAGGATATCGGTCGCGCTGACAAGGCGCGTGCCAATCATCGACGGCGGGGGCAGGATCACACGCGGCACCGACAGCGCGCGCACCGCCGCCTCCCACAACCAGATCAGCGTCACGCCAAAGACAAGCGGGGTCAGCAAGCCCTGCAGCCGCCCGGCCAGCCCCGGCCGGCGGGGCAGATCGGCCAGCATGGCCACCAGCATCCAGCCGCCCAGCCAGATCGACACCATCAGCCCCGCCACCGTGCCCGTGTCGGCCAGCGGCAAGGCGCTGACCAGACCCTGGCCGGCCAGCGCCAGCGCCAGCGCGATGCCGGTCAGATTCAGGGCAAGCGCAAGACCGGCGCGTCGCCGCAGCGTTTCATGCATTGTGGCCAGTACGATGGCCGCTGTAACGCCCAGAATGGCCGCCAGCGGCTGTTCGCCGCCGTACGAGCGCCACAGCGCATAGCCCAGGGCGACGATCATGCCGCCCTTTTGCCAGAAACCGGCGTGCATCGAGGTGATCACTTCGGCCAGCAGCCGGATCATGGGGCCAGCCCCATGCGTCTGAGGGTGACGCGCTGGATCAGGCCCACCACGCCCACCAGCGTGGCGGCCAGGATGGCCGCGGCAAACAGCGCCGCCCAGATCTGCAGCGTCTGCCCGAAATAGCTGCCTGACAGCAGCCGCACGCCCAGCCCGCCCTGCTGGACCGGCAGTTCGCCGACGATGGTGCCGACCAGGGCCGCGGCGATGCCGATCTTCATCGAGGCAAAGAAATAGGGCATCGACGAGGGCAGACGCAGTTTGAGAAAGCCCTGAACGCCGCTGGCATTCCAGGTTTTCATCTGGTCAAGCTGCATCGCATCGGGGGCGCGCAGCCCTTTCACCATGCCCACGACGACCGGGAAGAAGCTGAGATAGGCGGCAATCACGGCTTTTGGCAGCAGTCCGGAAATGCCGACGGAATTGAGCACCACAATGATCATCGGCGCCAGCGCGATGATGGGAATGGTCTGGCTGGCAATGGCCCAGGGCATGACGCTGGCATCCATCGCGCGGTTGTAGACAATGCCGACGGCCAGCGCGACGCCCAGGCCCGTACCGATCACGAAGCCCAGAAAGGTGGCCGACAGCGTGACCCAGCCATGATAGACAAGGCTGCGGTTCGACAGTGAGCCGGTGTTCCACCAGCCGCGCCGGCCGTGGCGTTCCTCGACCCAGGTCGATGCCCACAATTCGCCCACCACCTGATGCGGCGCGGGCAGACGCGGGCGGGACTGGGTCATCGTGCGGCTGATCAGTTCGGCATTGGTCAGGGTGTAGCCGCCGCGCGTGGCCTGATCGCGTTCCCATTGCGCGTTCATCGGCACCACGGCAGCATACCAGAGCGCAATCAGGGTCAGGGTGACGGTGAGGACGGGCAGGACGGATTTCATTGCGGGAAGTCCGGTACTGGACAGCGGGGAAGGGGGGCGCTGCCCCCCGCCCGGCCTCGGGGCGAGGCCGGACTCCCCCCGGAGTATTGGGGGCAAGATGATGGGGCGCGGATCTCAGGCATCGATATGGCCCGCGCGCAACCCTTCGCGCACGCGATGGGCGATGTCGATGAATTCGGGGCTGTCGCGGATATCCAGCGGGCGCTCGCGCGGCAGGGGGCTGTCGATGATGTCGGTGATCCGGCCGGGACGGGGGGACATGACCACGATCTTCGTGCTGAGATACACCGCCTCGGGGATGGAATGGGTGACGAAGCAGATGGTCTTTTCGGTGCGCGCCCAGAGTTTCAGCACTTCCTCGTTCAGCCGGTCGCGCACGATTTCGTCCAGCGCACCGAAGGGTTCGTCCATCAGCAGGATATCGGCGTCAAAGGCCAGCGCGCGGGCGATGCTGGCGCGCTGCTGCATGCCGCCGGACAACTGCCAGGGAAACTTGCGTTCAAATCCCTTCAGTTCGACAAGCTCCAGCACGCGGGCGGCGCGGCGCTGACGCTCTTCGCGGGAATAGCCCATGATTTCCAGCGGCAGGGTGACATTGCCCTCGATCGTGCGCCAGGGGTACAGGCCCGCCGCCTGAAAGACATAGCCATAGGCGCGGGCCTTGCGCGCGGCATCGGGCGTCATGCCGTTCACCGTGATGGTGCCGGCGGTGGGCTGTTCCAGATCGGCGATGACACGCAAAAGCGTGGTCTTGCCGCAGCCGGACGGGCCGATGAAGCTGACGAAATCGCCCTTGCCGATGGACAGCGTGACATCCTTCAGCGCATGCACCGGGCCGTCATTGGTGGTGAAGGTCAGGCACAGGTCCTGCGCCTGGATCACCGGGGCATCGACCGTGTCGCGCATCACACCCCCGTCGCCGGGATGCCGCTGCGCTGCACGGGGCGCGGGGCGGTCAGTTCCTTCCACTGGCTCAGCGCACGGTTGACCGGGGCATTGGCCTCGCGGCCGACGAACTGGCCGTGCCCCTCGCGCCCGCGCATCTCGCCGTCATGGCAGGCAACATGGCCGCGCGTCAGGGTAAAGCGGGGCAGGCCCCTGACCTTTTGTCCCTCGAAGACATTGTAATCGATGGCTGACTGCTGGCTGGCGGCGGTGATCGTCTTTTCCTTTTGCGGGTCCAGCACCACCAGATCGGCATCTGCGCCGACCAGCACCGCGCCCTTCTTCGGATAGAGGTTGAAGATCTTGGCGGCGTTTGTCGAGGTGACGGCAACGAATTCGTTGGGTGTCAGCCGCCCGGTTGCCACGCCATGGGTCCACAACATGGGCATGCGATCTTCCAGACCCCCGGTGCCGTTGGGGATTTTCGAGAAATCGCCCAGGCCATAGCGTTTCTGGTCGGTGGTAAAGGCGCAATGGTCGGTCGCCACCACCGACAGCGAGCCCGCTTGCAGCCCCGCCCACAGGCTGTCCTGATGGGCCTTGTTGCGGAACGGGGGCGACATGACGCGGCGGGCGGCGTGGTCCCAGTCGGGGTGGAAATACTCGCTTTCATCCAGTGTCAGGTGCTGGATCAATGGTTCACCCCAGACACGCTTGCCCTGCTGGCGGGCGCGGCGGATCGCCTCGTGCGCCTCTTCGCAGCTGGTATGCACCACATAAAGCGGCACACCGGCCATGTCGGCAATCATGATGGCGCGGTTGGTGGCCTCGCCCTCGACCTGGGTGGGCCGGGAATAGGCATGCCCCTCTGGCCCGTTGTTGCCCTCGTCCAGCAGTCGTGCGGTCAGTTCGGCCACCACATCGCCGTTTTCGGCATGCACCATCGCCACGCCACCCAGATCGCCCACCCGGCGGAAGGAATGGAACAGCTCATCGTCATTGACCATGAGCGCGCCCTTGTAGGCCATGAAATGCTTGAAGCTGGTGATGCCGGCCTTGATGCTGTCCTCGATGCCGGTGAACACCTTTTCACCCCACCAGGTGACCGCCATGTGATAGCTGTAGTCGCATTGCGCGCGGCCGGATTTGTTATGCCACATCTGCAGCGCGTCCATCAGGCCCTGTTGCGGGGCGGGCAGGCAGAAATCGATCACCATGGTGGTGCCGCCGGAAAGCGCGGCGCGGGTGCCGGATTCAAAATCGTCGGACGAATAGGTGCCCATGAAGGGCATCTCCAGATGCGTATGCGGGTCGATGCCGCCGGGCATGACATAGCAGCCGGTGGCGTCCAGTTCGGTATCGCCCGTCAGGCTCGGGCCGATTTCGGTGATCACGCCATGCTCGATCCTGACATCGGCCTTGTAGGTCAGGTCGTGGGTCACGATGGTGCCGTTGCGGATGACAGTAGACATGATCGTATCCCCCTGTTTTGGCGTCATTCTTTTTCAGACAGACGAAAAGACGGCAATTGCCGGCCCGTGCACCCCGATATCCAGCGGCCCGAACTGGCCATCGACGCAAAGCGCGAAATAGCCGGCCAGCGGCAGCCAGACCACGGTATAGCGGCCATTGGACCGGGTGACGGCAAAGCAATCCAGATAGATACCGCCGGAAAACTGCACCTCTACCGGCTCTGGCGCAATGCGATGGGCCAGGAAATCGTCCAGCGTGGCGCGTGCGGCCGGGGTGGTGGTGTCGAAGGTATCGATCTCGGCGGCGATCATGGCCTCGATCCGCGCGGGTGCATCCCGCATCAGATCGGCCATGCGAAAGCGTGGCCCCTCGCCGGGGGGCACGGCCGCGTTCATCCGACAACCTCGGCGGTTTCCAGCACGGCATGGCACAGCACATCCGCGCCGGCCTGCGCCCATTCGCGCGAAATCTCCTCGGCCTCATTATGGCTCAGCCCGTCCACGCAGGGGCACATGACCATGGTGGTGGGGTAGACGCGGTTGATCCAGCAGGCATCGTGCCCGGCGCCAGAGATGATGTCCATATGGCTGTAACCCAGCCGCTGGGCGGCCTGGCGCACACGATCAACAAGAACCGGGTCAAAGGCAGGAGGATCAAAGAAACCAACCACTTCTGCGCTGAACTTCAATCCGATATCGGCGCATAGGCCTGGCGCGCGGGCGTTCAGTTCGGCCACCATCGCGTTCAGTGTTTCCAGAACATGAGACCGGAAATCGATTGTAAAAACAACCTTCTCCGGGATGATGTTGCGGCTGTTCGGATAGACATCGACATGCCCGATGGCGCCAACCGCATTCGGCTGGTGCTTCAACGCGATCTCATGCACCAGTTCCGTCACGCGCGCCAGTCCGCGGCCGGCATTCCGGCGCATGTACATCGGCGTTGATCCGGTATGCTGGCCCTTGCCGATGACCGTGCATTCGATCCATCGCAAACCCTGCCCATGCGTGACGATGCCCACATCCTTGCCTTCGGCCTCCAGAATGGGGCCCTGCTCGATATGCAGTTCGAAAAAGGCGTGCATCTGGCGCGCCCCCACCTTTTCGGTGCCCTTCCAGCCGATCCGCGCCAGTTCGTCACCCAGACGCAGGCCCTTGGCATCGCGCCGGTCATAGGCCCAGTCCTGATCCAGCACGCCGGCGAACACGCCTGACGCCAGCATCGCGGGGGCAAAGCGCGTGCCTTCCTCGTTCGTCCAGTTGGTCACCACGATGGGGCGTCTGGTCTGTACCGCCAGATCGTTGAGCGTGCGCACGATCTCCAGCCCGGCCAGCACGCCCAGCACCCCGTCATACTTGCCGCCCGTGGGCTGCGTATCCAGATGGCTGCCCACATAGACCGGCAGCGCATCGGGGTCGGTGCCGGGGCGGGTGGCGAACATGGTGCCCATCTCGTCGACGCCCATGCTCATGCCGGCCTCCTCGCACCAGCGCTGAAACAGCGCACGGCCCTCGGCATCGGCATCGGTCAGGGTCTGGCGGTTGTTGCCGCCGGCCACACCGGGGCCGATCTGCGCCATCTCCATCAGCGTATCCCAAAGCCGGTCGGGGTTGATCCGCAGATTGGCGGCGGGGGCGGTCATGCTGTCACCTCCTGTGATTGCGGTCCGGTGCCGCCTGTTGCATTGCGGTGCGGGTGGCCGCAAACTTGGGTCATTGGCCGGGCAGTCGGAAAACGCCTGAAAACACGCCCGGACAGGTGACTTGGACGCTAACAGACTTGACCAACCAGTCAAGATTGTTCGCAGCGCAAGGAGTAGTGGCAATGCCGCCCAGCGATGGTGCCGAAAAAACGGGCACGCGCGCCGAAATGCGCGAGGAAATCGAGCGCACCATTCTGGATGCCGCCGAACGCGTCTTTGCCGAGGCGGGCTTCGGCGGCGCCACGATGCAGGCCATCGCCGAGGTCAGCGGTCTGCCCAAAGCCAACCTGCATTACTACTTCGCCTCGAAGGAGGGGCTGTACCGACGCGTGGTCGAACGCATTTTCACCATCTGGCTGGGGGCCGCCGACAGTTTCGAGACCTCGGCCTCGCCGGAGGTGGCACTCAGGCAGTATATCACCCGCAAGATGGCCCTGTCGCGCAGTCACCGGCATGGCTCCAAGGTCTGGGCCAGCGAGGTCATGCACGGCGCGCCGATCATCCAGGATTATCTTGAAACCACCCTGCGCGACTGGACCGATTCGCGGATCGCGGTGATCCGCCGCTGGATCAGCGCCGGCCAGATCGCCCCGATAGAGCCGCGCTGGCTCCTGTATATGATCTGGGCCACCACCCAGCATTACGCTGATTTCGCCCATCAGATCGAAACGCTCAACCAGGGCCCGCTGGATGACGCCCAGTGGCAGCAGGCCACCGACACGGTGTGCGGAATCATCCTGCGTGGTGTGGGGCTGGGCACCGCGGCCGCACAGACCCAGGGTGCATCCCAAGGCGCATCCCAAGGCGCCTTTCCGGGCCCGCTGCCACAGGCGGGCGCCGCGTGAGCACGCGAATCCAGCGGCGCAACCGCGGGCTGATCCTGGAGGCCGCGCTGGATGTCTTTTCATCCCGTGGCTTTCGCGGTGCCACGCTGGACGAGATCGCGCGCGCGGCCGGGCTGTCAAAGCCGAACCTGCTTTACTATTTCGACAGCAAGGAAGCGATCCACCGGGCACTGCTGGATGACCTGCTGGAAACCTGGCTGGAACCCCTGCGTACGATCGACCCCCAGGGCGACCCGCAGGCCGAAATCATGGCCTACATGCGCCGCAAGCTGCAGATGGCGCGCGATTTCCCGCGCGAATCCCGCCTGTTTGCCAATGAAATCCTGCAAGGCGCGCCGCGCCTGGGTGATTTCATCGCCGGCGAGCTGCGCACCCTGGTCGAAGACCGCTGCCAGCTGATCGCCCGCTGGGTGGCGCAGGGGCGGCTGGCGCCCATCGATCCGCTGCATCTGGTGCTGTCGATCTGGTCGCTGACCCAGCACTACGCCGATTTCGATGCCCAGATCCGTCTCATCCGCGGCGGCACCGACCCCATGGCCGGGGCCGACAGCTTTCTGGACACGCTTTATACCCGCCTGCTGTCGCCACCGGCGGCTGTCGGGGGCGACCCGGCCGCGCCCCCTTCATCTTGCGCCAAATACTCCGGGGGGTGAGGCCCGGAACGGGCCGAGGGGGGCCCCGCCCCCCGGCCTGCCATCGTGGCCGGCCAACCCGTCAGGGCAGCGCGCCCCGCGGGCCCTTTCGCGCCGGGGGTTCGACCGTTACTCGGCCCCCAGGAACGCCCGTTACAGCCATTTGGTGGGGTT
>JAFIED010000071.1 GCA_020832805.1 Pararhodobacter sp.
GGCGGCCGCCCGCGCCGCGCTGGCCCGGCCCGGCCTGTGGCCGGTGCTGGCACCCGGGCGCAGCCTGGCCGGCCTGCTGCACAATGCGTTCACCGAACCACGGCTGCGCCAGCTTTTCGGGCGCTACAGCACCTATGTCGGCGGTATCCCCGCGCATAGCCCCGCCGTGCTGGGCCTGATCTGGCGGGCCGAGGCGGCAGGGGTCTGGGCCGTCAAGGGGGGCATGCACGGGTTAGCGCAGGCCATGGCCCGGCTTTTCACCAGCCTTGGCGGGCGGCTTTACCTGAACACGCCGGTTGCGGGGCTGATGGTGAGCTCGGACGCGCTCAGCGGCCTGCGCCTGGCTGACGGACGACGCGTCGACTGCCGGCAGGCGGTGTTCAATGGCGACCCCGCCGCGCTGACAGCCGGGCTGATGGGGGCAGCGGGCAGGCGGGCGGTGCGTCCCGCTGCAACCCGCCCGCGCGCCTTGTCTGCACGGGTCTGGACCTTTGCGGCCCGCATCGAGGGCGCGCCGCTGGGCCTGCACAACCTTTTCTTTGCCGATCGCGAAGGCGATGAATTCCTGCCCCTGGCGCAGGGGCAGGCGCCTGATGCGCCAAGCGTGTACATCTGCGCGCAGGATCGCGCGCTTGCCGCCCCTGCTTCCCCCGCCGCGCCCGCGGCACGCGAACGGTTCCAGTTCATCCTGAACGCGCCTGCACAAACTTCCCCCAGCCCCGCGACAATGGCCGAGGAGGCCGACACATGCCTGAAACAGACATTCGCGCGCCTGTCCCGCTTCGGTCTGCGCTTTACCCCGCAGCCCACGGCGGCTGCGCTGACCCTGCCACAGGATTTCGCACGGCTGTTTCCCGGCAGCCAGGGGGCGCTGTACGGGCGCAGCCCGCACGGGATGCTGGCACCGTTTCTGCGGCCGACGTCACGCAGCCGGATAACGGGCCTGTATCTGGCCGGTGGCGGGGCCCATCCGGGGGCGGGGGTGCCGATGGCAGCGCTGTCAGGCGCGCATGCGGCGGCGGCGGTGTTGCAGGACCGGATTTCTCGGTCCATGTCGGGCCGGACGGCTATGCCTGGTGGTATCTCGACGCCATCAGCGACGACGGTGCCCGCGCGCTCTCGGTGATCGGTTTCATCGGCTCGGTGTTTTCGCCCTGGTATCGCTGGTCAGGGCGAAGGAACCCCCAGAACCATGTCTGCATCAATGTCGCCACCTACGGGCCGGGCGGGCGCTTTACCATGACCGACCGGGGCCAGGCGGCGCTGCGGCAGACACCGGACAGGCTGCAGGTCGGCCCCAGCGCGCTGCAATGGACCGGCAGCCAACTGATCGTCACGGTGGACGAGATCGGCGCCCCGCCCATGGTCACGCCCGTGCGTGGCACCGTTACCCTGACACCACAGGCGGTATTCGATGAAACCGTCGCCCTGACCCCGGACGGGCGGCACATCTGGCGCCCTTTCGCCCCCATCGCGCGTGTCGAGGTGGACCTGAGTCAGGGCCACAACTGGCAGGGCCATGGCTATTTCGATGCCAATTTCGGCACGGCCGCGCTGGAGGCCGATTTCCGGTTCTGGACATGGGGGCGCTTTCCCCACCGCGGCGGCGCCACCTGCTTTTACGATGCCACGCGGATGGATGGCAGCACCTTGCAGACGGCGCTGCATTTCACCCCGGACGGCCGCGTCGAACCTGTCCGGGCGCCGCCCCTGACCCGGTTTCGCCGCAGCCTGTGGGCCGTGCGCCGCGAGACACGGGCCGACCCCGGCTTTCGCCCGCATCAGGTGATGAACATGCTGGACGCGCCCTTTTACAGCCGGTCGCAGGTACGCACGCGAATCGCAGGCGAGGAAACGACGGGTGTGCACGAGGCGCTGGACCTGCGCCGTTTCGCCTCGCCCCTGCTGAAACCGATGCTAGCGGTCCGGGTACCCAGGCGGGCGGGCTGGCGTTTCTGAACGGCATGGCAAGGCGGGGTCGGCGTCCCGGCCCCGCGCGGATCAGAACCCCTCGCCCCCCTGCTGCTGCCAAGGCTGCACCAGATTGCCAAACCGGGTAAAGCGGCCCTCAAAGCTCAGTTCAACCGTGCCGATGGGGCCATGGCGCTGCTTGCCGATGACCACCTCGGCCTTGCCGTGCACCTTTTCCATGAGTTCCTGCCATTTCGCCATGGCCTCAAGATCATGGTCGCCGGGCTTCTCCCGCTCGCGGTAATATTCCTCGCGGAAGACGAACATCACCACATCGGCATCCTGTTCGATCGAACCGGATTCGCGCAGATCGCTTAGTTGCGGGCGCTTGTCGTCGCGGTTTTCCACCTGACGGGAAAGCTGTGACAGGGCGATGACCGGGATGTTCAGCTCCTTGGCGATGGCCTTCAGCCCCTGGGTGATCTCGCTGACCTCCTGCACGCGGTTTTCCTTTGAACTGCCGCGCAGCAGTTGCAGATAGTCCACGATCAATACATCCAGCCCGCTGGTGCGCTTCAGCCGGCGTGCCCGCGCGGCAACCTGTGCGATCGGCAGCGCCGGCGTGTCGTCGATGAACAGCGGGCAGGCCTCCAGCGCCTTGGCGGCCTCGACAAAGCGGCGAAACTCCTCTTCGGTCATGTCGCCGCGGCGGATCTGTTCGCTGGGCACTTCTGCTGCCTCGGACAGAATCCGCGCCGCCAGCTGCTCTGCGCTCATTTCCAGGCTGAAAAACCCGACAACGCCGCCATTCACCGTGCCTTCGGTGCCGTCCGGGCGCTGGCCACGCCGCCAGACCTTGGCGATATTGAACGCAATGTTGGTCGCCAAAGAGGTCTTGCCCATGGACGGGCGCCCGGCCAGGATGATCAGGTCAGACGGATGCAGCCCGCCCAGTTTCCGGTCCAGATCGACAAGCCCGGTCGAAATGCCCGCCAGTCCGCCATCGCGCTGATAGGCGGCATTGGCCACATTCACCGCCTCGGTGACAGCTTTCAGGAAAGACTGAAAACCACGCTCGGCCACGCCCTGTTCGCCCAGTTTGTACAGGCGCTGTTCGGCCTCGACGATCTGTTCCCTGGGTTCACTGTCGACATCGACCTGTGCGGCACGGGCCGATATATCGCGCCCCAGGCGGATCAGGTCACGCCGGACCGCCAGGTCATAGATCATCTGCGCATAGTCGCGTGCCGCCCATGCTGAAATGGCAGCGCCGGCCAGGCGCACCAGATTGGCCGGCCCGCCCAGTTCCTTCAGCCCCTCGTCCCCTTCCATGAAGGCCTTCAGCGTGACGGGCGAGGCCAGCGCGTTCTTCTGGATGCGTGCGGCCGCGATCTCGAAGATACGCTGATGCACGGGGTCAAAGAAATGCTCGGCCCGCACCAATGACGAGATGCGGTCGTAGACATCGTTATTGGTCAGGATCGCCCCCAGAAGCTGTTGTTCGGCCTCTACGTTATGCGGCAGCGATTCCGGTTCGGCAGAAACCGGCTGGGTGCCGGTGGTGGTCTGGCCAGGCGCACCGGGGCGCAGGGGGGTTATGTCGCTCATCTCTGATCGGTTTCCTGGCAATCGCCGTGGATCGTTGCGTTCCAAGTCTGTTGCGGCCTGGCTCGGGCAGGCCAGAGACACGCCCAAGCGCGTGCCACATCTGCTTGATGCAGCTTTTGTCTGACATTCAACCGCCGCTTTTGGCAGCCGCTGCGCGTTGTCACCGGGTTGCGGCAAACGATGGCGCGGCTTTCCTCACGACGACTCAGCTATGCCAAATCCGCCGCCTGCCCGCAATCTGGGTAACTCTGTGGACAACTGCGGTATAACGGCCAAACCACAGCATATCGTGGCCGGGGCATTGTGTCACGCAATATCAGGAAAGAAAAACCGGTGGCTTCGGTCGCCTAAATGTCAAACATCCGTTGCCTGACAATTGCTCAGCGGCTGGCGGCCCAGTCATGCGGCGCATTCAGAAACGCCTCGACCGCATCCAGGGTTGCCGCATCGAAATCCCCGCCGCGCCGGGCTTCGGCCAGCACATCCCGCCAGGTACACAGCCGGTGCAGTGTGACGCCCGCCTGCGCAAGGCGCGGCTCAGCCTCGGGGAAAATGTCGTAGAAGAAGATCACGGCGGTATGGTGGCACTGCGCCCCGGTATCGCGAATCGCCTCGACGAAACTCAGCTTGGAACCGCCATCGGTGGCGAGATCCTCGATCAGCAGAACCCGCTGGCCCGGTGTCATCTCGCCTTCGATACGGGCATTGCGCCCATAGCCCTTGGGTTTCTTGCGCACATAGGTCATCGGCAGGGCCATGCGCTCGGCCACCAGGGCGGCGAACGGGATACCCGCGGTTTCGCCGCCGGCGACATTGTCGAATG
This sequence comes from Pararhodobacter sp., assembly GCA_020832805.1. Classification (GTDB taxonomy): domain Bacteria; phylum Pseudomonadota; class Alphaproteobacteria; order Rhodobacterales; family Rhodobacteraceae; genus Pararhodobacter. Next base: position 4,343 of record JAFIED010000071.1, read on the forward strand.
CCTCGAACCCGGCGGTGGCCATGACCTTTGTGGTCAGGAAATCCATCAGCGTGCTGCGGATGCGCGGGTACGAGATCAGTTTTCGGCAATCGATATAGGTCGGCGCGCGCAAGCCCGAGGCAAAGGTGAAGGGCTCTGCCGCATTGAAATGCACCGCCTTGATATCCAGCAGCATGCGCGCGGTCAGGCGGGCCATCAGGGCGGGGTCGGTATGGCAGCTGGGGATCATCGTGGCCTCCTGGGGTTGCGCGTGGGGCGGCGGATAGCCGGAAACGTGCTGGCGCGCAATCGGCTACAGCCCCGCGGGCAGCGATAGGCCCAACCGGGCAAACAGGGCATCGGCGGCTGACCGGCATGCAGACCAATCGGCATGACGGGCGGCAAAAAGCGTGGCCTGCGATTGCAGCACGGGCGGCGCGGACAGGATTTTCAGATGGTTCGCACGCAAGGTTTCGCCGGTCGAGGTGATATCGGCAATGGCCTCGGCGGTCAGGTTGCGGATCGTGCCTTCGGTCGCGCCCTGGCTGTCGACCAGCTGATAATCGGCCACACCATGCCGGCGCAGGTAATCGCGCACCAGCCGGTGATACTTGGTTGCGATCCGCAACCGCAGCCCGTGTTCGGCACGAAAGGCGGCCGCCACGGCATCCAGATCGTCCAGGGTATCGACATCCACCCATGCCGCCGGTACGGCGATGATCAGATCGGCATGGCCAAACCCCATCGGCGCCAGTTCCGCCACCTGCGCGGACCATCCCGCCAGCTTTTCCCGCACCAGATCGGTGCCGGTGACACCCAGATGGATGCGCCCGGCGGCCAGTTCACGCGGAATCTCGCCGGCCGACAGCATGACCAGCGCCACCCCGTCCAACCCGTCGACCGCGCCGGCATATTCGCGTTCGCTGCCGGTGCGCCGCAGGGTGACACCGCGCGCGGCGAACCAGTCAAAGCATTGATCCATCAACCGGCCCTTTGACGGCACGCCGATCTTCAGCATGGCGTGCCCCCTTTCAGCGCGACCACCAGTTCGGGCCGGATCACACCACCCACCGCCGGGATGGCACCGCCCTGCCCCAGCACCGCGGTCAGCGCGTCATACCGCCCGCCAGAGGCCACGGGCGGCAGATCGCTGCGCGCCTCGGCGTACAGGCCAAAGACAAAGCCGTCATAGTATTCCATCGAGGTGCGCCCGTAACTGGCCTCGAAATCCAGCGCGGCCACATCGATGCCGGCATCGGCCAGCGAGTCCAGCCGGGCGGCCAGCCCATCGACCGCATCGCCGATCCAGGGCATGGCGCGCGCGCTGTCACGCAGCGCAGACAGGGCTTGCGGCGCCTTGGCGCGGATTTCCAGCATCGCCTCCAGCGCATCGACGGGGCCGCTTTCCAGCGGAGCGGCGGCGGCATCCTCGGCCAGGCGATCAAGCCGCGCGGCGATCTCGTCCTGGCTGCGCAAACCGATATGGGGCGCCGGGCTTGGTGGCCGTTCCCCGCGCGCCAGCGCCGCCAGTAGTACCGCGCGCTCAGCGGGAACAGGCGCGCGACCGGCAAAGCGTTCCAGCAGCGCGCGAAACCGTTGCGGGCGCCACAGGTGGCGCATCAGGGCGGCCTTTCGTGTCCCGGTCGTCGGCAGGCCGACAACGGCGGCGCGCAGGATGCCGATATCACCGATTGCCGCGCGCAGACCCAGGGGGGCCAGCAGCCCGTGGATCAGGGCAAAGACCTCGGTATCGGCCCGGGCCCGGTCGGTGCCGTCGAACAGTTCATAGCCGACCTGCAGATACTCGCTGGCGCGCGCCGCGCCGGGGTCTTCCTGCTTGCGAAACACGCGGCCCATGTAGCAGTACCGCGCCGGCTCGGCCCCGCCGGCCATATGCGCCTGTACCACCGGCACCGTGAAATCCGGGCGCAGCATCATTTCGCCTGCCAGCGGGTCATGGGTGACATAAGCGCGCGCGCGGATATCCTCGCCATAGAGGTCCAGCAGAACCTCGGCGGGTTGCAGAACCGGGGTTTCCACGGGCTGCGCGCCGGCCCCGGTCAGGGCGGCCATCAGCCGCTGACCCTCGGCGCGGGCCCCGGCGGGATCGGCGCGCAAAAGGCTCATGGGGTGGTGGTCTGACTGGCCAGCAGGCGCTGCACCGTCGCCACCAGATCGGCGCGCGGCACTTCCTGCTGGGCCGGCTGCGCCTTCCATTCCGCGTGGCTGGCCTCGGCGGCGATGCGCGCACCCAGCAGCAGATCCTTGATCTGCACCACGCCGCGCGCAGCCTCGTCGGCGCCCTGGATGATGGCGACGGGGGACTGCCGTTTGTCGGCGTATTTCAGCTGATTGCCAAAGTTCCTGGGATTGCCCAGATAGACCTCGGCACGGATACCGGCGCGGCGCAGGTCGCCCACCATGGTCATGTAATCGGCCATGCGGTCACGGTCCATCACGGTTATCACCACCGGGCCGGGCTCGGCCTGCGCGCCGTGCCCCTTTGCCGCCAGTGCGGCCAGCAACCTGTCCACCCCGATGGAAACGCCCGTGGCCGGCACGGCCTGGCCGGTAAAGCGCCTGACCAGATCGTCATAGCGCCCGCCGCCGGCGACGCTGCCGAACTGGCGTTTGCGGCCCTTCTCGTCAAGGATTTCAAAGGTCAGTTCGGCCTCATAGACCGGGCCGGTGTAGTAGCCGAGGCCACGGACGACCGAGGGGTCAATGACAATGCGGTCAGGGCCATAGCCTTGCGCATCCAGAAGGGCGGCGATTTCTTCAAGCTCATCAATGCCTTGCGTGCCGATCCTCGAGTTCTGAACAAGGGCGCGCAAGGCCGATACCGTGGCAATGCCTTCATCGCGCCGCGCATTGGTGAACGCCAGCACCAGATCCGCCTGCGCAGCCGACAAGCCTGCGCCCTTGGTAAAATCGCCGCTGTCGTCCTTTCGGCCCTCGCCCAGCAGGGCGCGCACGCCGCCCTCTCCCAGTCGATCCAACTTGTCGATGGCGCGCAGCACGATCCCGCGCTCGGTGGCAAAACGTTCCGGATCATCCGGGTCCAGCACACCGGCGGCCTCCATCACGCCATTGAGCACCTTGCGGTTGTTCACCCGCACCAGGCAGTCGCCCCCCAGCCCCAGCACGCCGAACACATCGACCAGCATGGCGCAAATCTCGGCATCCGCCGCCACCGAGGGGGCGCCCACCGTATCGGCATCGCATTGATAGAACTGGCGAAACCGCCCCGGCCCCGGTTTCTCGTTGCGCCAGACCGGCCCCATGGCATAGCGCCGGTAGGGGCTGGGCAGGTCATTGCGGTACTGCGCCGCGACGCGCGCCAGCGGCGCGGTCAGATCATAGCGCAGCGCCAGCCAGTCGCCGCGCCCGTCCTCCTCGCCCTCTTGCCAGGCAAAGACGCCCTCGTTGGGGCGGTCGACATCGGGCAGGAACTTGCCCAGAGCCTCGACCGTTTCCACCGCGCTGGTTTCAAGCGGATCAAAGCCATAGGCGTGATACACCTCGGCAATCTGTGCCAGCATGCGCTGACGGGCGATCAGCTCTGCGCCGAAATAGTCACGAAACCCCTTTGGCGGCTCGGCACGGGGGCGGCGGGGGGCTTTGGGCTTTGCCATGACACTGCTGCTTCTCTTGCGCTCGGGCGTGGTCTAGCCCATGGCTGGTTGGGGGGCAAGCCACGGGAGACCGCCATGCAAGACCGGCTGAACGCCTGCGAGGAACGGATCGCGCATCTGCTGCGCGCGGTCGATGATCTGTCGGATATGGTGCGCGCACAGGGTGTGCAGATCGACCGGATGCAGCGACAGCTGGGTCAGATGATTGAACGCGAAGCCGCGCGCGAGATGGAAACAGGTGGCGGCGTCCCGCTGTCAGACCAACGCCCGCCGCATTGGTAAAGGGGGCATGGCAGGCCAGGGGATCGCTTGGCGGCACAGCGGGGCAGAAAGCCAGACCGGCAGTTCAAACCGAAGCATCCGGCCCGGTATCCGGCCCGGTATCCGACCCCGTCAGCGACCACGCAATGCCCGGGCCCGCCAGTACCCTGAATGCAGGAATGGGGCGGCCTGGCGGCCGCCCCATGGATTGTCCGGAATGGTCAAGGCCTGTTGGCCGTGATCACATCATGCCGCCCATGCCGCCCATGTCGGGCATGCCGCCACCGGCACCGCCCTGGCCTTTCGGCTCGGGCTTGTCGGCGATCATCGCCTCGGTGGTGATCAGCAGGCCAGCCACCGATGCAGCATCTTCCAGCGCGGTACGCACGACCTTGGCCGGGTCGATCACGCCGAACTTGAACATGTCGCCATATTCTTCGGTCTGCGCGTTGAAGCCGAACTTCAGGTCATCGCTTTCGCGGATCTTGCCGGCCACGACCGAGCCATCGACCCCGGCGTTATCGGCGATCTGGCGCAGCGGGGCTTCCAGCGCACGACGCACGATGGCGATCCCGGCGTTCTGATCGCTGTTGCCGCCCGTCTTGTCGGCCAGTGCCTTGGCGCCCTGCACCAGCGACACGCCGCCGCCGACCACGATACCTTCCTGAACCGCCGCGCGGGTCGCGTTCAGGGCGTCATCGACACGGTCCTTGCGCTCTTTCACTTCGATCTCGGTCGAGCCGCCGACGCGGATCACGGCAACACCGCCAGCCAGCTTGGCCAGACGCTCCTGCAGCTTTTCCTTGTCGTAATCGCTGGTGGTTTCCTCGATCTGCTGCCGAATCTGGGTGACGCGCGCTTCGGTCTCGGCCTTTTCGCCGGCACCGTCGATGATGGTGGTGTCGTCTTTCTTGATCTCCACCCGCTTGGCCCGGCCCAGCATGTCAAGCGTGACATTTTCCAGCTTCATGCCCAGGTCTTCGCTGATCACCTGACCGCCGGTCAGAATGGCGATGTCCTGCAGCATGGCCTTGCGACGGTCACCAAAGCCCGGCGCCTTGACAGCCGCGATCTTCAGGCCGCCACGCAGCTTGTTGACGACGAGCGTGGCCAGTGCCTCGCCTTCCACGTCTTCGGCCACGATCACCAGCGGCTTCTGGCTCTGGATCACGGCTTCCAGCAGCGGCACCATCGGCTGCAGCGAGGACAGCTTCTTTTCGTGCAGCAGGATATAGGAGTCTTCCAGCTCGGCGATCATCTTGTCCGGGTTGGTGACGAAATAGGGGCTCAGATAGCCGCGGTCGAACAGCATGCCTTCGACGACCTCGACCTCGGTCTCCATGCCCTTGTTCTCTTCGACGGTGATGACACCCTCGTTGCCGACCTTCTGCATGGCATCGGCGATCATGCGGCCGATGTTGGCCTCGCCGTTGGCCGAAATCGGGCCGACCTGCGCCACTTCCTCGCTGGCGGCGACCGGGCGGGCCGATGCCTTGATCTGAGCCACGACCGTGGCCACAGCCATGTCGATCCCGCGCTTCAGGTC
>JAFIED010000269.1 GCA_020832805.1 Pararhodobacter sp.
CGCCGTCTCGGACCCCGATCACCCCGACGGATTCGTCACCCTCGAACCCCGCACGCCCATCCAGCCCGCACCGGTCGCCCCCTACGCCCGCGCCGCCGGGCGCCCCCCCCCCCCCCCCCCCCCCCCCCCCCCCCCCCCCCCCCTGACCGTCTCAACCGCCTGAATACTCTGCCTCGCTTACCGGTTCGGCCCAGACCACCGACACGCCCTCCAGTGCCTCGTGCACCGCGATATGGCTCATCGCCACATCCGGTGCCGCGCCATGCCAATGCCGCTCATGCGGGGCAAAACGGATCACGTCGCCCGGACCTATCTCTTCGACCGGCCCCCCGTCACGCTGCGCCCGGCCCAGTCCGGATGTCACGATCAACACCTGCCCAAGGGGATGCGTGTGCCAGTTGGTGCGCGCGCCTGGCTCGAACGTGACCAGTGCACCCGCCGCCTGCGCCGGCGGCTCTGCCTGAAACAGCGGGTCCATGCGTACCGTGCCGGTAAACCAGTCTGCAGCGCCGATACCCGAGGGGCGCGTGCCATTGCGTGAGATCTTCATCCTGGTCTCCTTGCTGACTGCATCGGCAGATCATCACTGAAAAACCGGGCAGCGCAAGCCGGTGCGCCATTCTGCCCGGGCGGTTTCAGCAAGCGCTGGCGTTTGCATGCTGTAGCGGTGTATAAATATGCAGAAAGCGATCGAGGCCTCATGACCAGCCAGACCGAAACCATTGTGCGTGCCCTTCATGCCCGGATCGATACCGGCGCGCTGAACCCCGGAGACGAGCTTGACGAGGCGGCGCTGGCGGTCGAGTTCGGGGTTTCGCGCACCCCGGTGCGCGAGGCGTTGATGCGGATCGAGGCGACGGGCCTGCTGCGCCGCCTGCCGCGCCGGGGTGCGGTGCTGTTCAAGCCCACGCTGGAGGAATTCCTGGCCATCCTGGAGGTCCATGCCAAGCTGGAGGGGCAGGCGGCCGGCCTGGCGGCCCGGCGGCGCTCAGTGGCCAGCGTGCAGCGCATCGATGCCGCGGTGACGGCCTGTGCAACGCATCTGGCCGATCTGGGCGAAACCGCGCCCGATGCCTATTACCAGCACAATCTGGCCTTTCACGCGGCCGTGGCCGAGGCGGCGGGCAATCCGTTCCTGCTGGATCACATCAAGACGAACGCGCGCAAGCTGATGGCCTATTATCGCGCGCGTTATGCCTATGCGGGCTCGATTGCATCATCGGTCGCCGATCACCGCGCCATTGCCGCGCTGATCGCCGCGCGCGACAGTGCCGGCGCGGAAGAGGCGATGCGCCGGCATGTGCAGTTTGACCAGGTAACGGCACTGGATCTGCTGACCGCTCTGGGGTGACCCGCGGGACGCATCAAGCGCCTTGAAGCAAGGCGCTTGCAACGGCCTTGATACAAGGCCGTTCCAGCGCATCGCTGCACGCATCGGGTCAGGAATGGGCCTGGGCGAAAAAGCTGTGAATCCAGCGTGCCATCAGGGCGCTGTGCTCTGGCCCCTCCAGCCCCGCGCGGGCCTCTTGCAGCACGGCATCGGGCACCGTGCCGACCAGTTCGCCCAGCAGGTCGTCCATGAACGCGCGCGTGATCTCGGGATGGTATTGGGTGCTGTAGACCCGCGCGCCCACGGCCATCTGACCGACCGGGCAGCCCGCCGTGCCTCCCAGGACACGCGCGCCGGGCGGGGGCTGCAGCACCTGTTCGTTATGGGCGGCGTGCAGCGCCATCACGGCAGGGGCATCAACCATCCAGGGGCCGGGGCTGTGGTTCGCCGTTTCGGCCCGGCCCAGCACCCAGCCCTGCGGGTTCGGCCCCACGCGCCCACCCAGCGCTGTTGCCACCGCCTGATGGCCGAAACAGGCGCCAAAGACCGGCACATCGTCTCTGACCGCTTGCCGGATCAACGCCTTCAGCCGGGTAATCCAGTCGTCATCATGGTTGACCGATGCCGGGCTGCCCGAGATCATCACCCCGTCGAATCCTTGCAGGGTTTCGGGGAAAACACCCTCTGCCACGCAGAAATCCGTCAACTGCATCCCGGCTGCGACCGGATGCAGAAGCTGTCGGAACTTTTCGGCTTCGCCAGGGTGGCGCGCGGCCAGGGCCGAGCGGTCGGTGTTGGCGTCAAGAAAGGCGATATGCATGAACATTCCGTTTGCATAAATTATGATGGCAAGAATATACATTGTTGGCAGAGCACGGCAAGAGAGGCCCGCATGACCATCTGGCACCCTGACGATGACGGTTTCGCCGATCTGACCGATCATGACACATTTGCACGCGGCGTGCCGCATAATACCTTTTCCCGCCTGCGCCGCGAGGACCCGGTCCACTGGACCGACTGGTCTGCGGGGCAGGGGTTCTGGTCGATCACGCGCCATGCCGACATCGAGGCGATGAACCGTCAGACCGATCTGTTCTCTTCGGCGCGCGGGATCCGGATGGAGGATCAGAGCTACGAGGAATACCTGGCCCGGCGTACCTTTCAGGAAACCGACCCGCCAGAACATACCCAGGTGCGCATGAAGCTGGCAAAGGCCTTTTCGAAACCGGTCATGGCCCTGTTCGAGGATCAGATCCGCGATCTGTGCCATGGTATTCTTGACACCGCCCTGGAGCAGGGCAGCTTTGACGCGACCCGCGCCATTGCCCGGCAGTTGCCGATGATGATGCTGGGCCGGATCATGGGCACGCCGGATGCGGATCTGCCCTGGCTGGTGGAAAAGGGTGATGCGCTGATCGCCAATACCGATCCCGATTTCACGGACCATGTGCTGGACCGCATGGAAACCGACGCCTATCGCATGATGCCGTTCAACTCGCCTGCGGGGGCAGAGCTTTATGATTATGCCCAGCGTCTGATGGCTGACAAGACAGCGCGCGGCGATACCGAAGGCGTGCTGCACCTGATCCTGAAACCCGGCGCCGATGGCGCGGTGATCAGCGAGACGGAGTTCCGCAACTTCTTTTGCCTGCTGGTGGCGGCGGGCAACGACACCACGCGCTATTCCATCGCCGCCGGCATTCAGGCGCTATGCCATCAGCCCGAATTGCTGGGCCAGATGCAGGCCGGCACCGTCTGGGATACCGCCGCCGACGAGATCATTCGCTGGGCCACGCCGGCACTTTACTTCCGCCGCACCGCCACGCGCGATGTCGATCTGCACGGCAAGACGATCCGCGAAGGGGACAAGGTTCTGTACTGGTTCGCCAGTGCAAACCGGGATGAGGCGATGTTTGACCAGCCTTTCCGCGTGAATCTGGCGCGCAGTCCCAACCGGCATCTCAGCTTCGGGCAGGGCGGGCCGCATGTGTGCCTGGGCATGCATCTGGCACGGTTGGAAGTGCGGGTCCTGTTTCAGGAACTGGCAAAACGCATCAAGACGATCGAGCCCGCGGGGCCGCACAGGTTCCTGCGGTCGAATTTCGTGGGCGGGATCAAGGAACTGCCGGTTCGCATCGAACGCGCCTGAAACGGCGCCGCGTCAGGGAACAACCAAGGGGCCGGCAGATCCAGCCTGGCCGAAAAACCAACAGGGACAGTATCATGCGCGACAGGCTTCGCTCTTTCTTTTGCGATCATCTTTCCATCATGCGGGGCAAGGTACTGCCCGAAGAAAAGATCGGCAGCGGCTATACCCGCTTTGCCCAGCCGAATTTCGCGGTCCATTACGATAAGGACCTGATCATCGACGCACCCGGCACCAACTGCATGAACGGACTGCCGGATATGGAACTGCGCTGGCAGGCGCGCGATATCCGACAGGGCTGGGAACCACACACACGGGTGGTTGTCGGCGATCTGTTCGACCGCGACGGCGCGCCGGTGGCCGTGGCCGGACGCCACGCGCTGCGCCGGGCAGTGGCCGACTGGCAGAAACACGGGCTGACCCCGGTGGTGGGGCTGGAACTGGAATGCTATGCCTTTACCCGCGCCGAGGATGGCAGCCTGCAGCCCTATGACACACCGGGCGCGGCGGTCTATGGCACCGGTCCCTTTGCCGATCCGCTGGGCTTCATGGATGCCATCTGGGAGGCGGCCGAAATGGCCGGCTTCCGTCTGGCGCTGATGACCACGGAATACGATGCGCCGCAGTTCGAATTCACGCTGTGGCATGACGAGGCGCTGCGCGCGGTCGATGATCTGGTCCTGTTTCGCCTGATGGCGCGCGAGATCGCGTTGAAAAAGGGCGTTCTGCTGACCTTTCTGCCGAAACCCGTGCCGGAAACCGGTGGCTCGGGCCTGCATGTCAATCTTTCCTTTACCGATGGTGCGGGCAACAATGCGCTGTCGGACAGCCCCGATACCGGGGCCGAGACCATGAACGCCCTGTCGGCGGGCTGTGTGGCGGGGTGGCTGCATCATCATCGTGGGCTTGCCGGGCTGATTGCGCCCTCGGTCAATTCCTATGCGCGGCTGCAACCGGCCTCGATGTCGGGGTATTGGCGCAACTGGGCGGTCGATCATCGGGGCGTGACCGTGCGCGTGGCGGGCGAGCCGGGGGCAAAGGCGCGGCTGGAACATCGCATGGCCGATGCCAGCGCCAATCCCTATACGGCCGTTGCCGCCGTTCTGCAGGCTGCGCGGCTGGGCTATGAAGGGCGCTATGCGCTGCCGCCGGTCGAGGCGGGTGATTGCTTTACCGGCCAGGATGCCAGCGACGGCACCGCCGACAGCCTGACGGGCGCCCTGGACGATCTGCAGGCCGATACCGCCCTGCGGGAGGCGGTGGGTACCGATCTGTGCGCCCATCATATCCACATGAAGCGTGTCGAGATCGACAAGACAAAGGGCATGGATGCCCGGGCGCTGCGTGATTTCTACATCTGGTTCATCTGAGGGGCGCGCGACATGAAGGCCAGCTGGATATTACCCGACGGGCGGCGCGTGGAGGCCCAGGTGCAGCACGGGCGCAGCCTGATGGAAGGCGCGGTCATGGCGAATGTGCCCGGTGTGATCGGCGAATGCGGTGGCACGCTGAGCTGCGCCACCTGCCATGTGCTGGTCGATGCGGCCTGGCAGGACAAGGTCGAGGCGATCAGCGATTACGAAGACGCCATGCTGGATGCCACCGAGGCACCGCGGCAAGCCAACTCGCGCCTGTCCTGCCAGATCTTTGCTGCCGATGACCTGGACGGCATCGTGCTCAGGGTGCCAGGGGCATAAACCCTGACTGTTTCCGGCGGCTTGCCCCGGTAGCCCGGAAACAGGGCAAACCTGCTCCGGATTGCCCGGATCGGGAAGTTTTTCTGACGATAACGGAAAAGACATCCCGTCACTTGTGGCTTTTCACATGCTAAGAGATAGTATCACCGTGACCGGCGCGACGGAAACGCGGCACCGGGACGTTATTCTATGCATTGGCCCAAACGCAGGGGCGCCAGGATGGGACGGATGACATGCGGCTGATCGGTCGGATCATCGGGCAGGCGGTCGGGCTTGTCGTTGTGCTGACGATCGGCATTGTTGCCTGGGCGATCTGGTTGCCCTCCTCGCATCCGCTGCTGGATCGCGTGGGCTTGCTGTCGCCATTGCAGCGTGCCGGTGTGCCCCTGGCGGCAGCACCAGAGGCGGCCGGCGGTGGCCGCGGTGGGCCGCCGGGCGGCTTTGCGCGCGGTCCCGCGGCCGTGATCGTCGAACCGGCCGACAGCGCCGCATTGCAGGACAGGATTGCCGCCATCGGCACCGGGGCCGCGCTGCGGTCGGTCGTCGTGGCGCCCGAGGCCGCCGGCCGGGTGGTCGAGGTCGTGGTCAGCCCGGGCGCCTATGTCGAGGCAGGCGAGCTTTTGCTGCGTCTTGACAGCGCCGCAGAGGAGATTGCGCGCGACCGGGCGCAGATCACCCTGGAGGAAGCGCAGGAAACCGCGCGCCGGGTCGAACGGTTGCGCGAATCCGGCACCGCCAGCGAAGTGCAGCTGCGCGACGCGTCGCTGGCCCTGCGCAATGCCGAACTGGGCCTGCGCCAGGCAGAACTTGACCTCAGCCGCAGGCGGGTCGATGCACCGATTTCAGGCTGGATCGGCTTGCTGGATGTCGAGGTCGGGGCGCAGCTTTCCACCACCAGCCAGCTTGCCCGTATCGATGACCGTTCGGCACTGCTGGTCGATTTTCGCGTGCCCGAACGGATGGTGGGCCGCTTGCGGCCGGGTGACCCGCTGGTGCTGACCCCGCTGGCCCGCCGCGACATGGCGGTCGAGGGTCATGTGCGCGTGATCGACAGCCGGGTCGATGAAACGGCGCGCAACCTGCGCATCCAGGCCGAGATTCCGAACGAGGATGATTTTCTGCGCGCCGGCATGGCCTTTGCCATCGAGATGAACTTCACCGGAGACACGCTCCCCGCGGTCGATCCGCTGGCCATTCAATGGAGCGCCGAGGGTTCGTTCGTCTGGGCCGTGCGTGACGGGCGCGCCGAACGCGTGCCAGTGCGCATTGCGCAGCGTAGCGGTAACCGCGTGCTGCTGCGCGGCGCATTGGAACCGGGCGAAAGCATTGTGCTGGAGGGGGTGCAGAACCTGCGACCCGGCGCCGAGGTGGACCCCCGCACGCGCGAGCAGGCACGACCAAACGGTGCGGGGGGTGATGACGCGCAGGCGCGTGCGCGCCCCGAACCCTCCGAGACGTGATGAGCCCCCGATCCGGAAAGCGGCACCGCCGGCTGCCGACAGGATCGCCCGACTGGCCGCCGCGATGACAGGAAGACTTGATGACCAGCCCGGTTACTGACGCAAGGACAGAAAACAGCGCGCCTGCCGCTGCGGACAGCGACGAGAACGCCGGCGAAAGCGCCATCGAGGCGCAGCGTTCCGGCACCGCGCTGTTCATTCGCCGGCCCATTCTGGCCTTTGTGCTGAATGCGCTGATCGTCATTGCCGGTCTGGCGGGGCTTTACGGCGCCGAGGTACGCGAACTGCCCGATGTCGACCGCCCGGTTGTCACGGTTACAACGAATTTCCCGGGTGCCGGCCCGCAAACCATTGACCGCGAACTGACCAGCACCATCGAGGGCGCAGTGGGCCGGGTGTCTGGCGTTCGCGCAATCTCGTCGGAATCACGTTTCGGCCGCAGCCAGGTGACGGTCGAATTCGACGACAATGTCGATATCGACGTGGCCGCGACCGATATCCGCGATGCCATCGGCCGTGTTCGCAACAACCTGCCCGACGACATTCAGGAACCGCGCATCGTCAAGGCCGATGCCAATGCCGACGCGGTCATGCGTATCGGCGTCACCTCCTCGGGCCGGTCGGTGCAGGATCTGACACGGCTGGTACAGGATGTGGTCGAAGACCGGCTGATCTCGGCCCCCGGCGTGGCGGATCTGCAGGTCTTCGGGGGCCGCGATGCCGTGTTTCGCGTGGATGTCGACATGCAGGAACTGGCCAGCCGCGGCCTCAGCCTGGCCAATATTCGCAATACGCTGCGCAATGTGTCGTTCGATGTGCCGGCAGGGCAGTTGGCCACCGATCTGCAATCGATCTTCGTGCGCACCACCGCCACGGTCGAAACGCCAGAGGATTTCGAGGCGCTGGTCGTGCGTGGCCAGACCCTGCTGGGCGATGTGGCGCAGGTGACCCTGGGGCCGGCACCCGGCGAAAGCATCCTGCGCGCCAACGGGCAAAGCGGCATCGGCATCGGCATCATCCGGCAGGCAACGTCGAACACGCTGGACATTTCCGATGCCGTGCGCGCCGTCATCGACGATCTGCAGGGTATTCTGCCCGATGACGTGCGGATCTTCGTCACCTCGGACGAGGCAACATTCGTGCGCGGCGCCATTACAGAGGTGGTCAAGACGCTGGGCATGGCGCTGCTGATCGTGGTTGGCATCATCTATCTGTTCCTGCGTGATGCGCGTGCCACGCTGATCCCGGCGCTGACCCTGCCCGTGGCCCTGATCGGCACATTGGCAGCCATCTGGCTGGCCGGTTTCTCGGTCAATGTGCTGACACTTCTGGCGCTGGTGCTGGCCACGGGCCTGGTGGTCGATGACGCCATCGTGGTGCTGGAAAACATCGTGCGCCGCCGGGGGCAGGGCATGGGCGCGCGTGCCGCCGCCGTTCTGGGCACCCGGCAGGTGTTCTTTGCCGTAGTCACCACCACCGCCACGCTGGCGGCCGTCTTCGTGCCGCTGTCCTTCCTGCCCGGTCAGACCGGGGGCCTGTTCCGCGAATTCGGCTTTACGCTGGCCATGGCCGTGCTGATTTCCTCGGTGGTGGCGCTGACGCTGTGTCCGGTGCTGGCCAGCCGGTTGCTGCGCCCCATGCCCGACACACCGCCCCGCGGTCCGATGGTCTGGCTGGGTGACCGGCTGGCCGGGCTTTATGCGATCAGCCTGCGCGCGGCGCTGGCGCAACCGGCGGCAGTTGTTGCGGCGGCGGCGCTGTTCGGGGTGACGGCGCTGTTGCTGACCACGCAGATTCGTCAGGAACTGACCCCGCGAGAGGATCGCGCCGTGGCGCTGCTGTCGATCAGCGCGCCGCAGGGTGTATCGCTTGATTACCTGAACCAGCGGATGCAGGACATCGAGGCGCTGGTCGCCCCGCTGCAAGCCTCTGGCGAAGTGACCAACCTGTTTTCGATCGTCGGCACCGGCGGGCGGGCCAACCGGGGCTTCATGGTGCTGACCCTGGCGCCCTGGGATGAACGCGCGCGCAGCCAGGATCAGATCGTCGGACAGATCAACGCGGGGCTGCGCCAGATCGTCGGCGTGCAGGCCTTTGCCATCCAGCCCAACTCGTTGCGCATTCGGGGTGCGGGGCGCGGGTTGCGGTTTGCGCTGGTGGGCGAAAGCTATGAATCGCTGGCCCGGCAGGCCGAGGCGCTGGTCGACCGGATGCGCGAGAACCCGGCATTCGGGCAGGCGCAGCTCAGTTTCGACACCACGCAGCCCCAGCGGTTCATCGAGGTCGATCGCCGCGCGGCTTCGGATCTGGGTATCCAGATCGACGGGTTGGCCGAAGCGCTGCAAGCGGTGCTGGACGGGCGGTCACTGGGCAGCATCTTCATCGAGGATCGAAGCTTCGATATCACCATGCTGTCCACCGGCAACCCGGTCCGCGATCCGGGCGATCTGGAACGGGTCTTCGTGATGGCCTCGAACGGGCAGATGCAGCCGCTGTCGGCCTTTGTCACGCTGGAGGAACGTGCCACGGCACCGGAACTGACGCGCGAGGCCCAGATGCGGGCGGTCGAGATCACGGCACCGCTTACCCCCGATTTCGCGCTGGGCGATGCCTTGGCCGAGGTGCAGCGCCTTTCGGGCGACCTGCTGGAACCGGGAACGCGCGTCGTGCCGCTGGCCGAGGCGACAACGCTGGATGAAACAACCTCGGGGCTGCTGATCACCTTCGGCTTTGCCCTGCTGGTCGTTTTCCTGGTCCTGTCGGCACAGTTCGAAAGCTTCGTCTCGGCGGTGGTGGTGATGGCCACGGTACCCCTGGGGCTGGCCTGCGCGATCTTCGCGCTGATCCTGACGGGGGGCAGCCTGAATGTGTATTCGCAGATCGGTCTGGTATTGCTTGTGGGGATCATGGCCAAGAACGGCATCCTGATCGTCGAATTCGCCAACCAGCTGCGCGACCGGGGTGCCTCGGTCGCCGAAGCGGCCTATGGCGCGGCGACGATCCGTCTGCGGCCGGTGATGATGACCATGGCCTCGACCGTGCTGGGCGGGGTGCCGCTGGTCATGTCTGTCGGCGCCGGGGCCGAGGCGCGCGAGGCGTTGGGCTGGGTGATCGTCGGCGGGCTGGGGATGGCCGCCTTGTTCACCCTGTACCTGACACCCGTGGCCTATGTCATGCTGGCCTGGATCAGCAAGCCGAAATCGACCGAGGCCGCACGCCTGTCGCGCGAGCTTGACGCGGCGCTGACGCCGGGCGGGCGCACGCCGGCCGAATAAGGCGCTGACCAACGCGATTGACGTAATCGCGTTGCAAGGCTTTTTCTCAAAAGCCTTGCGCTCCCCACGCTTTCCTCCCGTGCCGGGGGTTGCCGCCCGGCGCCGTCTGCCTATGATGCGCCCGCAGATCAGCCGGCAGTGGACAGACGCATGAGCCTCTACAATCAGGATTTCACCATCAGCTTTGGCGATTGCGACCCGGCGGGCATTGTCTACTATCCCAATTTCTACCGCTGGATGGATGCCACGTTTCACGGCTTTCTGCGCGCGCGGGGGCCGGGTCATGCCGCGCTGTGCCGGGAATGGGGGGCCATGGGCCTTGGGCTGATGGAGACCGGCGCGACGTTTCGCGCACCGGGTGTCGATGGTGACCGCTTGGTGCTTTCGATCGAGGGGATCGATTGGTCTGACCGCAGCTATCGGGTCAACTATGCAGGCCGGGTGGGTGAGCGGCTTCTGATCGAGGGATTCGAGACGCGCGGTCTGTTCGTGTATCGAGAGGGCCGCCTGCGCGCCGAGTCCGTGGCGCGGGTGCGGGAGCTTCTGCAGGGCGCCGGCGCTGCCTGAGGCGGGGCGGGGCACCTCTGCTGTTCCAGCCCGCCCGTTCAAGCCTGTCCGGCAGCGCCCGTGGCTCCTGCGCCCCGCATCACGCCTGCAAGCGCAACACCTGGCCCGTCACCGCGCCGCCATCGACAACGAATTCCGAACCGGTGGAATAGCTGGCCTCGCACAGCATGAAGCGCACCATGCGCGCCACTTCCTCGGGCTCGCCAAAGCGCGCGATGGGTTGGGCTGCTGCGGTGTCGCCCGGGATGACATCGGTCATCGGCGTGCGGATCGGCCCGGGGTGCAGTGACAGCACGCGAATGTTGTCCGGCGCCAGATCCAGCGCTGCGGCCTTGTTCATGCCCCTGAGCGCCCATTTGCTGGTCACATAGGCCGACAGCCCGCCATACCCCTGCAGCCCCGCCGTGGACGAGCAATTGACGATCACGCCGCCGCGGGCCCGCCTGAGGGCCGGTGCGCAGGCGCGCATGCCCAGAAAACAGCCCGTCACGTTGATGTCCATGATCCGGCGAAAGCTGTCGGGCTCGGTCTCGTCGATCGTGCCAAAGCCCAGGATGCCGGCATTGTTGAACAGGGCGTTCAACCCGCCCAGCGCCTCTTCGGCGGCATGCACGGCATCGTGCCAGTCGGTCGCGCTTGTCACGTCCAGCCGTCGATAACGGGCAGGGGCGCCAAGGCGGCGGGCAAGATCCTGGCCCTCGTCATCCAGCACATCGGTGATCAGGACCGACGCGCCTTGTTCGGCCAGCAGTTGCGCAGTGGCGGCGCCAATGCCGCGGGCGCCGCCGGTGATCAGTATCTTCAGGTCTTTCGGGTCGATTGCGGGCATCATCTGTCCTTTCGTCCGGTCAGGGCCTGATCGCGCCGGGAAAGCAGAACCAGCGCAGGCCATGAAAGGCGTCATCCTGCACGGCAATCACGACAGTGCCATGATCTGCCTCAAGTGGCATCGCCGCTGTTCTTCACGGCGTGTCATGGCAGTGCAGGGCATGGCAGGGCATGGAAAAGCCCGCAGAAAAGGCCGTCAGCGCAGCCCGAGTTCGGCCAGTGCGGCGTCCAGTTCCGGCGGCAGTTCATCGTCGCCCGGGCGCGCCGGCGCCAGATCCCGCGGGGCATCCTGCTGTGTCAGGTATCGCCAGCCCTGAAAGGCGCTGCGTGGTTGCGGCTCGGTTCGCGTGATGGCCGGGTCCAGCACGATGGCGCAGCGTCGAATGCCATCGGCACCCTCGGCAGGATCAAGCCGCAGAATGCGCTGGCGGGCCAGGACGGTGCCCCTGAACACCCAGTAAAGCGACCCGCCGGCCAGCAACGCGTCGGCGCGTTTGGGCCACATGCGCGTGACATGGCGCGGCAGCCCGTCGGGGCCAAGGGCGCGGGGGTTGCGTTGCCAGTCGATCAGATCGTCGACGCCATCGGCGCCGACGCAAAGCTTGATGAGATTCAGCGAGCCGGTCATGCGCTGACAGATAGACCGCACCGGCCAGAGGGGCAACAGGCGCGATCAGCCACGCCGACATCTCGCACGATGATTGACATGGTCCCGCCTTTCGGTGAGCGTTCGGCGTCTGTCAGGCAAGCACAGGCAAGAACCGGGGCAAGGATCGGGGCAAGGATCGGGGCAAGGTGGCGGTAAGGTGGTATTATGTGCAGGGCGATGCCCGTATCGGACCGGTCACGCAGGACGAGATGACGCGGCTGATCGGGCAGGGCGTCGTCGATGCGCAGACACTGGTCTGGCGGCAAGGGCTGCAGGGCTGGGAAACGGCAGAGCGGCATTTTTCCTTTCCGGGTCGGCAACCTGGCCCGGGACAACCGCCTGAGGTGCCCGGCAGTCAGCCACCAGAGCCGCCCGGCAGGCCATCGGATGCAAACGGCATGTCGCAGCGGGCCGAACGGTATCTGCGTGACAGGCCGCAGCAAGTGCCGGCAGCCGCCGTGCTGCATGACATCGGTCCGGACGGGTTGTACCGCGGGGCACCCGCACGCGGCTTTGGCGAGGCTGTCTCGGTCTGCCTGCGGCGGTATTTCACCTTTTCCGGCCGGGCGAGCCGTTCGGAATACTGGTATTTCGTGTTGTTCACCATGCTGCTGGGCATTGTTACCGGCTTGCTGGACGCGGTGTATTTCAGCGTACCGATGTCGGATGATGACCTGGGGCCGTTGAACGCCATCACCTCGCTGGCCGTGTTCATCCCCATGCTTTCGGTCACATGGCGCCGGCTGCATGATATCGGGCGCTCCGGCTGGTGGGTTGGCGGGTTCATTCTGGGCATGATCGCCTGGACATTCCTGATGATGCTGTTCATGGGTGCCGCCTTTCTGACCACCGATCCGATAGGCAACGCGCTGGCATTGATGCTGCTCAGCGGTGCTGCCTTTCTGATCTATGTCATCGTCATGCTGGCCTTCATGTGCACGCGGGGCGACCCGGGGCCGAACCGTTACGGCTGACCAGCGGCTGAAACCTTTGCCGCAGCATGCCGCCCTGTCGTTGACCGTGCCGGGTCAGCGGCCTATGCTTGCCGGTCTCACCGACAGCGCAGGACATTGCCCATGAGCCGTTTCGCCGCCCCGATTGCAGAGCAGATCTGGGACATGAAGTATCGGTTGAAGGAAGCGGGAGGCGCGCCTGTCGATGCCACTGTCGAAGACAGCTGGCGCCGCGTGGCGCGATCGCTGGCGGCGGTCGAGGCCGAGCCGGCGCGGTGGGAGGATCAGTTCTACCGCGCGCTGGAGGATTTCCGCTTTCTGCCTGCCGGGCGCATCCTGGCAGGCGCCGGCACCGGGCGGTCGGTGACCCTGTTCAACTGTTTCGTCATGGGCACCATCCCGGACAGCATGGCGGGCATCTTTCAGGCCCTGAAAGAGGCTGCCCTGACCATGCAGCAGGGTGGCGGGATCGGCTATGATTTCAGCACCATTCGCCCGAAGGGCGCACCGGTGGCGGGGGTGGCGGCCGACGCATCCGGCCCGCGGTCATTCATGGATGTCTGGGATGCGATGTGTCGCACCATCATGTCGGCCGGGTCGCGCCGCGGGGCAATGATGGCCACCATGCGCTGCGACCACCCCGATATCGACGCCTTCATCGAGGCAAAGCGCGACCCGGCGCGGCTGCGCATGTTCAACCTGTCGGTGCTGATCACCGATCCTTTCATGGAGGCCGTGCGCAATGACGGCCCCTGGGATCTGGTGTTTGACGGGCGGGTCTATCGCACCTTGCCGGCGCGCGATCTGTGGAACCGGATCATGCGCGCGACCTATGATTATGCCGAACCCGGCGTGATCTTCATCGACCGCATCAACGCGATGAACAATCTCGCCTATGCCGAGACCATCGCCGGCACCAACCCCTGCGGCGAACAGCCCCTGCCGCCCTACGGGGCCTGCCTGCTGGGCAGCATCAATCTGGCGCGGCTGGTGCGCGAACCCTTCACCGATGCCGCGCATATCGATGCCGCCGAACTGGACGAGCTTGTGCGCGTGGCCGTGCGCATGATGGACAACGTGGTCGATGCCAGCCGCTTCCCGCTGACCGAGCAGGCGCGCGAGGCGCAGGCCAAGCGGCGTATCGGGCTGGGGGTGACGGGGCTGGCCGATGCGCTGATCATGCTGGGGCTGCGCTATGGTGCAGAGCCGGCAGTGACCCAGACCGGCGCCTGGATGCGCGCGATTGCGCGCGCGGCCTATCTGGGCTCGGCCGAACTGGCGCGCGAGAAAGGCGCCTTTCCGCTCTTCGACGCCGAGGGGTATCTGGCCTCGGGCACCATGGCGGGGATGGATGACAGCGTGCGCGAGGCCGTGCGCACCCATGGCATCCGCAATGCCTTGCTGACCTCGATCGCACCGACCGGCACGATCAGCCTGTTCGCCGGCAATGTCTCGTCCGGGATCGAGCCGGTCTTTGCCCTCAGCTACACGCGCAAGGTGCTGATGCCCGATGGCACCCGGCGCGAAGAGGTGGTCGAGGATTATGCGCTGGCCGAATGGCGCCGGCTGAAGGGCGATGCCCCCCTGCCAGAGGCGTTCGTCACCGCACAGACCCTCACCCCTGACGACCACCTGCACATGCAGGCCGCGGCGCAGCGCTGGGTGGACAGCTCGATCTCGAAGACCATCAACGTGCCAGAGGAAATCTCTTTCGAGGCGTTCAAGAACGTCTATCTGACGGCCTGGGAAACCGGCTGCAAGGGTTGCACAACATACCGGCCCAATGCGGTGACGGGCTCGGTGCTGTCGGTCACGCCAGAGGCGCCGGCCACGGCGCCCGTCACCGCACCCGCAGAGGGGGGCGAGGTGGTCTATCTGTCCGAACCGCTGGACCGCCCCGCCGCGCTGGAGGGGCAGACCTACAAGCTGAAATGGCCGGTCAGCGAACACGCCATCTATATCACCATCAACGATGTGGTGGTGGCTGGCCGTCGTCGGCCCTTTGAAGTGTTCATCAATTCCAAGAACATGGAGCATTACGCCTGGACCGTGGCGCTGACGCGGATGATCTCGGCCGTGTTCCGGCGTGGGGGCGATGTGTCCTTCGTGGTCGAGGAATTGAAGGCGGTGTTCGATCCGCGCGGCGGGGCCTGGATGGGCGGGCGCTATATTCCCTCGATTCTGGCCGCCATCGGCGGCGTGATCGAGGAACATCTGGTCAAGATCGGTTTCATCGAAGGCGCTGGGCTGGGGCTGAAGACAGACCCCGAGGCCGCGCGGATGGCGGTGGGCGAGGAAGGCCGGCGCGGTGCCTCATGCCCCTCTTGCGGGGCTTTTGAAATGGTGATGATCGAGGGATGCATGACCTGCCGGGCCTGCGGGCATTCGAAATGCAGCTAGGCAAGGGCGGCGGTCATGGCGGGGGCGGTATCATCGATACTGCCACAGCGACATGGCGCAGACGGATTGATGTGCCCGGCGATATCGGGCAGAAAACGCTGCGCCCTTGAGGTGCCGGCCTTGGCATCGGTCTGCGCGATGCCTGCGCCGCCCCTGGCGCCGTGCAGCGGTGGGGGTGATACTGCAAGTGTCAGTGTCGCTTGCCGGGGAAACGGGTTGTCCTGTTGCCGCGCGGGCCAGTCTGAACCGGGGTGTTCGCCAGGTTTTCCGCCTGCAGCTTGCGCCAGCGTGCCAGCCGCGCTGGATCAAGCCGACCCGCCGCCACCGCCGCCTGCACCGCGCATCCGGGTTCGTGGTCATGGGTGCAATCGCGAAAGCGGCACAGCGGGGCAAGCTCGGTGATCTCGGCATAAAGCTGATCCAGACCCGCGGATGAATCGCCGACATGCAGCGCGCGCATGCCCGGCGTATCGATCACCCAGCCCCCGCCGATGATCGGATGCAACGAGCGTGCCGTGGTGGTGTGGCGCCCCTTGGCATCGGCCGCGCGCACGCTGCCGGTCAACTGCGCCTCTTCCGGGGCCTTTCCGGACAGGGTGTTCAGCAATGACGACTTGCCCACGCCTGACGATCCGACCAGCGCGACGGTCTGCCCCTCGGCACACCAGGGCGCCAGACGCTGCGCGGCCTCTGGCGCATGGGCATTCAGCGCCACAACATGCAGCCCGCGCTGCAGCCCGGCCACGCGGTCGCAATAGGGCCTGGCATCGGGCACCTGATCGGCCTTGGTCAGCACGATGACCGGCGTTATCCCGGCTTCATTCGCCAGCGCCAGATAGCGTTCCAGCCGCGCCGGGTTCAGGTCGTCGTTGCAAGAGGTCGTGATGAACAGCGTATCGATATTGGCCGCAATCAGTTGCGGATGCCGCCTGCCTTCGATGTGGCGATGCAGCACCGACTTGCGGTCAAGTCGGCGCACCAGCAGCCGGGTTTCGGGCTGGACAAGAACCCAGTCGCCAACCGCATGATCGGCGGTATTCGCATGGGCAGGCAGGGTCAGCCTGACAAGGCCCTGCCGGGAGATCGCCGTCATTCTGGCACGATGAACGGTCGCTATGCGCAGCCGGTCTAGATGCGCTTCGTCGGGCTTCACTTGATCGGCAAGAAACCCTGACCAGCCAAGGCTGGCGAGTGCGGGCAATTCTGGCGTCAAAGGGTCGGACATGCCGGTCTGAATGCGCGCGTTGGCCGCCCGATGCAAGCCAAACCGAAGCGCCGCGTCAGCCAGGGGGCCCTTTGGCAAGCAAGCGGCGCCGCTGCCATGTCGATACGCGGGCGCGCCGGGCAAGACACGGCCAAAGCCCGCCAGACAAGGCAGATCCCGCAACGCAATGCGGCGGGATCTGCCAATGTGGCCGGAAGTGCATGACGAGACAGCATGACACGGCCGTGTCCTTACGCGCTGGCCAGCTTGCCCAAAAGGGTGCGCCACAGAGCCTTGGTCTCGTCAGCCAGCCGTGCCGGACCTGCGTCCAGCATCTTGCGGCGCATGCGCTCTGCCAGCTGGAACCGCCAGTCTTCGGGCAGGATGATGCCTTCGGCATGGGCCCATGCCAGCGCCTGGGCAACAAAGGGCCGTCCGGCGACAAAACTATCGGCAAACAGACGCTCTGGCCTGCGTTCCACCCGGTCCATCTGAACCGCCAGTTCGTCGGCGGGGAACAGATCTTCCACGGTGCTGTCCTGACGCCTGGTGATGCCCTGCAGAAGGATGACATCGTTGCTGTCAGACAGTCTGCCCGCCAGCGCGCGCCCCTGCTCTGAGCCATCAAGCACCAGTTTGGGCGACCGGGTCTGGGTTTCGCTCAGCAGGCGCGCCATGACCTGCATGACCTCGGCACCACAGGCAGGGGCAAAGATCATGTCGCGCTGCGGCATGAACTGGCCAGAGGCAATGCTCAGGGTCTTGATGACGCTCAGGTAGGTCTGCTCGACCCGGCCCTGCACCAGCACGGGCTGTGCCCCGCCCATGCTGACCTCGGCCACCGCCAGATTGAGGGCGGCGCGCACGGCAAAGCCGGCACCACGCTGGCTGTCGCTGCCCTCGGCCTCCAGCAGATCACCGCTGACCCGGGTCGAGCCATCACGACCGACAAACACCTTGCGCGCCCGCGCCAGACGGTCGGCATCGACCAGAAAGGGCGAATGCGTGGTGTAAAGTATCTGGTTCTTCAGTGCCAAACCCTCGAAAAACGCTGACAGGTCACGCTGTGCCAGCGGATGCAGCGAATGCCCCGGCTCATCCAGCAGGAGGATGCAGTTGTCATGCGCCCCCTCGGCCTCGTGCAGAAAGACCAGAAAGAAGCTGAGAAACCATTGCAGCCCGGTCGAGCGGTGCTCAAGCTCGACCTCCTGCGGGCGGCGCGCATCGGCCACCCAGATACGAAAATGGGTGCCGTCGGCCTCGAACCGGAAGCGGTAGTCGCCCTGTTTCCACCAATCGGCAAATCTTGCGGTCAGTTTGGTGCCCGCCGATTGCAGCAGGATAGAGCGCGTGCGCTTGGATTCCGCGATCTGGGCCAGGAGCGCGGAATCGGGCTGCTGGTCACGGCCGTTGGCGCGCCGCCACAGGCTGCGCACCAACCCGGCCTTGCCCTCTTCGGCGATCATCTGCGCCTCGGCCTCGTCGCGGATGTCCCGGAAATCACGGCCCAGTTCCAGTATTTCCTGCGCCTGCACGCCGACAAAATCGAACAGCACGCTTAGCGTGCGGGCTTTCGCGCTTTCCTTTGCGCCAAGATCCGCGCGGCCCATGTTGTCCACGACATGCGGCAGGTAGATCTCCGAGTCCAGGTTCCCGTAGTTCGAATAATACACGAACCGGGGCAGACGTTCGATCACCGCCTGGCGTATCTCCTCTCTCGCGGCCGGGTCTGGGGCAATCATCGCGGCCATGTGCTGACCCAGCGCTTTCTGCAACGCCCGCAGCAAGGGGATGACATGGCTGGTGGCAGGCGGCTCTTCCGGGATCAGCGCCGCCACGCAATTGCGGGCCAGACGCAGGTCATTGCCGGTCACGTTCTCTGTGCGTGTCAGTTCGTCCAGCAGCACGTCAACCTGCTTGGCGGCTGCATCGCACAGCGGGTCGGTGGTGATGGCGCCCAGGTCCTTTTGCGCATCGCGCAATGCTGTCAGCGCGGCAGCGACCGCGCCATCCTCATCCAGCCTGTAGTCAGGAAAGTTGATCCGATAAGTGCCGTCATAGAGCCGCGCCACAGACACGCAGCGCGCCTGTGCCACGGGAATGCCGGCAAGCTGGGCAAGGCGCGCGGCCTCCTGGCCGGTGTCGAATTCCGCCGTGATGAACTGAAACTGGTCTGGCGCGTTGCGGATGGTGGTGAACAGGGCCTTGGGATAATCCGATGTGGGCTGCAGCATGCCTTCGCCCGCGGGGTTCAGTTTCCACAAGGGCAGCAGCAGATTGGTCTTACCGGATTCGTTGACGCCAATCAGGGCCGTCACCGTGTCGGCGTGCAGCCAGCCGGAATCCATGACCGACCGGAAGTTGCTGACGCGATAGCGCAACAGCCTGAAACCGGCCTGTGCAGGCGCCGGGGTGATGCGGGACGAAATCTTGAACTCGGTTTCCTGAAGCATGGCTAGGTCTCCTTTTCGCAAACTGGGATCGGACATCAGGGTTCAAAGTAAGGGGGCAGCATGTGCCCGGGTGGGTGCGCGGCACCGGGTTGCGCCGCAGGGGGCATGGCCGCTTCGCCACGCAGGCTGCCGCCTGCCTCCAGCAGCAAGGTCAGCGCGATCAGGCCGGCAATTGCCGTCTGGCCAAGCCGCCAGCGCATGGCGGTTTCGCCTATGGCCTTTGGCATGGCATGAGCCAGCCTGCGGGCTGCGCGGCGCTTTGCGGCCAGTATGCTGTCTGCCCGCAGGGCCAAGGCACGGCCCGGCGCTGTGATCTGCGCCAGGAAAACCGCCGGGCCAATGCGCTGCGCATGCGCGTGGATGGCGACGCCAGCAGCCATGGCGACACCCAGTGCGACAGGCCAAAGTGCACCTGGCGCTGCCTGGCTGATCGGCGCAGCCAGCGTACCGGCAACGGCGACCCAGACCAGGGGCAAGGCCAGCGACGCGCCGACCAGCGCCAGAAAGGGCAGCAGAACCGCCTCTTGCGTGACCTTTGCAGGGGCCCCGGGCGGGTGAAGCCAGATCATCGCGACATAACGCGCCATCAGCAGGGTTGTCGCCACGCCGGACAGGCTCAGCGCGACGGTCAACCACGGCAGCCAGACGGGCGAGCCGGCGTTGAAGGCGGTCTTCAGCGCCTCCTTGCCCAACGCCCCCGAACTGGCGGGCAGACCGGCCAGGACGAATGCGGGCAACAGCAGCGCCAGCGTGACGGCCAGTTTTGCCGCAGGGCCGGTCTGCGCCGCAAAGGCACCGGTGCCCAGAAACAGCGCGCCCTTGGCCAGCGCATGATGCGCAGCCAGAAAGACAAGCACGGGCAGAATGGCCACCCATGCCTGGGGCACCATCAGCCCCGCGCCCAGCCCCAGCGCCAGGATGCCCATCTGGCTGACGCTGGAATAGCCCAGCACCGCCTTTGGACTGGTCTGCTGCACACCCAGCAGCAGCGCGGCAAAGATCGTCACCATGCCGGCCGCCATCATGACCGTGCCATGGTCGGCATAGGTGACACCGCCCAGCGGCAAAAGCGTGATCATGCCAAACAGCCCCGCCTTGATCATGGCACCGGAAAGGACGGCGCTGGCCGGCACTGGCGCGGCCCCATGGGCAGGCGGCAGCCAGAAATGCAGCGGCATGATGCCCAGCTTGACGCACAGGCCGATCATCATCAGTGCAACCGCCGGGTCCGACAGCGCGGTCGCGCGCAGATCGGCCACATGAAACGACCCCGCCTGTGCCACGGCCAGTGCCAGCCCGGCAAACAGCGCCAGTTCGCCCAGTACGACAAAGCCGATATACAGCCGCGCAGCGCCCTGTGCCTGTGGGGTACGGCTGTGCAGTACCAACCCGTAAGAGGCAAAGCTCATCGGCGCGAAAAAGGCATAGAAGCTTGCGGCATCCAGCGCCAGCAGCAGCCCCAGATTGCCTGTCTGCGCCATCAGGAACATGACGCCGAAGCTGGTGGCGCGCGCGTCATGGCGCATCCAGTGGCGCGCACTGGCCCCGGCGGCGCACCACAGCAGGCCGGTGAAGATCACGAACAGGCGCGAGATTTCATCAAGTCCGAACTGAAGGCCAAGGATCATCCAATCAGCCTGCGCGTGCATCGGCAAATCGCCCAACAGCGCCAGTGCCAGCGCAGGCAGGGGCGCAAAGGGCATCATCCGCCAGACAAGGCTGCGTGCCTGTGGCCAGATCAGCGCCAGGGCCAGCAAAAGCGGCAGCGCCAGGGCGGTCACAAAGGGGGCAAGGCTCATGGCTTACTCCTGATACTCGATGGCGACAATGAATCGCGTCCATTCCAGCGGGCTGAAGGGCGCATTGGCAAAGCCCCCTGCAATCAGAACCAGCGCGGCGGTGGCGGCGGGGGGCACGGCCAGCATCCAGCCAATGCGCGGCCGGCCCGGCGCGCCGGTCGTTTCGGGTGCGGCATCACGAAACCAGGCCCTGTGCAGCATGGGCATGAAATAGATCGCATTCAGCAGGCTGGAGCCCAGCAACAGCTCGATCACCCAGGCCTGCCCTGCCTCCAGCCCACCCTGGGCCAGATACCACTTGCTGACGAACCCGGCCAAGGGCGGCAAACCGATCATGCCCAGCGCGGCAAGCGTGAAGGCCAGCATCGAGCCGGGCATGGCGCGACCCACCCCGTCCATCTGGCTGACGCGCTTGACGCCCAGCCCCTCGGCCAGGTTGCCGGCGACCATGAACATGGTGATCTTCATCAGGCCCTGATGGATCAGATGCGCCAGCGCGCCCACGGCGGCCAAGGGGCTGGCCAGCGCCACGCCCAGCGTGATGTAACTGACCTGCGAAACCGTCGAATAGGCCAGCCGCTTCTTGATGTCATCCTGCGTGATTGCCTTGAGTGAACCATAGATGATGGTGACACCCGCCAGCACCGCCAGCGGTGCGGTCACGCCCAGCGCCTGGGCCGTTTCTATGCCGAAGACCTCGTAGACCACGCGCATGATGCCAAAGGCGCCGGCCTTGACCACGGCCACCGCGTGCAGCAGGGCAGACACCGGGGCAGGGGCGACCATGGCGATCGGCAGCCAGACGTGAAACGGAAACAGCGCCGCCTTGACCCCCAGCGCGCCGATCAGCACCACGAACAGCAGTTGTGCCGCCAGCGGGTTCACTGCCACCACATAGGCCAGCACCCCACCGGGAACGAAATCGGTGGTTCCTGCCAGCACCCACAGGCCCAGCGTCCCCAGCAGCAGCACCAGACCGCCCGCAAGGGTATAGATCAGGTAGATGCGCCCGGCGCGCAACGCCTCTGCCGTGCCCCGGTGAATGACCAGCGGATAGGTGGCCAGTGTCAGCAATTCGTAGAACAGCAGGAAGGTGAACAGGTTGCCGGACAGGGCAATCCCCACGGTCGCTGCCACGCACAGGCTGAAAAAGCCGAAGAACCGCGCGCGATGGGGTCCATGTTCCAGATAGCCCACCGAGTAGATGGTGGTGATCAGCCACAGCACGGCAGAAAGCGCAATGAACAGGATCGCCAGCGGATCGGCCTGCAACTTGAATTCCAGTCCCGGCAGCAGTTCAAAGCGCAGATCGTAGATCACGCCCTGGCTGACTTTCAGACTGAGCCATGCAACCAGGGCCACTTTCAGCCCGGCCATGCCCAGGTTGATGCCGGTGCGCAGCCGTGCGGCACGTTCTGGCAGAGAAAACAGAACGGGCGCGGCCAGAAGCGAGGTCAGCAGGATGAAAAGGGGCAGCAGGGGCGCATCCATCATGGCGCAACTCCAAAGGGATAACCGATTTCAATGAAACCCAGGATCGGGGCCGCCAGCAGGCCAAGGCCGATCGCGGCAAGGGCCAGCGTCAGGGGGGCCGCATCGGCCAGCGCCCAGCCCTGATGCTCGCCCACCGGCGCGCGCACCCGGTCAAAGCGCAGGAAGCCTGCGAACACGCGGCTGAAATAGGCCACCGACATCAGCGTCCCGGCCATGGTGACGGCAACCCAATGCCAGTAGCCCGCCGCCATTGCCCCCTCCATCAACGACCATTTGCCGATGAAACCCAGCGAGGGCGGCAGGCCGATCAGGCTGATGGCGGCCAGCGCAAAGGTGAACTGCGCCAGCGTGGGGCGGATCGGCGAACGGTCCAGATCGCGGATCACGTCATGGCCGATCTCGTCCTTGATGCGCCCGGCGGCCAGAAACATGGCAGCCTTGGCGATGCCATGGGCCAGGATCAGCAATGCCGCGGCCTTCCAGCTTTCGGGCAGGCCGACCTCGCCCGCGCGGGCAAAGGCCACAAAGATCAGCCCGATCTGCGCCACCGTGGACCACGCAACCAGCAATTTCAGCCGTTCGGCGCGCAGCGCCTGGATGCCGCCCCAGATCACCGCGCCGGCCCCCATCAGCCCCACCAGTGTCAGCAGGGTTTCCGATGGAAACGGCATGTATTGCGCCAGGCGCAGCACGATATACAGCGCGGCCTTGACCACCAGCCCCGACAGCAGCGCACTGGCAGGCGCGGTTGCATTGGCATGCGCCGCAGGCAGCCAGAAATGCAGGGGAAACAGCGCGGTTTTCAGCGCCAGCCCCACGAACATCAATGCCAGCGCTGCAATCAGGGCGCCGGTTGGCTCTGCCCCGGTCAGGCCTGCGAAATCCAGACGGCCCAGTTGCAGATAGATGAAGCCGACACCCATCAGGAACAGGAGCGCCCCAAGGATCGAGGCATACATGTACTCAAGCCCGGCCTGCACGGCTGCACGGCTGCCACTCAGAACGGTCAGGCCAACCGCGGCCAGGGCGATCACCTCGATCATCACATAGAGATTGAAGATATCGGTGCCGAGATAGACGCCGTTCATGCCTGTCAGCAAAAGCAGCCAAAGCGGCCAGAAGTATTGCCGCTGGCGCGCCTGTTGGGCCCCCTTGAGGCTGTCAAGCGCCGCGACGCTGACCAGAAACCCGACAGCGCAAGTCAGGCCAAGCATGGCCACGCTCAGCCCGTCGGCGCGCAGATCAATGCCAAGGGGGGCGCCCCAGCCGCCAAGGGGCAGAACCACTGCACCCCCGGTCAACACCGCGCGCGCCAGCCAGATGACCGCACCCGTGGTCAGCGCCAGCGTGGCAAGGCCGATCACGGATGCCGCACGCGGCAAGAGAAAGGCCATGATCGCCCCGAAAAGTGGCACAAAGATCGCAAGGGTGATGGGAGAAAGGTCAACGCTCATCTTCGGCTTCCAGGGTTTGCAGGCGGCGGATCAGGGCAAGGGCCACGGCGGTGGCGCTGACCATGACGACAATGCCGGTGATCACCAGCGCATGGGGAACGGGGTCGGGTACACCGGGTGGCGCGCGCCATGCCCCCACCACCAGCAGGAACCCTGCACCGACCGAACACAGTTTCAGCGCCAGCACGCGGCGCAGCCGGTCCAGGGCACACAGCGCGCCGACCAGCCCGATGCCGAAAACGGCGATCCCGGTCAGGCCATAGATCAGGTCAGGTGTCATGGCGCCCTCCGGTGGTCAGCGCGACCGGCTCGCGCCCGTGAAACAGCGCGGCAAGCGTTACAGCGATGGAGATTGTCACCATCCCCTCGATCAGCAGGATCAGGGTCTTGGCGTGTTCCAGCGGGTATTCGAAGGCCACGCGCCCCCCGCCCGCAACCAGCAGGGCAACCAGTGCAAAGACTCCCGTGCCCAGCACAAAGGCCCAGCGTGCGATACCCCGATGGCCGGGCTGGGGCACATAGGCGCGGGTCAACAGCAACAGCAGTCCCATGGCCGCCAGCACCGCGCCACCCTGAAAGGCGCCGCCCGGCGCCTCGGCCCCGCCCCACAGCAGATAGGTGCCGACCACAACGATGGCGGGCAGGGCGAGGCGCGCGAAACCCTGCCAGACCACGCCCATCACTGGCGCAGGCGCCTCTGACAGGCCGCGCTCGATCTGCCAGACCGCAACCACGGCGGCCAGCAGCACAA
This sequence comes from Pararhodobacter sp., assembly GCA_020832805.1. GTDB lineage: Bacteria > Pseudomonadota > Alphaproteobacteria > Rhodobacterales > Rhodobacteraceae > Pararhodobacter. The sequence continues at coordinate 24,461 of JAFIED010000269.1, forward strand.
CAACCTCCATCAGGGTGTCATACGCGCGGAAGTTCAGCAGAACGCCCGTGACGGGATGCGCCACGCCACTTGTGGGCATGGCCTCGGCCACCAGCATGTCAAAGCCTGGCCCGGCTGCGGGCGCCCCAAGAAAGCCCGCGGCCAGCCCCAGCGTGATCAGCCCGCAGAATGCGGCATTGGCCAGGGTCACGCCCAGGGGAACGGGAGGCAGAGGCGCCACGCCCGTCATCGGCTGCCGGTTCCGGCTGCCAGAGACAAAACGCAGGTGGTGCAGCGTCTTGAGCAGCAGCGCGCCTGTCACGCCGGTGCCGATAGCCGCTTCGGCCAAGGCGACATCGGGTGCCGAAAGCCGCACCCAGGCCAGGGCCGACAACAGACCGAAGATGATGAAAAGAACAATCATCGTGAACTGGTCACGCACACTCAGCGATGCCGTTGCCAGCGCCACGATCGACAAGGCCAGCAAGATGTCGAAGATCATCAGCGGATCAGCCATGCTGCACCTCCGTCCCGGTCTGGCGGGCGTGGCGGGCAACCAGATGGCTGCAGGTTGCGCTGGCAACGGCAACAAAGAACCAGATCAGCGCAATGCGGAACACCGCGCCCGCCGACCCCGCCAGCAGCGCCGTACCCAGCGCGATCAGCGCCAGGCCCAACCCGTCGGCCTTGGTCAGCGCATGCAGGCGGCAATAGATGTCAGGAAAGCGCAACAGACCGACCGTGCCCGCGATGAAGAACACAGTGCCCGCGGTCATCAGGACCGCTGCAATCACCTCCGCCATCAGCGCACCCCCCGGGACGACAGCACGACAAAGGCCACCAGCGTGACGGCCGCCAGCAGCGCAAAGACCATGGCGACATCAAGCAGGGCGGGCATGTCCATCAGCTGCGACAACACGAACAGGATGGCCACGGCCGCGGTGCCGAAAAGCTGCGCGGCCAGCATGCGTTCGGCCGGCGCAGGGCCACGAAAGACGCGAACAAGTCCGGCAAGGATCGACAGCAGCAGCGCAATCAGGATAAGGGACAGAAAGCTCGTCATGACAGATGTTCCGGATTTGGGGAGAGGGCGAACAGCAACCGGATACGGTATTCGAGATCAGCAAGCCCCGGCGCCGGATCGATGCGCGCGTCAAGCATGTGAACGATGACCGTGTCGTCGACGACTTCGGCCGACAGGGTTCCGGGCAGCAGGGTGATCGTGTTGATGAAGGTGATCTGCGGCGCCCCCGCTGGCAGGGCAAGTGGATAGGCGCAGAATGCGGGGCGCAGACCCATATCGGGCGACAGGGCGCGCAGCGTGACATCCACCGCACCCCGCACCGACTGCACCGTGAACCAGACGCCAAAGATCAGCATCCCGCGCAACGACAGGCGCCAGCCGGGCGACGCGGGCAACATCCAGGGCAGGGCGGCCGCCAGAAAGACAGCCGGCGCACCAAAGATGACCGCCTCCAGCTGCCAGCCGGTCAACGCTCCCCACATGACAGACAGGATCAGAACCGATATCCCGCCCCGCCGCAGGCTGTGCAGGCGGCGGGGCAGGGCAGGCGGACGAACGGCCGGGGGCGTTTGCGCCGCATCGGCCGCGGGCCCATCCGGCCGGTCAGAAGGAATGACCGATGGCACCCGCGCAGACGCGTTCAGGCGCAAGGGAGAGGTTGCGCGCATCGTGTTTTTCCGGGCAGCCTGTTGTTGATCATGCCTGTGACATGGGCGGCGGAGGGGCTGCCTGTCCGGTCCGTCGGGAAATCCATGCCAAGGGTGCGCAAGGTCTTTTTGCGCTGTTGGTTGAAGAACGCCTCAACCCGGGTTTTCATCCGCCGGGCCGAAAAAAACCAAAGCGTTTTGTCGGGCTTTTCTGCGCGGGCGGATTCATGCGGCGGAAATCGGAAAAACCGCTCACCTTGGGGTGAGCCCGGGATGAAACCCCGTGCGCGGGCGTTTGTGCGGTATCAACAGCAGGAGGATACCATGTCCATGACCTCGACCAATCAGCCACAGCTTGCCCGCCCCAGCTTGCGCAAGGATGGGCTGATCAGCCTTTGGGGGCGTCTGCGGTATCGCAAGCCCGGCGCCTATGACGCCTGGCTGCATGAACGTGACCTGATCATCATAACGGCAACCCTGAAGCGCCTGACCGAGCGGCAGTTGAATCGCCTGGGCATGTCGCACAAGACCCTGGCGCTTGATGTCGACGATCTGGCGTTGCGCGCCCGCCGCGATGCCGAGATCGCCAGGGAAGTTCTGGCGCTCGTCGAAGACGACGCCGATGAACGACATGCCATCGCAGCCGAGTAGGCGGCGCCAGAACCAGCATGACAGGGCCGGGCCAGATGCCCGGCCTTTTCATTTGTCGATACGCAGGCGCCCCGTCTTGCATGCGGGGCACCTGCCCGTCGCCGGATCAGTGATCGACAACACAAGAAAGGCGCCCGGATGATTGCTCATCCGGGCGCCATGCGCGTTGAAGGGCTGAATGCCGGGTTGCCTAAGGTGGCGGTCAGCGTGTTGCCCGGATAACGCGCGAGATCTCGTCAAGCTGCAGGATCGCCCGCTTCAGGTAGAACCCCTGCAGATGCAGATGATTGGCCAGAAAACTGTTGGCCCCCGAGCTGTTGAGCACGACAAGCGGCTGGTGCTGCGACGCTTCGCGCAGGCTTTCAAGGGCCTGGTGCCAGACCCTGGTCAGGCCTTGCCCGGCAATGACATTTTCGAAATCGCGCCCCAGTTCGCGCAGCAACAGGTAAGAGGCATAGGCCATGCCCTTGTTGAAATAGAAGATATCATCCGCGACCATATCCAGGATAAAGCGGTCGGCGCTGACGTGATCATCGACGATGGCGGCGCGGGACCCCAGTTCGCTGGCCATGCGATCGACCGTCAGGGCCAGAGCATCGGCACGCGTTTCAAAGATCGCACCGCCCATTGCAACGCGCGTGTTGTAGGCCCGCAAGGCCCGCGCGGCAGCCTCGAACTGTGTTTCTGCGGGCTGGACGGGCAGCAAGGACTGGTCCAGATCGAAAATCCAAACATCAGTGGGGAATTGCAGCAGCCCGCTGGCCCTTTCCAGATCGGAATCGATGGCGGACGACCCGCGCAGTCGTCCGATCTGGTTTTCCAGTTCCAGCGTGAATCGGCTGATCGCGCGCATCATGCCGCGCTGGAAATTCGGCATGTTGTCGTGAAACGCCGTCGGAAAGAAGAACGGGTCGTTGGCGGTCCAGCGGTGCGTGACCACTTCGCGCGTGATCAGCGCCTCGGCCATGTTGACGGCGTGACTGCCCCCCTCGATCGGGGAGGGGGGCGCGAATTCGAGGTTTGCATCAATACGGTGCATCAGGTTGCCGATGACCCCGAAATAGAGCACGAAAGCCGCGGCAAGCATCCAGATGCTGCGCTTTACAATGACGCGTGGTCTTGTCCCGAAGACGAGCCCCGGAAGCGAGAATTCGGGCCGTTTGGCCGGAACTTGTGGCCGGATGATCAGATCATTGCCCATGAAACCCTCCTGTAACGCGGCAGTCGGGGCGATGGCGCCCGCTTGTTCACCCCCACAAACGCGCGATGCAACGGTTTAATCCGCACATCGCGCAGGGTTTCCGCGCGCACCGCAAATTTTTTTGGATGAAACCGGCCTGTCGTGCGTATGTCCTGAAACCGTGATCGGAGGCGTGGCTGTGAGTCTGAAAACCGAAGTGACATCGCACACCAAAAGCCTGCGCCGCTATGCGCTGGTTCTGACCCGTGATCCCGCCGCCGCGGATGATCTGGTGCAAGAGACCTTGCTGAAGGCGATCGACAAGGCCGACACCTGGCAACCGGGCACAAATCTGCGCCCGTGGTTGTTCCGCATCATGCACAACACCCATGTCAGCGACCTGCGCCGCGCGAAAACCCGCACGGATGCCGCGCCGGATCTGCCCGAACCGGTTGTGCAGGATCACCAGCATACCCAGCTTGAGCTGAAGCAGGTGCTGCAGGCGCTGGACCAGCTGCCAGAGGCACAGCGCAAGCCCATCATCCTGATCGCCCTGCGCGAGATGTCTTACGCAGAGGCCGCCCGCACGCTTGATGTGCCGCTGGGTACATTCATGTCGCGGCTGGGGCGCGGGCGTGAAGCCCTGCGCCGGATCGTTTCCGGCATCGCCTCGGGAAAGCTGGCGGTTCTGAGCAGAAAGGAAAGCCTCTGATGACCCAAGACACCCCCTCCGAACACGGCCTTGGGCTGGATGATGACCTGATGGCCTATGTTGACGGCACCTTGTCGCCCGAAAGGATGGCGCAGGTCGAGGCCCGCCTTGCCCGTGATCCAGAGGCGCGCGCGGCAACGGCAAGCTGGCGCCACCACAACAACCTGATCCGGCAGATGGCACAGACCGCAGATGATCTGCCCACCGACATGCGCATTGCCGCGCTGGAACGCGAACTCGCCGCCAAGCTGCAGGCCCGCAAGCGCCGCGCCTTTCTGATGGGTCCTGCGCTTGGCCGGATCGCTGCAAGCGTATTGCTGTTTACCGCAGGGTGGGGCGCGCATGGGCTGTTCAGCGCGTCCACGACAATGACAGGCGCGGCGTATCCGCAGTTTGTTTCTGCCACGATGGCGGGACATTATGCGATGCGGCAGATTTCGATGCAGCAGGCCGAGTTCCAGGCCGACGAGATCGATACCGCGCTGGATTGGATATCGGCCCAGATGCAACGCAAGATCGACAGTCCGGAACTGCGTCGTCTGGGCTATGAGGTCGAAAGCGCAAGGCTGCTGTCGACCGATGACGGCCCGCTCGCCATCTTCTATTTCCGCAACGAAGAGGGGAACAGCGTAACCGTTTCTGTCACGCCTCATGCACCCGATCAGCCGGATTACGCTTATCGCGTGGTTCGGCTGGAAACGGAAAGCATGGCCTACTGGACAGAGTCCGGACTGGATTATTCCGTGATTGGCGATGTTGATGTCGGCCAGATCACAACGCTTGCAGCGGCCGTGCGAAATTGATCGTCTGTGCCTTGCATGCGCCGTGCCGGTGGTGCGGGGGCATGCAAAGGCAGCACGGCGGGCCTCAGAACTTGCCTGCGCGCCAGACCTCGACCGGGGACAACCAGACGATGCCGGGCTGATTGGCCAGATACTGGGTGGTCAGGGTCCGGGCAATACTCTCGGCGGTGTCGCGGTCGCGCAGGACAGCCTCGATCTTGACGATGGCGAATTCGCGCACCAGCTGCGCGGCCTCGGCCCGGTGCAACCCGTGTGACCCGCAGCCGCCCCCGGGGAAGACCGACCAGCCGGTGACGCCCGCCTTGGTCAGCAGCTGTTCAACGGCAGGTTTCAGCAACCGTTCGACAATCACGGTCAGTTTTACGGCAGATGTGGTCATGGTCAGGTCCCTCACAGGCTGAAGATGACGTCGGCCAGCGCGATCCACAGCGGGATCGACAACAGCGCGACGGGGGTGCCGATGCTGGTGGACGCGCCGATATAGGCCGCCGGATTGGCCGAGGGGATGGCCGCGCGCAGCGTCGGCGGGCCAGAGATGTCGGAACTGGACGCGGCCATCACCGCCAGCAACACCACCCCGCCAGGTGAAAAGCCGGTCGCCAGATGCGCCAGATACCCCAGGCCGAAGCCCAGCGCCCCATGCACCAGCGGCGCGGTCAGGCCATAGATGGCATAGACATGCGCCACGCGGCGCAATTCGGCCAGCCGGGCCCAGGCCTCCATCCCCATGATCAGCATCAGGATCGACAGGAAGCCCCGGAACAGCGGGTCGTAGAAGCTGGCGAACACCGGGTCTGGCCGCGCGATCACGCCCAATACCAGCCCCAACCCCAGCGCCGACAGGGCCGAGCCGCGCAGGCTGTCAACGATGATCGCGCTGATCCGGGGCCGTACTTTGCCGCTTTTGCGGGCCAACTGGGCCAGCACGATGGCGGTGATCAGCGCGGGGATGTCCATGAACGGGTAAAGCGCGGGCACCCAGGCCTCGAAGCGCAGCCCGTCCTCTTCCATCAGCACCATCGCGGCGGCCAGCGTCGAGGCCGAGACGGCGCCAAACAGACCTGCCGTGGCGATCCCGTCCTCGGGGCGCGGGCCGGCGCGCGGCGCCAGCGTCAGCCGGCCGATCAGCACGATGACCACGCCCAGCACGCTGGCCGCCAGCGCCGGCAGCATGAGTTCGGACAGATCGGCCTCGCGGATGGCGATTCCGGCGCCAAGCCCGATCCGCAGCATCAGCACCACCACGATGAATCGGTAGATGGCATCGGGGATGTCCAGCCGGCTGCCCAGCGCGGCAATGGCCATGCCCCCCAGCAGGAAGGCCAGCGTGGGCGATTGCAGCTGCCGCCCGAAGGCGGCCAGGAAGTCAAGGAACAGGTCCATGCGGATCTCCGGATGTCGGGGGCGATGGCGCGTACAGACACCGGAAATAGATGAAATAAAATTACATATTTTATGCTGGATCATGCTATCAGATAGAACAGTTGCGCAGCATGCGAAGGGTTCATGGCCACACCCAACCTTCACCACCTGCGGCTGTTCCGCGCCGTGGCCCATGACGGCACGCTGACCGGGGCGGCGCGGCGGCTGAATCTGTCGCCTTCGGCGCTGTCGGCGCAGCTGCGTGCGCTGGAGGCGGCGCTGGGCCATGACCTGTTCGAGCGGCGCGGGCGCGGGCTGCTGATGACCGAGGCGGGGCGCATCGCGCTGGATCATGCCGACGCGATCTTTCGCACCGCCGAGGATCTGACCGCGATCCTGCGCCAGCACGGTCCGGGGCGGCGGGCGCTGCGGGTGGGGGCGCTGGCCACGCTGTCACGCAATTTTCAGCTTGAATTCCTGCGCCCGGTCCTGGGGCGGGCGGATGTCGAGGTGGTGCTGCGTTCGGGCAGTCAGGCGGAATTGCTGCGCGGGTTGGAGGCATTGGCACAAGATGTGGTGCTGACAAATCTGGCCCCGCCGCGCGATGCTGCCAGCCGCTATCTTGTGCATCGCATGGCCCAGCAGCCGGTCAGCCTGATCGGCACGCCCGCGCGGATCGGCAATGCCATGCCGCTGTCGGCACGGTTGTCCGGGGCGCCCCTGATCCTGCCAGCCCCGGAAACGGCGCTGCGTGCGGGGTTTGATGCGCTTGTCTCGCGGTTGGGCATTGCCGTGTCGATCGTGGCAGAGGTGGATGACATGGCGATGATGCGGCTTCTGGTGCGGGAAGATGTCGGCCTGGCGGTCATTCCGCGGATTGTGGTGCAAGACGAGCTGGCGGCGGGTGTTCTGGCCGAGGCCGATGCCCTGCCGGACATGGAAGAGACATTTCTGGCCGTCACCCTGCAGCGCCGTTTTCCAAACCCGGTGTTGGCCGACCTGTTGCGGGGCTGAATGCCCCGCCATGGCCGCGCGCCCTGCGCGTCCTGAGGGCAGCACTGCATTGTCCGCCTGCCGGCACCCGGCATTTCGGCTCTCGATTGCTTGAGCTGATCGTAGTACAATTTTCTGGGCAGCGATCAACTTCCTGACCAGCGTCCCTCCACTCCACTGGATGATACTGGTTAGGCCACTATCCACACCGTCATGGAAACATTCTTCAGAGTGTCTGTTTCACCTTGCCGATATCCTTTGGTGGGTCTGGGGGAACGGCCCAGAACGTGAATCCTGCCCGCGCGGGACTTCCCAGGAACAACGCCGCGGCACCGCATTCAGTGTCTTTTCGCAAGTCCTGTCGCCCTCGATTGTGAGACGCTGACGCACAGACAGTTCGAAGCTCTTGGGAGGAGACATCGATGCGTACACCTTCGGCTCTTGCCGTGTCGGCGCTTGCGCTGGCGCTGACCGCTGGCCCGCTCGCGGCAGAAACCGTCCTGCGTTATTCGCAGTGGTTGCCGCCAACGCACCAGTTGCGGGTCAACGTCATCGACCCCTATCTGGAACGCTGGGCCGAGGTGACCGGCGGCGCTGTCCGCGTGGAACCGACGCCGGCGATTGTCGGTACCCTGGCCGGGCAGTTCGACACCGTGCTGGACGGTATCGTGGATATCGTCTTCATTCTGAACGGGGTGACGCCAGGCCGGCTGGACCTGCAGCAGGTGGGCGAGTTGCCATTCCTGGGCAACAGTGCAGAGGCCACGTCGGTCGCCTATTGGCGTACCTATCAGGAGCGTTTGTCCCGTTACGGCGAATTCGACGGGGTGGTGCCGCTGGCGGTATTCACGCACGGACCAGGCGCGATATACCTCAACAGCGGCATCATGACCTCGCTTGGCGACGTGCGCGGCAAGCGGTTGCGCGTCGGGTCCGAGGCCGTGGGCCGGTCGGTCAGTGCGCTGGGGGGCGTGCCGGTGCAGACGCCGCTGAACGAGATCTACGAGGTGTTGTCCACCGGCGTGGTCGATGGCGTGTTGATGAACCTGGAGGCGGCGCAAAGCTTCAACCTCATAGAGGTGCTGCCCGATGCCTCGCAGATCCCCGGCGGCATCTACAACCTGACAATGTCGATCCTGATCAACGAGGATAGCTGGAACGCCTTGGCGCCCGAGCATCAGGAGGCAATCATGGCGATCTCTGGCGAACCGCTGGTGCGGGAGTTGGGCCGATGGCAGGATCTGAACGATGAGGCCGGGATCGCCGCACTGGAGGCAGCGGGGCGCACCGTCGCGCCGATCTCCGACGAACTGGTCGCCGAAATGGAGGCAGCGTTGACCCCGGTGTTCAGCGCCTGGTTCGACCGTGCCCGGGAGTTGGGTGCCGAAGACCCAGAGGCGATCCTTGAGGCCTTCCGAGCGCATGTGGCAGAGATTGAAGCCGAGATGTAAGCGCGGATGAGCGGCGCCCGGGCGCCCCGGCGCCCCCCCCCCGCAAACGGGTAATCCCCAGGCCGGCGCTGTAGGGCGGGCCCCGCCCCCGCCGGGGC
>JAFIED010000276.1 GCA_020832805.1 Pararhodobacter sp.
CGGCCGCGCCCGGCGGCGCGGCTGTTGCATGCCGAAGGGGCCACATTGGCGGACCGGCATGTGGCCGACCTGCCCGCGATCCTGCGCCCGGGTGACATGCTGGTGATCAATGACACACGGGTCATTCCGGCGCGCCTGCCGGGTGAACGCCCGCGCGCCAGCCGCGACGGCAGCGGGCGCGCGCGAATCGAGGTGACCCTGATGGAGCCCGCGCCGGGCGGTGCCTGGCGGGTCATGGCGAAACCGTTGCGCAAGCTTGCCGCCGGTGACAGGCTGGTCTTCGCCGGTGGGCTGGAGGCGCATGTCACCGCCCGGCGCGATGCCGACGCGCTGCTGGTCTTTGACCGCACGGGTGCCGATTTCGATCTCGCCCTGGCGCAAGCCGGTCAGATGCCCTTGCCGCCCTATATCGCCAGCCGTCGCGCCCCCGATGCCCGGGACAACGAGGATTACCAGCCGGTCTGGGCGCGTCATGCCGGTTCGGTTGCCGCGCCGACGGCCAGCCTGCATTTCGATGCTGCGCTGATCGATGCCTTGCGGGCGGCGGGCGTCGGCCTGACCGAAGTCACGCTGCATGTCGGCGCCGGCACGTTTCTGCCGGTGACACAGGATGATGTGAGCCGGCACAAGATGCATGCCGAGTGGGGGTCGGTTTCGGCCGAGGCGGCGGCACGGATCAACGCCGCGCGCGCCGCCGGAGGACGGATCATACCCGTGGGCACCACCGCGCTGCGGCTGATCGAAAGTGCGGCGGGCCCTGACGGGCTGCTGCAGGCCTGGCAGGGCACCACCGACATCTTCATCCGACCCGGTTATCGGTTTCGATTGACCGATGGGTTGATGACCAATTTCCACCTGCCGAAATCGACGCTGCTGATGCTGGTTTCGGCACTGATGGGAGTGGAAGAAACCAGAGCGCTTTATGACCATGCGGTGCAGGCGCGCTATCGCTTCTTTTCCTATGGCGATGCGTCACTGCTATTTCCCGCCACGGGGCGGTAAGGCGCCGCGCGGCGCCTTGTCGGCTGGCTGTCACGACCGCCTGGCCGCCGCCGGCAGGCAGCGGCGACAAGGCGTGATCGGCGCCCGTTCAGGCAAGGGCAGCGCCCAGGCGATGCTGGCGGCGCAACGCATACCAGTGCCAATCGGCGAACCGGGTGCCGGCCGGGGCGTCGCAGCGGTCAAAGCCTGCCTTTTTCAGCAACCGCGCGGACGCGGCGTTCGCCGGCTGAACCTTGGCTGTCAGGCGGATCAGACCCGGAACATTGGCAAAGGCGCGTTGTGTGGCGCCTGCCACCATGGCGCTGCCCAGCCCCTGGCCCCAATGCGCGCGCCCCAGCCAGTAGCTGAGCTCGGCCTGGCGCGGGCTGCCGGTGCCCTGGCCGATGCCGCCCCATTCAAGCCTGACCTGCCCGACCGGCAGGCCACCCTTCAGCACCGCCCGCGTTGCCTGCCGGGGCAGGGTGGCGGCGGCAGAGATCAGCAGGCGGGCGGTTGATTCGTCCAGCGGCGCCGGATAGGCTTCCGGCATGTGTGTCCAGACCGCGGGATCATCCAGCAGCGCCTTGAGCACCGCCAGATCATGCGGCGCCCAGCAGCGCAGGCTGAGCCCGGCCAGGGCAAGCGCATCGGCGCGGCCGTTGCTGTCAGGGGCAAGCGCATCGCTGCCGGGATGCAGGTCATCGGGGCGTTTGGTGTCGATCCAGGCCTGATGCACCGGATCAAAGGCGGCACGAAGCCCGGCATGAACCAGGGCAGCATCAAGGCGCCCCGTCGAACGCGGCGGGCAGGGCAGGGGGGCGATCGGGGTCGGCATGGACATCTGTCGGCCTCGTCTCGTATGGGTCTTGTCTTGGATGCGACGCATCGCAGCCTTAATGATACCTTAATCCGTGTTCCGCCTGATCGATTCAAGCAAAACCCGACCGACCGCCCGAAACAGACCGTTACCCCACGAGGGACAATGCAGCCTATCACCTTTCACCTTTTCCCCGTCCGGCCGCGTTCAGGCACTGCCCGGTGTGCGCCATGCTGAAGGTATTCGGGGCAAGCTGGGCGCTGTTGCTGGGCCTGATGATGCTGATGCTGGGCAACGGTATCCAGGGTACGCTGCTGGGTATTCGCGGGGTTATCGAGGGGTTCTCGACAACGCAGATGTCCGTCATCATGTCGGCCTATTTCGTGGGTTTTCTGGCAGGGTCGCAGCTGACGCCCACGCTGATCAGGCGGGTGGGGCATGTCAGGGTGTTTGCTGCGCTGGGCTCGCTGATATCGGCGGTGCTGGTGCTGTATGCGGCGGCGCCGGAATGGGTGGTCTGGACATTGCTGCGGGTGATCATCGGTTTCAGCTTTGCCGGGGTCTATGTCACGGCGGAAAGCTGGTTGAACAATACCGCCACGAACGAGACCCGTGGGCAGACGCTGTCGTTGTACATGATCGTGCAGATGGTGGGCATCATCTCGGCGCAGGGTCTGCTGAACCTGGCAGATCCTGGCGGCTATACGCTGTTTGTGGTGGCGTCGGTTCTGGTGTCGCTGTCCTTCACCCCGATCCTGCTGTCGGTGACACCGGCGCCGGCAGTGCCGACCACGCGGTCGATGGGCTTCATCCGTCTGTTTCGCATCTCGCCCCTTGGCTGTGTGGGCATCTTCCTGATGGGCGGGGTCTATTCGGCACTGTTCGGCATGGCGGCGGTCTGGGGCGGGCTGGTGGGACTCAGCGTTCTGGAAATCTCGCTCTTTGTCTCGGCCATCTATCTGGGCGGGTTGCTGTTCCAGTATCCCATCGGCTGGCTGTCAGACCGGATGGACCGCCGCCGCCTGATCATGGGCGTGGCGTTGATGTGTGCGATCGTGTCGATTGCCGGCGCAGTCCTGGCGCTGCCTTTCGTGGCCATGCTGGGCGTGGCGTTGATGATCGGCGGGCTGGCCAACCCGCTGTATGCGCTGTTGCTGGCCCATACCAACGACTTTCTGCAGGCCGAAGACATGGCGGCGGCATCGGGCGGGCTGCTGTTCATCAACGGGGTCGGCGCCATTGCGGGGCCGCTGATCATCGGCTGGATGATGGGGGTCGGGGGGCCGGGCGGGTTTTTCCTGTTCATCGGATTGCTGTCGTCTCTGCTGGTGCTTTACGTGCTGTGGCGCATGTCCCGGCGCGAGGCACCGCCGATCAGCGATCAGGGGGGCTACACCCCCTTGACCCCGACGGCGTCGGCGGTGACAGTCGGGGCGGCGCTGGAGGCTGCCCAGACCGACACGCCGTCTGATACGGAGGAAGCATTGCATGCCGACGCAAAGGGCTGAGGAAATTGTCCGGTTCTGGCGCGATGTGGGCCCGGAAGGCTGGTATGCCGGTGGTGCGGCGCTGGATGACGAGATCGGCGCGCGTTTTCGCGAGGACTGGGAAGACGCCAATGCGGGCAGACGGCGCGAATGGTTCAGCAATCCGATCGGCGCACTGGCCTACATGATCCTGACCGACCAGTTTCCGCGTCATCTTTTCCGTGACGATTCGCGCGCCTTTGCGACCGATCATCTGGCCCGGTCGGCGGCGCGGGTCTGCATCGACCGAAAGCTGGACCTGCATCTGGAAGAGCCGGTGCGGCAGTTCTTTTATCTGCCCTTCATGCACGCCGAAAACCTGTTCGATCAGGACCGCTGTGTCTGCCTGATGCTGGTGCGCCTGCCGCAGACGGGTGCCGACAACATCCGCCATGCCCGCGCGCACCGCGACGTGATCCGGCGCTTTGGGCGGTTTCCCTGGCGCAACGCGGTGCTGGGCAGGAAAAGCTCGCCGGCCGAGGCGGCCTTTGTCGCCGACGGCGGCTATGGCGAGATGGTCCGCGCGATGGTCTGAGGCCGCCTCGCGGTCTGCGCGGGGCAACGGCAGCGTTCCGATTGCCAGAAGCACTGAACTGGTTTAACGTTAAACCAGTTTCAGGGCGCCTCTGTCTGGGGCAGTCGCCTGACCGGTTTGCAGGGGGACGGAATGGCAGAGCAGCGTTTCGATATCGTGGTGATCGGGGCCGGGCCGGGTGGCTATGTGGCGGCCATCAGGGCCGCGCAGCTGGGCAGGAAGGTGGCGGTGGTCGAGCGGGAATCGCTGGGCGGCATCTGCCTGAACTGGGGCTGCATTCCGACCAAGGCGATGCTGCGCTCGGCCGAGGTGTTCCACCTGATGCACCGCGCCAAGGAATTCGGGCTGAAGGCCGACGGGCTGGGCTATGATCTGGATGCGGTGGTCAAACGATCGCGCGGGGTGGCGGGGCAGCTTTCCGGCGGGGTCAGGCATCTGTTGAAGAAGAACAAGGTGACGGTGATCATGGGCGAGGCCACGATCCCGGCGCCGGGCAAGGTGCGCGTCCAGACCGACAAGGGCGCGGACTCCCTGGCCGCGCCGGACATCATCCTGGCAACCGGGGCGCGCGCGCGCGACCTGCCAGGGCTGGAGGCTGATGGCGAGCGGGTCTGGAGCTATCGCCATGCTCTGGTCCCAAGACATATGCCCAAGCGGCTGCTGGTCATCGGGTCAGGTGCCATTGGCATCGAATTCGCCAGCTTCTTCAATACGCTGGGCGCAGAAACCACGGTGGTCGAGGTGCTGGATCGCATCCTGCCGGTCGAGGATGCCGAGATTTCGGCCTTTGCAAAAAAGCAGTTCCAGAAACAGGGAATGACCATCCGTGAAAAGACCACGGTGACGAAGCTGGCGCGCGGCAAGGACAGCGTGAAGGCCACGCTGGAAAGCGGCGGCAAGACCGAGGTTGCCGAATTCGACACGGTGATCTCGGCCGTGGGGATCGTCGGCAATACCGAGGGGCTGGGGCTGGAGGCGCTGGGCGTCACGGTAGAGCGCAGCCATGTGGTGACCGATGAATACTGCCGCACCGGGGTCAAGGGGCTGTGGGCCATCGGTGATCTGGCGGGCGCGCCCTGGCTGGCGCACAAGGCCAGCCACGAGGGGGTGATGGTGGCGGAACTGATCGCCGGGCAGCACCCGCATCCGGTCCGGCCGGGCAGCATTCCGGGGTGCACCTATTGCCAGCCTCAGGTGGCCAGTGTCGGCCTGACCGAGGAAAAGGCCAAAGCAGCCGGCCACACGGTAAAGGTGGGCCGCTTTCCGTTTATCGGGAACGGC
>JAFIED010000283.1 GCA_020832805.1 Pararhodobacter sp.
GCCGTGGCGCTGAAATGGGACCGCGGGGGGGCGCGGGGGGCGGGGGGGGGGGGGGCCCGGGGGGGGGGGCTCGCCCCCCCCCCCCCCCCCCCCCCCGCCCCCGCCCCCGGGGGGCGGCCCCCCCCCCCCCCCCCCCCCCCCCCCCCGGGGGGGGGCCGGGGGCAGCCGCGCCGGCGGCCGGCACGTTTCAAGGAGAGGACATGAGCAAACCCTGCATCATCTGTGTGGCGATCACCGGCTCGGTGCCCACCAAGGAAAACAACCCCGCGGTGCCGATCACCATTGCCGAACAGGTCGAGAGCACGCAGGAGGCTTTCGAGGCCGGCGCCAGCATCGCCCATCTGCATGTGCGCGACGATGCGGGCAAACCCTGTTCCGACCCTGACCGTTTTGCCCGCCTGCAGGAAGGGCTGCAGGAACACTGCCCCGGCATGATCATCCAGTTTTCTACCGGCGGTCGTTCGGGTGCAGGCACAGCGCGCGGTGGCATGCTGCCTCTGCGGCCCGATATGGCCTCGCTGACAGTGGGCAGCAACAATTTTCCGACCCGCGTCTATGAGAACCCGCCTGATCTGGTGGATTGGCTGGCCAGCGAGATGCGCGCCCATGACATCAAGCCCGAGATCGAGGCCTTTGACCTGAGCCATATCGTACAGGCTGCGAAGATGGCGCGGGACGGGCGCCTGAAGGGGCCGCTGTACGTACAGTTCGTGATGGGCGTGAAGAACGCGATGCCCGCAGACGAGCGCATCTTTGATTTCTATATCGAGACGCTGAAGCGGTTCGCCCCCGATGCCGAATGGTGCGCCGCCGGGATTGGTGCCGCGCAACTGACGGTGAACGAGTGGTGCATCAGCCGTGGGGGGCATACCCGCACCGGGCTGGAAGACAATGTACGACTGGACCGCGACACCCTGGCGCCATCGAATGCTGCGCTGGTACGCCGGGCCGTCGATCTGTGCGCCCGTTACGACCGTCCGGTGGCCAGCGTGCAGGAAGCGCGCGCCATCCTTGGCCTGCGCGCTGCCGCCTGATCGTTGGTGGAAACGCGGCAGGCCCAGGCCGGGCCTGCCGGGGAATCACCCGGGTCAGCCGTGAAAGCTGACCAGGTCTTCCAGCGCGGCCCGGTCGGTGCGCGCGGCGTTGGCGGGATGGTCCGGGTCTTCCAGCCCGAAGGCGATGCCCATGATCAGCTTTGGCCCCTCCTGCAGCCCCAGATGCTCTCGCACCAGTTCCGGATAAAGCGACAGTGCCCCCTGGGCACAACTGGCGATGCCCCGGCTGGCCATGGCCAGCATCAAGGTCTGGGCATAGCCACCCAGATCGGCGGCCTCGCGCAGGTCAAAGGGGGCGGGCAGGTAGACAAAGGCGGCATGCGGCGCGCCGAAAGCATCAAGATTGCGCAAAAAGGCGGTGGTGCGTCCCTCATGGTCATCCCGCGCAATGCCCATGGCACCGTACAGCGCTTTGGCCGAGCCGATCTGGCGCGCGCGCCAGACATCGGTGTAACCGCCGGACATGGGAATATCGGGCGCGGCGGGCCGGCCGGTCCGGGCCCGGTCCATCATCGCTGCACCAAGGGCGCGCAGCGAGTCGCCAGAAACGACATGCGTTTCCCAGGGCTGCACATTGCAGTTCGATGGCGCGAGGCTTGCCAGTTCGAACACCGTGCGGATCAGCGCGGGGTCAAGCGGCTGCGGCAGATACCCCCGCACCGAGCGGCGCGCGGTCAGAACAGAATCAAAGGTCATGGGCGGGCTGTTCGTTGTGATGCTCATGGCGGCACAGTGCCCCGGTTCGTCGTGATGAACAACCGCTGATAAGGGGGTAGCACGATCCCTGCATCGCAGGCTATGCAGGGGCTGCCACCCGGATGGTGCGGGAAAAGGGGTCAGTCTGATGCGATTCACGAAAACGGCACTGGCGGCGGCGGCGCTGGCCCTGATCGGTGCGCTGGCGCTGGGGCAGCTTTACGGCCAGCGACTGGCCGAGCGCGGCATCGGGCAGGCGCTGGCAGAGGCGGTGGTACAGGAAGCCCCGCAACCCGTTGCCGATCTGCAGGTGGCGCCGGTGGGCCCGCTGCCGCTGGATCGCCGCGTGGTGCTGTCCGGCCACAGCCTGACGGACCCGCTGCCCGAACCGCTTGAACGGCTGGTGCGCGCTGCGGGGGGGCCACGGGGTGTGATCGACCGCTCGACGATTCCCGGCAGCCCGCTGGATTGGCGATGGAACAACCCGTCAGAGCCGGTGGACGCCCGCGTGCGGATTGCCGATTACGATGTTCTGGTGATCACCGAGCGTGTGTCGCTGTCTGGTACCCGGCGCTGGCACAATTCCGATGACTGGGCCTTGCGCTGGGCGCGCCACGGCTGGGAAAACGGTGCGGGCGGGGCGGGGGCCGAGGTGCTGTTATATGCGACCTGGGTGGCGTTCGAGTCCAACCCGCCGGCCGATAGCCATGACCCGGATATCGCCTTGCCCTGGCGCGAACGGCTTGACCGCGAGTATGCCGAGTGGCAGGCGATCATGGCGCATGTGAACGCCAACCGGCCCGAGGGCGCGGCCGAAATGCGCATGATCCCCGCCACTCTGGTCATGGCAGCCGTCTATGATGCGATCGCCGAGGGGCAAGCGCCGGCAGAGTTGTCGGATATAGGGGCGCTTTTCAGGGATTCCGTTCACCTGAGCCCGCTGGGCGCGCATCTGGTGGCGCTGACCCATTATGCGGTGCTGTACGGGCGCGGCGTGCATGCGCTGCCGGCGCCGCAGGATGTGTCGGCGGGGCTGTGGTCCTGGATGCAGGATCTGGTGACCGCAGTGGTCAGCAGTGATCCGGGCACGGGCATCGTGCCGGGCTAAGCCGTCAGCAGCGCCTTTGCGGCGCCGTGTCAGCTAGCCGTGTCAGGTAGAGGCCGGCGTCGCGCTGTCAGCCTGGTCCTGAAGGCAGGGAAATGCTCGAACACCACGGGTTACGGCAGCGCGCGCGCATCTCATATGGCGCTGCAAGCGCGGCAAGGGGTCAATAACTGCGGATCAGGCCTACCAGACGGCCCTGCACCTGTACCTGATCCTCGGGCAGCAGGCGTGTCTCATAGGCCGGGTTGGCGGCCTCCAGGGCAATCATGCCATGGTGGCGGCGATAGCGTTTCAATGTCGCCTCATGCCCCTCGACCAGGGCCACGACGATATCACCGTTATCGGCCATGGTCTGCTCGCGGCTCACAACGATATCGCCGTCGTTGATGCCGGCTTCCATCATCGAGTCGCCCTTTACCTCCAACGCGTAATGCTGCCCCTTGCCAGACAGCATCGTTCCGGGCACGGCGATGCTGTGCGACACTTCCGAAATGGCGTCGATCGGCGTGCCGGCAGCAATGCGGCCCATGACCGGCAGTTCCATCGCCGGCGCCTCTTGCAGCGGCAGGGCGCCGGCGGGCGGGTGCGGG
>JAFIED010000287.1 GCA_020832805.1 Pararhodobacter sp.
CGCTGGAGGCCCGTATCGGCCATGCCCCGGGGATCAGGCTGGGCGCAAGGCGGCTGATCGCGCGGCTGGGCCTGCCGGGATATCTGGCCGCCATCGGCCTGACCGGGGCGGGGATTCTGGGGTTGGCGCTGTGGGGCACGGGTGCCAAGGGCTGGGCGGTTGCGGTTCTGGCGCTGGCCGGGCTGGGGCTGGCGTTCGAGGCCGGGCTGGCGTTGGTCAATCTGGTGGTCACGCGTTCGGTTGCGCCGCGGCGCCTGCCGGGGCTGGAACTGGCCCGGGGGGTTCCGCCGGACCTGCGCAGCCTGGTCGCGGTGCCGATCCTGCTGACCTCGGCCCGGGAGATGGCCGACAGCATCGACCAGCTGGAGGTGCATCACCTGTCCAGCACCGACGGCGCGCTGCATTACGCGCTGCTGGCGGACTGGCCCGATGCCACCACCGAAACGCAGCCCCGGGACGCCGAACTGATCGCCCAGGCAGCCCGGGGGATCGCTCGGCTGAACGCGACCTATCCGGCGCAGGGTGGCGACCGGTTCCTGTTCCTGCACCGGCGCCGGCTGTGGAACCCGTCGATGGGGGTCTGGATGGGGTGGGAGCGCAAGCGCGGCAAGCTGGCCGAGCTGAACCGCCTTCTGCGCGGGGCACCCGATACCAGCTTCGTGGCGCCTTGCACCGTGCCGCAGGATGTCCGGTTCGTCATCACGCTGGATGCCGACACACGGCTCATGCGTGACACGGTGCGGCGGCTGATCGGCAAGCTGGCGCATCCCCTGAACCGTCCCGCCCTTGATCCGGACCCGGGGCGCGTGACCGAAGGCTACGGGATCCTTCAGCCGCGCGTGACCCCGTCGCTGCCAGTCGGGGCCGAGGGGTCGGTCTTTCAGCGGGTCCACGCCAGCCACGCCGGAATCGACACCTATGCCGCTGCGATCTCGGATGTCTATCAGGATCTGTTCGGCGAAGGCTCGTTCACGGGCAAGGGTATCTATGATGTCGATGCCTTTGCGGCAGCGCTGGCAGGCAGGGTGCCGGACAACACGCTTCTCAGCCATGACCTGTTCGAAGGGAACTTCGCCCGCGCCGGACTGGTGTCGGATATCGAGGTGGTCGAGGATTTTCCCGCCCGCCATGACGTCGCCGCCCGCCGGCAGCACCGCTGGGTCCGGGGCGACTGGCAGTTGCTGCCCTGGCTGCTGGGGCGGGTGGCGCAGGAGCATGGCGCGATGCCCCCGCTGGGCCGCTGGAAGATCATCGACAACCTGCGCCGGTCCCTGACGGCACCGCTGACCCTGCTGGCGCTTGTGCTGGGCTGGCTCCTGCCCTTGCCGATGGCCTTCGGCTGGACGCTGGCGGTGCTGGCCATGCTGGCGCTGCCGCATCTGCTGCCGCTGCCCTTCGTCGTGCTTCCGGGCCGGGCGGGGATCACCGCGCGCAGCCATTTCGCCGCGTTTGTAGCCGATGCCCACGCCGCGCTGGCGCAGATCGCGCTGAAGGTCGTGCTTCTGCCCGACACGGCCCTGCGGATGGCCGATGCGATCCTGCGCACGGCCTGGCGGTTGGGCTGGTCACGGCGCAACCTGCTGGAATGGGTCACGGCCGCCCAGACGACGCGTGACGGCCCGCCGGGCGTTGCAGGCCAGTATCGACACATGGCCGGGGGCGTGGGTCTGGGCGTGACGATGGTGATGGCGGCCGGCGCGCTGAACCCGGGTGCATGGCCGCTGATCCTGCCGTTTGCGCTGCTGTGGCTGGCCGCGCCCCTTGTCGCGCATCGCATCAGCCGGCCCGTGCCGCCGGATCGGGACGCCCCGCTGACCGGGGCAGATGCCCAGGGCCTGCGGCTGATCGCCCGCCGCACGTGGCGCTACTTCGAGACTTTCGTGACCGAGGCCGACCATTTCCTGCCGCCCGACAACTTTCAGGAAACCCCGCAGCCGGTTCTGGCGCGGCGCACCTCGCCCACCAATATCGGCATGTATCTGCTGTCGGTCACCGCCGCCCGGGATCTGGGCTGGATCGGGCTGTCGGATGCCCTGTCGCGGCTGGAACGGACGCTGGCCACGATGCAGCGGATGCCGACGTTTCGCGGCCATCTGCACAACTGGCACGCCACCGATGATCTGCGGGTGCTGGAGCCGGCCTATGTATCATCGGTGGACAGCGGCAACCTGGCCGGGCATCTGATCGCGGTGGCACAGGCCTGCGCCGAATGGCAAAGGCAGCCCCAGGTCGATGAGACCGCCTGGCGCGCCGGGCTGCGCGATACGCTGCTGCTGGCCCAGGGCGCGCTGGTTGGCCAGACCGACGCGGAACTGCGCGATCTGCTGGCCAGCCTTGATGCGGCAGCAAGGGACAGCGCTCCGCTGGACGCGCTGCTGGCCCTTGCAAACGCCGCCGTAGAACGTGCCGGGCAGGTCTGCGATACGGATTCCGACCTGGGCCGCTGGGTCGGTGCCGTGCAGACTGGCCTTGCCGGCAAGGCCGCCGACAGGGGCCTGAATCCGGCCTCGCGTCTGGCCGCGCTGGAACGGACCGCCCGCGACTTTGCCACCGGCATGGATTTCGGCTTCCTGTTCGACCCCGACAAGAAGCTGCTGTCCATCGGGTTTTCGGTCGACGCGAACAGGCTTGATCCCAGCTGCTACGATCTTCTGGCGTCCGAGGCGCGGCTGGCCAGCCTGTTCGCGATCGCCAAGGGCGACATCGAGACCCGCCACTGGTTCCGGCTGGGGCGCGCGGCAACCCCGATGGGGGCAGGCTCGGCGCTGATCTCGTGGTCGGGCAGCATGTTCGAATATCTGATGCCGTCGCTGGTGATGCGCGGCCCGGCCGGGTCGGTGATCGAGCAGACGAACCGCCGCATCGTCGCCCGCCAGCAGGCCTTCGGGGCGGAACTGGGCATTCCCTGGGGGATCTCGGAATCCGGATACAACGCCCGGGATCTGGACATGACCTATCAATACTCGAACTTCGGGGTGCCCGGGCTGGGCCTGAAGCGCGGCCTGGGCGAAAACCGGGTGGTTGCGCCCTATGCCACCGGGCTTGCGGCGATGATCAGCCCGGCCGAGGCGCTGCGCAACTTCCGGCGGCTGGCCGGGCTGGGCGCCGAGGGGCGGTTCGGGTTCCACGAGGCGGTCGATTTCACCCCCTCGCGCCTGCCTGCGGGCGCCGATCTGGCCATCGTGCGCAGTTTCATGGCGCATCATCAGGGCATGACCATCACCGCCATCGCCAATACCATCCAGAACGGCCGCCTGCGCGCCCGGTTCCACGCCGAGCCGATGATCAAGGCGGTCGACCTGCTGCTGCAGGAACGCGCCCCGCGCGATGCGGCCGAGGCGCCGCCGCGCGCGCGTGAGGTTCTGGTGGCCGCCCCGGAACGCGAGATTGCGCCTGTGGCGCGCCGTTTCGCGGCACCCGCCCAGTCCCCGGCCACGGCGCATCTGCTGTCGAACGGCGCCTATGGCGTGGCGCTGACACCAACCGGGGCCGGGTTCAGCCGCTGGCGGGGCCTGGCGGTGACGCGCTGGCGCGATGATCCGACGACGGCCCAACACGGGTCGTTCATCTTCCTGCGTGACCGGGTTTCGGGACGGCGCTGGACGGCCGGGGCGCAGCCCGGCGGCACGGGCACAGGCAGCGAAGCCGACGCCACCGGACATTCGGCGGTGTTCCTGGAACATCAGGCCGCCTTCACCCATCAGGGCGATGGCCTGACGACGCTGACCGAAGTCGTCGTCTCGGCCGAGGATGACGCCGAGGCGCGGCGCGTGACACTGACCAATCCCGGCCGCGAGCCGCGCCAGATCGACCTGACCTCGTATGCCGAGCTGGTGCTGGCCCCGCAGGCGGCGGACCTGGCGCATCCGGCGTTTTCCAAGCTGTTCGTGGTGACCGATTTCCTGCCCGAACTGGGTGTCCTGATCGCCACCCGGCGGCGCCGATCCCCCTCGGACCCCGAGGTCTGGGCCGCCCATATCGCGGTGGTCGAGGGACAGGAAACCGCGCCCCTTCAGTTCGAGACCGACCGCGCCCGGTTCATCGGGCCGGGCGGCACCATCGCCGCCGCAGCGATGGCGGCGGCGCCGCTGTCGCAGACCACGGGCACGGTCCTGGACCCGGTCTTTGCCCTGCGCCGGTCGGTGCTTGTGCCGGCCGGGGGGGTGGTGCGTGTCACCTTCTGGACCATGATCGCCGACGATCCCGCTGTCCTGCTGGATCTGGTCGACCGCCACCGCGACCCGTCGGCCTTTCGCCGGGCGGTCACCCTGTCCTGGACGCAGGCGCAGGTGCAGTTGCGCCATCTTGGCGTGACCCATGCCGCCGCCGCCGATTTCCAGCGTCTGGGCGGTCTGCTGATCCGGGGCGACGGGCGCCTGCGGGCCTCGGACGCCAGCATCAGGGCCGGGGCGGGGCCGCAATCGGCGCTGTGGGTCCATGGCATTTCGGGCGACCTGCCGATCATCCTGTTGCGGATCGAGGATGCCGAGGATGCGCCCCGCCTGCTGGAACTGCTGGCCGCGCATGAATACCTGCGAATGCACCAGCTGGCCGTGGATGTGGTGATCCTGAACGAGCGCGCGGCCTCGTATGTGCAGGATCTGCAAACGATGATCGAGGCCGCGCTGCGCTCGGTCCAGTCGCGTCCCCGGGTGGTTCACGGCAAGGGGGTGGTGGATGGCCAGGTCCATATCCTGCGCAGCGACCTGATCCGCCCCGAGGCGCGGGCGCAATTGCTGGCCGTAGCCAGTGTGATCCTGATTGCCGGGCGGGGCAGCATCGGCCAGCAGATGGACGCCGCCACCCCTGCGCCCGAACCGCCGCCCCGCCCCGCCACCGCTCTCCCCCGTGGCCACCGCGAAGCCGGGAACCCTGCCCCCAACGGATTTGATACCTCGGCGCTGGAGTTCTTCAACGGCACCGGCGGCTTTGCCCGGGACGGCCGCGAATACGTGACGGTCCTGCGCGCCGGGCAGACCACCCCTGCCCCCTGGATCAACGTGATCGCCAATCCCGGTTTCGGATTTCAGGTCTCGGCCCTGGGTTCCGGCCATGTCTGGGCCGCCAACAGCCGTGAGAACCAGCTGACTCCCTGGTCGAACGATCCGGTCTGCGATCCGGCGGGCGAGGCGGTCTATCTGCAGGACGTGGACAGCGACCAGACCTGGACACCGACCGCGCTGCCCATCCGCGACAGCGGGCTCTATGTGGCGCGGCACGGGTTTGGCTACAGCGCCTTCGAACATGCCGCCGGCGGGATCGCGGCGCGGATGGTGCAGTTCGTACCCCTGGACGACCCGGTCAAGGTCACGCGCCTGACGCTGCGCAACACGTCTGGCCGGACGCGCCGGCTGTCGGTGACGGCCTATGCCGAATGGGTGCTGGGTCCGTCGCGCAGGGCCACGGCGCGCCACGTCATCACCGGGATTGCCCCGCTGACCGGCGCGATCCTGGCGTGGAATCCGTTTTCCATCGCCTTTCCCGGGGCCATCGCCTTTGCCGATCTGGGCGCGCAGACCACCAGCCGCAGCGGTGACCGGGCCGAGGTGCTGGGGCGAAACGGCACCATGGCAGCACCGAGGGGCATCGGGGATGCGCCGCTTTCGGGCCGGACCGGGGCCGCGCTGGACCCCTGCGCGGCGCTTCAGCGACGGCTGGTCCTGGCTCCGGGCGAAAGCGCCGAGGTGCTGTTCCTGCTGGGACAGGCCGACAGCGCCGCGGCCGCCGAGGCGCTGATCCTGCGCCACCGCGCCGCTGACCCCGAGACCACCCTGGCATCGGTCCGTAAGCACTGGGCCGATCTTCTGGGCACGGTTCAGGTGCAATCACCAGACCGCGCGATGGATATCATGCTGAACGGCTGGCTGCTGTATCAGACCCTGGCCTGCCGGATCCGGGCGCGGGCCGGGTTCTATCAGGCCAGCGGGGCCTATGGCTTTCGGGACCAGTTGCAGGACGGCATGGCGCTGACCGCCTTTCGCCCCGATCTGACCCGCGTGCATCTGTTGCGCGCCGCCGCCCGGCAGTTCCCCGAAGGGGACGTGCAGCACTGGTGGCTGCCCCATTCCGGTCAGGGCGTGCGCACACGGATTTCCGATGACCGGGTCTGGCTGGGCCATGCCGTGGCGCAGTATGTCGCGGTATCGGGCGATGCCGACGTTCTGGACGAACAGGTGCCGTTTCTGGAAGGGCCGGCCGTGCCGGCGGGCGCGCATGACGCCTTCTTTCAGCCGGGTGCCGCGGCTGAAACCGCCAGCCTGTTCGAGCATTGCGCCCGCGGCCTGGACCAGGCGATCGCGCTGACCGGTGCCAACGGCATGCCGCTGATCTGCACGGGCGACTGGAACGACGGCATGAACCGCGTGGGCGCGGCGGGGCGGGGCACCACGGTCTGGGTGGGCTGGCTGCTGATCGCCACGCTCGACGCGATGGCCCCCCATGCGCGGGCGCGTGACCCGGCCCGCGCCGAGGCCTGGCGCCGACATGGCGCCAGCGTGAAACAGGCCATCGAGCGCGAGGGCTGGGACGGGGCCTGGTACCGTCGCGGCACCTATGACGACGGCGCGCTGCTGGGTTCGGCCGCGTCGCCGGAATGCCGGATCGACAGCATCGCGCAAAGCTGGGCGGTCCTGTCGGGTGCGGCCGATCCGGCGCGGGCCGCAACCGCCATGGCGTCGATGTCCGAACATCTGATCCGCCCGGATCCGGGCCTGGCGCTGCTGTTCACGCCGCCCTTTGACGCCGCACCCCAGGACCCGGGCTATATCAAGGGCTACCCGCCGGGCCTGCGCGAGAATGGCGGCCAGTACAGCCATGCCGCGATGTGGGCGGTGCTGGCCCATGCGCGGATGGGCAACGGCGATGCCGCGGGTGCGCTGTTTGCGCTGCTGAACCCGATCAATCACGCGCTGACCCCGGAAGATACCGCGCGCTACAAGGTGGAACCCTATGTGGTCGCCGCTGATGTCTACTCCACGCCACCACATGCCGGTCGTGGCGGTTGGACCTGGTACACCGGCGCGGCGGCCTGGATGCACCGCGCCGGGATCGAGGGCCTGCTGGGCCTGACCCGCGCGGGGCAGGACATCATCCTGAACCCGTGCTTTCCGAAAGCCTGGCCGCGGATCGCCGCCACGGTCAGGATCGTGGACTGTACCCTGACCATCACCATCGAGAACACGGGGCGGACGGGGCATGGCATCACCTTTGCCAGCCTGGACGGCGCGCCCGTCGAACCCGCTGACGGGCGGATCCGGGTGCGGCTGTCGGGGCCGTCCCGGCGGCTTCTGGTCAGGCTGTGACGGACCGTCGGCCACAGGGGCCGGAAGGCGGGGGCCGGAACGCGGGGGCCGGGAGGCGGGGGTCTAGGACGCCAGGGGCTGCGCGACCATCGCCAGTCGCACCAGATCGGGCAGCGAACGTGCCCCCGTCTTGCGCATGACCGCGGCGCGGTGGTTTTCGACCGTGCGCTGGTTGATCCCCAGATCGGCCGCGATGATCTTGTTCGGGGCGCCATCCAGAACCCTGTCCAGCACCTCGCGCTCGCGCGGGGTCAGTTCGGCAAAGCATTCCTGCGCCGCACGCCGGGCCGCGCGCCGCGCCTGGTCATCGGTCGCGCGCTCGATGGCCTGGGTCACGCTGGCCATCAGTTCCGCGGCGCTGGCCGGCTTTTCGATCAGATCCGCCGCGCCTGCCTTCATCACATCCCTCGCCATCGCCGCATCGCCATGGCCCGTCAGAACGACGACCGGCAGCAACGCCCCCTCGGCCCGAAGCCTTTCAAGCAGCTTCACGCCGCTCATCCCCGGCAGGTGGGCATCGACGACCAGGCAGGCCGCGTTCCTCGCACGTGGCTGGGCCAGAAACGCCTCGGCCGAGGGGTGGGTGACAACCGACCAGCCTTCGGCCTCGAACAGCCGGCGCGTGGCTTCGCGGATCATCGGATTGTCATCGACAACCTGCAGCACCCTCTGACCCGGGTTGCCCGCGCCTGCAGCGTTTCCCGAGCGGGCGGCACGGGCCGTTCGCAGCGCCTCGGACACCCGCGCCAGCAACCGCTCCGGCTCGACCGGTTTCGAGAGCTGCGCGAAGGGCGTGGTGGCGATGCGTTGCATCGTATCGACGGTGATGTCCCCGGTCAGGATGATGACCGGCAGGCTGGCCCCCAGCACCTCGGGCAGGTCCTGCGCCAGCGCCAGCCCGGTGATGCCGCCATGCAGGTCGAAATCGGTCAGCAGCAGGTCAGGCGGCGCGGGCCTGTTCGATGCCCAGGCAAGCGCCTCGGGCCCGCTGGTCATGGCGATCACGCTGTGGCCCACGGTCTCCAGATGCTCGGCCAGCAACAGGCGCAGGTCGTCCTCATCCTCGACCAGCAGGATGGTGCCGGTCTGCGATCGGGCTTCCGGTTGCGCAGGCCCGGGCATCGGCGGCTCGGCCTGCCCTGCCGCGACAACCGGAAGCGTGACCATGAAGATCGACCCCTTGCCGGGGGTCGAGCTGAGGGTGACGGGATGGCGCATCAGCCGTGCCAGCCGCTGGACGATCGACAGACCCAGCCCAAACCCTTGCCCGGCCGGAGATGCGGGATCTTCAACCTGATGATAAGGCTCGAAGATGGCGCTGCGCTCGGATTCGGCCACACCGATGCCGCTGTCGCAGATCTGGACCACCAGCTGCTGCCCCCTCCTGCGGCAACCCATCAGGATGCCCCCCCGTTGCGTGTACTTCACCGCGTTGGACAGAAGGTTGCGCAGGATCTGTTCAAGCAGCTGGGGGTCTGTCCTGACCCAGGCCGACGTGGGCACCCACCGCAGCTTCAGCCCCTTCAGTTCGCACAGCGGGGCGAATTCCTCGGCCAGGCGGCTCATCAGCGGGGCCAGCGCGACGGGGCGCATCTGCGGGACGACGATACCGGATTCGATGCGGTTCACGTCCAGCAGCGAGTCCAGCATCTCGGTCATCGACTTCAGCGTGCGGTCCAGCAGCACGGCCAGCCGCAACCCCTCGGCGGTGCGGCGGTCGCGGGTCAAGAGGCCGTGCAGCAGCGCCAGTGACTGCAGGGGCTGGCGCAGATCATGGCTGGCCGCAGCCAGAAAGCGCGACTTGGCGTGGGTTGCGCGGTCGGCCTCGCGCTTGGCCGCCAGCAGCACGGCGTGGGTGCGCTTGCGCTCGGTGATGTCGACAAAGGTGATCACCACACCCTCGATGCGCCCGTCATCGGCACGGTAAGGCTGGACCCTGCGCAGCAGCCAGAGCCCGCCCGCGCCTTCGATCTCGCGCTCGACCGGGTCCGAGGTGGCCAGCACCGCGCGCGTGTCGGCGATCAGGTCATCATCGCGCGTCACGGCGGCCAGATCGGCCAGCGGGCGGCCGATATCGGTGGGGATGACATGAAACACGGCCCGCGCCGCCGGGGTGAAGAACCGGATCCTCAGATCAGGGTCCAGAAAGATCGTCGCCACATTGGTGCTGAACAGCACGTTCTGCAGGTCGTTCGCGGTGGTGCGGTGGCGGTCGAGGGTTTCCTGCAACTGGCTGTTCAGCGCGGTCAGCTCTTCGTTCAGGGCCTGCAGTTCCTCCTTCGAGGCGAGAAGCTCCTCGTTGGTGGACTGGAACTCCTCGTTGACCGAAAGCGCCTCGGCGGTGTCGGCGGCATGCCCCTCGACCTCGTGTTCCAGATCGCGCAGCGCATCGTGCAGATCGCCGCGCGTGGCCTCCAGCTCGGCCTCGAGCGCACGGATCCGCACCTCCGCCTCGCCGGGTGCGGCGGCATCCGTGCCCGAGGGCGCGGCCACGGGCGGGACATTCACGAAGCAGGCCAGCAGAAGCTGTTCCGCGCCGGCCTGCACGGCTCGCAGTTCGATGTTGAACCGACCCTCGCTCGTCGATCGCCCGCCGGGAACGACCACAAGCGGCTTTGCGCTGCCGCAGTCCTCGGCCGCCTTGCGAAACCGGGCATGCAGCGTCCGGGGCAGCATGCCCAGAAAGCCGGGATCGGGGTGCCCCTCGGTCACGCTGAGATAGCGTTCGGTCGGGCCAAGGAAGTAGAGACAGTCCAGCCGACGGTTCAGCAAAACCGCCGCGGGCGCGTAGGCATCCAGAACGATCCTGCGGCACAGCTCGGCCAGCCGGGTCCGGTGGCTGGGCGATGGCAGCTGCTCAGGCGGTCTGGCGATGCCCCGGCTGGATGCGACATGCAATGTATCTGGCCGGCCATGGGCGACACGGCGCCAGAGCCGGGCGTCCTTGTCCGAAATGGCGAAGCAGCCGTCCGCCGTACCGGGCGTTTCGGCGGCCCCCAGCAGCAGCAGGCCATCCTCGCGCAGCGCAAAGCAGCACAGCCCGATCACGCGCCGCTGCGCCTCGGGCTCCAGATAGATCAGCAGATTGCGGCACGAAACCAGATCGATCCTGGAAAACGGCGGGTCCGACAGCAGGTCGGCCACGGTAAAGACGATGACATCGCGCAGCCTGGGCTGGACCCGCCAGCCGCCCGCCTCGGGCTTGAAGAAGCGGGCCAGCCGCTCGGGCGAAACCCGGGCTTCGATGTCGCGCGGGTAGAACCCTTCGCGGGCGGTGGCCACCGCCTCGGCATCGATGTCCGAGGCGAAGACCTGCAACCCGGCCTGCGATCCCGCAGCCTCCAGCGCCTCGAGGCTGAGCATCGCCAGGCTGTAGGCTTCCTCGCCGGTGCTGCATCCGGCAACCCAGACGCGCAGCGCCCTGTCCGGCGGCAGGGTTGCGATCAGAGCAGGCAAGGCCGTGCGCGACAGATGCTCGAACACGGCGCGATCGCGGAAGAAGCTGGTGACATGGATCAGAAGATCGGCGGTCAGGCGCGACAGCTCGGCCTTGTCCGATTGCAGCAGCGCCAGATAGCGCCCGGCCTCGTTCGGTCCGCAATCGGCCAGGGCCATCCGCCGGGCGATGCGGCGCCGGATGGTGCCCCCCTTGTACAGCGTCACATCCTGCTGGGCGGTCCCGGCAATCAGTGCGATGATTGCATCAAGATCATGGCTGACCTGCGCGGCTTGGGCAGAGTCCGGCAGGGTTTCGTCGGTGCGGGGCGTGACCCGGTCGCTTGCCGGGGATGCCGCGATCAGGCGGCCAAGAGCCGCCGGCATGTCCTCGATCCTCAGGACCTGATCCACACAGCCTGTCCTGATGGCGCTTTCGGGCATCCCGGAATAGCCGGCCTGCTGCGGATCCTGTGCCAGGATCAGCCCGCCGGCCTTGCGGATGGCGGCCAGGGCGGCGCTGCCATCCGTGCCGGTGCCGGACAGGACAATGCAGGCCAGACGCGACGGGCGGTCCCGTGCCAGCGATTGCAGCAAAACGTCGAACGGCAGGCGCACCGGCTTGCCGCTGTCAGGCGCGTTGATGTGCAGGAACCTGCCGCTGACGGTCAGGAAGACGCCGGGCGGAATGACGTGCAGATGGCCGGGGCGCAGGGCCATGCCATCCTCGGCCAGCACCACCTTCAGGCCGGTATCGCGCGACAACAGCGCAACCATCATGCTGTCATGCGACGGATCCAGATGCAGCACAAGTATCAGGGCTGCCTGCGTGCTGTCAGGGAGCACCTCAAGCAACGACCTGCACGCCTCGAGCCCGCCCGCCGAGGCCCCGATGGCGATGATCGGGACGGCCTGATCGTTCTTCGGTTGCGTTGGTCCCGGCATCGATGACTCCGATAAGGGGGCGTCTGGCGGACAGGACTAGCCGGGACTGGGAAACTGCCGCGCGTCATATATCCGCTGCAAAGCCACACCATCCAGATGCATATCAGCATTCCGGCGAGGCAAGAAGCCCGTTTCACTTGGCCCCGGGTTCGATACCCGCCCCGGCAGGTGTGCCCGCTCAAGCGACGGCACTGCGCGGTCAGGGCATCCACAGCCCTGTCTGGTCCGCGCGTCTGAGTAGATTCCGACGCTATCGGCATGCCGGACATTCGCACTATCACCGCCATGTTGCCGTGTTGGCGTAACCATGGGTACCTGGACAACCGGTCGCGTTCGCCCTGCAACGTGGGCATGCCCTTCCCTCGGGATGCGGCGCGCTGCCGGCGAAGCGACCGGTTGTCCAGCCTGCAGAGCCCAGGGAAATGCGGGGCCCCTGTCCGGCACTATCCTCGACGCCCGGCAAAAGAAACCTGTGCAGGACAGAGGACGACCCGGCCGAGACCTCATTTCTGCGCCCGACCGATAACCGTCTGCAAGCAAAGGCAGTATCTTCCATGAACGAGATCGTTCTTCGCCATCCGGACAGGTTGCCATCCTTGCCAGGGAAACCGGGCAGACTGCCGATGGGTTTCCTGCGTGCTGGGCGCCCGGTGAACGATCTCCTGCACCCGCAGAACAGGCCCATCGACCCGTGGCGCAACGGTGCAACCGCACGCCACCCGTTTCATGTCCTGTTGCCGCTGCACCAGGAACCCTTGCGTCGGTTTGCCTTGAAGCTCTGCGGCAACTTGCACCGGGCCGACGATCTGGTTCAGACAACCTTTCTGAAGGCCTGGACAAAACGCGACCAGTTCAGCCCGGGTACCGATCTGAGGGGCTGGCTTTTCACCATTCTGCGCAACACCTTCTACTCGGAGTTGCGCAAGTTCAGGCGCGAAGTCGAAGACGTTGATGGCAAGCTGACGGCCGCGCTTTTCGAGGAGCCTGCACAGGAACACGCCGTGGACCTGGCGCGGCTGATTTCTGCCATAGGGACGCTTCCGGCAATTCATCGCCAGCCTTTGATGATGGTTGGTCTTTATGGCTATTCACAACATGAAGCGGCAAAAGCCTGCGGCTGTGCGGTCGGAACCATCAAGAGCCGGCTTAGCCGCGGCAGGGAAAGCCTCCACCGGTCCCTGGACCCCGTCATCATGGCGTGAACCGACTAGGTGAGTGACCTCTTCCGCGGTTCGTTCTCCTTTCGCGGGTTCCGCCCGGCTGACCGGTTCCGCGCCTCAAGAACCTGGGTGTGACCGACTTCAGGATAAGCCGTTCATCGGGCTTGATGTGCGCAAGGCGAACGGGATGGAGAGGTCTGCCAATGGGTAACGGCAACACACCGTCCTGACCAGGTTCGCAAGCTTGTCAAGAAGCTGGCGGCAAGACCCGCGCAGCCGGGCTCCTGATCCGGGCTCAGCCCGTCACCAGCCCATCCCCCACCACGATCTGTCGCCGGCACAGGCTGGCGATCTTTTCGTCATGGGTCGAGATCAGGAAGGTTGTGCCCTCGTCGCGGGTGATCTCGGCGATCAGCGCCATCACCTGCATGGCCGAGGCGCGGTCGAGATTACCGGTGGGTTCGTCCGCCAGCACCAGTTCGGGCCGGTTCATCAGCGCCCGCGCAACGGCGACGCGCTGTTTCTGCCCGCCCGACAGGCTGGACGAGGGGAAGTCGATCCGGTCGCCCAGGCCCATGCGTGTCAGCAGGTCGCGTCCGCGTGCCCTCGCCGCCGCGGTTTCGCGCCCCTCGCGCACGGCCGTGGGAAAGACGACATTCTCCAGTGCCGTGAAATCCGGAAGCAGGTTGTGGAACTGGAACACGAAACCGATGTGCCGGTTTCGGAACTCGGTCAGCGCTGCGTCATCCGCCGCCACCAGGTCGACCCCCAGCATGACATGGCTGCCTGATGTCGGCTTCATCAGCGTGCCGAGGATCGTCAGCAGGGTGCTCTTGCCCGACCCCGACGGCCCCAGCAGCGCCGCCATCTCGCCCGCCGCCAGCGTGAGAGAAAGGCCGCGCAGAACGCGGGTGGCGGCTTCGCCCTGGCCAAAGGTCTTGACCAGCTCGCTCACCCGCAACAGCGCGCTCATTGCCCGATCGCCGTGACCGGATCGACCCGCGCCGCCGCGCGGGCGGGCAGGATCGAGGCCAGGATCGCGCCGATCACCGTCAGCGTGATCGCGAGCCCGTAGGACCCCTGGGTAATGTCCATCGGCAGGGTGCCGGGCCGGAAATCGCCCCGCGCCGGAAATGGCAGCAGCGCCAGATACCCGAGTGCCGCCCCGGTCAGCCCGCCCATCAGCCCGATCAGCGCGCCCTGGGCCACGAAGACGAAAACCACGAAGCCCCTCCCTGCGCCCATGGCCCGCATGATCCCGATCTCTGGCCGGCGGCGATAGGTGGACAGCAGCAGTGCCGAGGCCACGCCGATCACGATAGTGATAAGGGCGAAGGATTTCAGGAAGTACCCGGTCTGCGCCTGGGCATTGAGCGCCTCCATCAGCTGCCCGGCGCCGTCCGTCCAGGGCACGGCATCAAGCCCCGTCAGCGCGCGGATGCGCAGCGCCGTGGCGTCGGCCGCGTTCAGATCGGCCAGCTTGATCTCGATCCGTGTCACCCCCTGCGGAAGTGCGAACAGGGTGCGCGCCGTGGGCAGCGCGACAAACACGCTGCTGCCATCAATCATGCCGTTGCCGGTCTCGAAGATTCCGCTCAGGGTCAGCACGGTCGAGACCCCACCCGCCGATTGCAACCGAAGCGTCTGCCCCAGGGACAGCGAAAGATCACCGGCCAGCCGCCGCCCCAGAACCACCGACCCCGACCCCAGCCGGGCCGAGCCCTCCACCATGTAGCCGTCCAGGTTCAGGATCGCGGATTCGCGCCCCGGCTCCAGTCCTGTCACGCTGACCTGCGCCACCTGCGCGCCACGCGTCAGGAACCCTGCTCCGGTGATCTGGGGCGACACTGCAATCACGCCCGGCACGGATTCGATCAGCGGCACCCAGGTAGGTGCCTCGGTCAGCGTGGCGGTGCGTAGCCGGCCCCGTTCGGTGACGGCCAGGATGTGCCCTTCGGGCACGATCAGGATCGCCGGATCGCGGTCTTCGGCCTTTATGGTGACATGGCTGATGTCGCCCACGGTGCGCGACAGGATGAACTCGGCCAGCCCCCCGATCAGCGCCGACATGAAGATGAAGATGAACACGCCGACCGCGACACCCGAGACCAGAAGCGCGGTCTGCGCCTTGCTGGCGGTCAGGTAACGCATGGCGATCTTGAGCGCATAGAACATCAGCGCTGCCCCAGGCGCACCGTTTGCCCGTCACTTATCCCGGTTGCATCAAGGATCAGCCGATCACCCGCCGCCAGCCCGTCGGTCACGATCAGCCGCGCCGCCGGCCAGTCGATCACCGACACCGCGCGGCCCTGCGCTACCCCGTCAACGACGACGAAGACAGTATGGCCCCCATCCTCGGTCCGGATTGCGGCGCGCGGCGCGGTCAAGGCAGCGTCCCGGCTGTCCACGATGATGTTGGCTGTCACGGTCAGGCCGACCGGCGCCATCACCAGCGCGTCGAAGTCGATCTGCACTGCCAGCCCCCCGGTCGCTGCATTCACCCGTTGCGACACGCGCGACACCCGGCCCTCCCGCTCCGACGTCTCGCCCGCAAGTCGCAGCACGGCACGCTGCCCCGTGCGGACATGGAGGGCATAGGCTTCATCCACATCCGTTTCGACCACCAGCTGGCCAAGATCGGCCACCGTCATCAGAACGGTCGAAGGATCGATGCTCTGGCCCGGTTCGACATGCAGCGCCAAAACCGTGCCGTTCATCGGTGCCCGGATGGTGTGGTTGGCCAGTTGCACCTGCACCTGATCGACCAGCGCCATGTTACGCGCGACCTCCTGATCGGCCAGTTGAACCGAGCGGGTGGCGGCCTCCAGTGCGGTGCGTGTTACGGTGTCGCCCAGCCCCTCGGTGCGCGCAAGGGTGTCCCTGGCCTGTTGCTGCGCAACAAGTGCTGCATCCAGCCCGGCAATGGCCTGCCGCAGGGCAGCCCTAGCGGCAGCGCTGTCGATCCGGGCGAGTTCGGCGTCCGCAAACACGTTGTCGCCTTCCTCAACACGCACATCGATCAAGGCACCGCCCACGAGCGCACGCAGATCCACCGAGTGGCGCGCGGCAATTCTGCCATTCACGGCCAGAACCGACATCACGGGGGCAGGTTCCACGGTCTCGGTGGATACAGGGACCGGCCCGGGCACCCAGGGCTGAAGGTAGAAGCTCAGGCCCGACCCGACGAGCAGAACCATACCGGCCGCCCAGTGCCACCTCTTGCGCGCAGAACCTTGCAAAGCCGGCTCCGGCAGCGTGTACTGAACCGCTGGCAGTTGCGCGGGGCCGGACCGCACACCGCTAATGAAGGTCCGCTCTGCAACATCTGACTCGTGCTCTGGTGATGACATCTGGGTCCGGCAACTGGCGCTGATCCTCCTCCACAGGAGTGTGGATATTCGATCAGTCATTTCAATGTATCGGTTGACTTGAGATGGCGCGTTGACCTCGATCAGTTCGGTACCCGGTCGGACGAGATCACGGATCGACGGGTTCTGATCATTCGTCTGTGAAGGAAGAGCAGCGAGCGACGCAATCAGTTAGCGGTCGACTACTGCTTGTCCAGCCGAGCTCGAGAGCTGCAGACGGTGCCGCAGGTGCTTCCTGCCGGATCGTCTGCGGTGCTCTGCGATCTCGCAACATCGCCACTGTTCAAATTAGATTGTAGTCATTCATGTTGTATCGTATCGAGCGAAGAATTTCGTAGGGAGTCGATACATGAAGCATCCGTTGACGTCACTCGCAGCAGCCGGGCTCGCGCTCGCGATGGTCACGCCGGAGCCTGTTTCTGCGCAGAGCTACCAGGTCGACTGTGCCATCCTGCTCTGCCTCGCGGGTGGCTGGCCAGCATCTGCGCCCTGTGCCCACGCGCGGGCGGTTTTCATCCGCAGGATCACGCCTTGGCCCGTCGAGCCGCCGCTGCAGATCTGGCGGTGCCCGATGGGAGCCTCGTTCGACGCCCCTGCCCCTCTATCGCCGATGGAACGACTCTACGATATCACCTTCCGCGCCGGGCCTGAGATCAGCGTTCCGGATGCGACAGTTCCATTCGTGTTGGCGCAGGCCAATGAACGCGCCGATATCGACATCTCAGGCAGCGCCTTCGACTTCGTTCGGAGCATCCGTGTTTACCACATCCAATTCAGCCAGCGCGAGAACCATGACGGGGAGTGCATCATTTCCGATGCCACGCGCCTTGGCTCCTACGGTGTGCAGGGTGATTACCACTGGCAGCGCTGGAGTGCCGCGGCCGTTCCGCCTGCCTCGCTCCTGCCCCGGCCCGCGCATTGCGGCTGGGTCAGTTACCGTTCGGTCTTCGTCGATTGGCGCGACCATGAAGGAAACTATGGCTTCGAAGAGGTCCGATACTGAACCCCCGTGCGGGCCAGTTTAGCACTGGCCCACTCCGATCAACTTGCACCGGAGGCAGTGCATCACCCCAGAAAAGGGAAACGACGCCAGACCGAGAAGCCTGACGCCGCGCTAGAAAAACCCCTGAACACGGTCTTTCTAGCGCAGTGTCCGAACCCCTGCAACCAGCAAAGTGTTTTTGCTGGCAAGAATGTTGTTTGCTCTCGACATGGCTTCGTCTCTCAGGAGATACGACCATGGAACCAACGACCGGCCTGATCCTCAGGCGGATCACGCAGACAGACCTCTCCGTTTCGGCGCACAAGCTGGCCACGCTCATCCTCGACGGAATTGCGTGGAAGGACGGGTATAACGGCCTGCCCCGCGGCACGGCTGCTTTCACCCTGTCCACTCTGGCAGAGAAGATGGGCGTCTCTCGCCAGTATCTGAGCGTGCTTTTGGGCGAGCTTGAAACCTCTGAGCTGAAGCTTGAGCGCGAGAAGTCGAACGGCAAGTTCGCCCCCTGGCTTTTCCGCTTCGCGGCCTTCGATGACAGCGAGCAGACCCACGATCTCGTGTCAGACGGAGGCGACACATCACTATCTAGAAGAGATTCTAACAAAACTATATTCACAGGGCAGATCAACATTGATGATTTTCCTAACGTGTTCCGAACATGCTGGGCCGAGCTGATCAAGGCCGCGAAAAGCGCCCTACCCTGTTGGAACGTCGATACGCAGGTGATCTGGGAACGCTTCCTTGCCTTCAACCGGGCCCGCGGGAACAGCAAGGTTCCGGCCGGTTTCCTGCTTGGCTTCATGCGCCGGTGGCGTACCTCACCTGGGGAAGCGACGCGCCCACCGGCT
>JAFIED010000074.1 GCA_020832805.1 Pararhodobacter sp.
TGCGGCCCGGGCCGAACGCGAGGCCCGTGCCGCAGTCGCCGCGCGCGAGGCTGCCGAGGCTGCCCTGCCCCCCCTGCGCGAGGAAGAGGCCATCGCCGGCGCGGTCCTGCAGCGTCTGCTGGTCGAGCGCGAAACACTGGATGCAGAAGAAACCCGCGCCCGGCGGATGGTGCAGGAACTGACCGAACGAATCGAGCAACTGCGCAACGATGCGGCGCGCGAGGCCTCTCTGGCCAGCGATGCCGATGACAGCATTGCCCGCCTGGCAGCCGAGCGCGCGGCACTGAACGATGCCAGCGCAGGGCAAGAGGCCCGGCAGGCCAGGGCCGATGCCGCCGCCGAGGCCGCCCGGGCCACCCTGACCGGGCGGGAAGCGGAACTTGCCACGGCGACCGAGGCTTTGGCCCAGCTTTCTGCACGCGAACAGGCACTGGCTCAACACGCGTCAGACGCCAGAGCACAGCAAAACCGCGCTGCCGAGGCCGAACGCCGGGCGCGCGCAGACGCCGCGCGGGAACAGGCACGAATGGATGCGGCCCTTGATGCGCAAGCAAAGGCGGAAGCCGCACTGGCAGCCGCGCAGGAACGGCTGGCACAGGCCGAGAATGCCGCGAACGACAGCGAAACGGCGCTTGCCCAGGCCCAGCAAGCCGAAGCCACAGCCCGGCTGCAACGCGCCGAGGCCGACAGCACCGCCAGCACACTGGCCGCCGAGGCCCGCGCCCTTGAACGGATGCTGGAAAAGAACCCGCCCACGGGCTCAGCCGTTCTGGGCAAGGTGCGCGTGGCAGCGGGGCTGGAACCCGCGTTGGGCGCCGCGTTGGGCGATGGGCTGCAGGCGCCGCTGATGGATGCGGGGCATGCCCATGGCAGCGGCTGGCATGAGTTGACACCGCTAGACCCTGCCCCTGCGCTGCCGGAAGGCGCCGAGCCCCTGTCGCAGCATGTGCAGGCCCCCGCCGCGCTGTCCCGCCGGCTGTCGCAGGTTGGGGTGGTCCCCGCCGATCAGGCCCCCGCGATGCAGGCCGCCCTGCTGCCGGGTCAGCGGCTGGTCACACGGGCGGGCGATCTGTGGCGCTGGGATGGGTTGGTTCGTCTGAACGCCGATCATGCCGGCAATGCCGCCGTCCTGCGCTTGCAACAGGCGAACCGTCTGCAGGCAATTCAGGCGGATCTGGCGCAGGCGCAGGCGGCCGCCACGCAGATCACTGCCCGGCACGAAGCCAGTCGCCAGGCCCTTGCCCGGGCCACCGCTGCCGACAAGGCCGCCCGCGATACCCGGCGCCAGACCGAGGCGGCCCTCAGCGACCTGCGCCGCGCCCTGGCGCGCGGCGTGGCCGAGGCGGCGCAAGCTGCCACGCGTGGCAGTGCGGCGCTGGCCCTGGCTGAACGGCACGCGGCCGAAACACTGGCCGCCGCCCAGCTGGTGGCAGAGACAGAGCAGGCGCTGGCCGCACTGGACGATCTGTCAAACGCCCGCACCCGATTGCAAACCCTGCGCGCACAGGTAGATGCGGCACGCGCCGATGTGCTGGTACAGCGCAGCGCACAAGAGGAACTGCGCCGCGACAGCGCCGCGCGCGCCCGCCGCATCGCCGAAATCGCGCGCGACATGGAAGGGTGGCAGGGGCGCAAGGCGCAGGCCGGCGCACGCGTGAACGAGCTTGAAAGCCGCGCGGCCGAAACCGAGGCGGCACTGAAGAATATCGCCGCCGATCCGGACACCCTGACCAGGCGGCGTCAGGGATTGGCCGCGCAGATCGCGCAGGCCGAAGCGCGGCGCACGGCAGCGATCGAGGCGCTGACGGCAGGCGATCAGGCCCTGCGCACCGCCCAGGAATCCGAGCGCGATACCGAACGCTCCGCCGGCACCGCGCGCGAAGTGCGCGCCGCAGCCCAGGTGCATGCCGATGCTGCAGCCGACACACTGCGCCAGGCCAGCGACCAGATCGCCGAGGCGCATGACTGCACCCCGGCGCAATTGCGCCAGCAGCTTGCCATCACGACCGAGACCTTGCCACCGCTTGCCACGCTGGAAACCGATATCGCCCGGTTGCGGCGGGCGCGCGACGCCCTTGGCGCCGTCAATTTGCGCGCAGACGAGGATGCGCGCGCAGTCAGCACCGAACACGACACGCTGATTGCCGAACGTGCCGATCTGGAAGCCGCTGTTGCCAAGTTGCGCGGCGGCATCAGTGCCCTGAACCGCGAAGGACGCGAACGCCTGCTTGCCGCCTTCGAGCGGGTGAACGAGAACTTCGCCACGCTGTTCACGCATCTGTTCGGCGGCGGCGAGGCACGGCTGGTGCTGGTTGAATCGGATGACCCGCTGGAAGCCGGCCTGGAAATCATGTGCCAGCCGCCAGGCAAGAAGCTCTCCACCCTGTCGCTGCTGTCCGGCGGGGAACAGACGCTGACAGCGCTGGCGCTGATCTTTGGCGTTTTCCTGGCCAACCCGGCACCGATTTGCGTGCTGGACGAGGTCGACGCCCCGCTGGATGACGCCAATGTGGCCCGGTTTTGCGACCTTCTGGATGAAATGACCCGGCGCACCGAGACCCGCTTCATGGTGATCACGCATAACGCCATCACCATGGCCCGGATGGACCGCTTGTTCGGCGTCACCATGGCCGAACAGGGTGTCAGCCAGCTGGTCAGCGTCGATCTGCAACGGGCCGAGGCCCTGGTGGCCTGACGTAACGCCAGACTCCTGCCCTCATGGATCGAAGCGGAACCGGTGCAGCGTGCTGCCGTGTTCACGCAGCCAGCGGCGCGGGGCGGCATAGCCGGGCACCAGCCGCCTGACCTCGGCCCAGAAGGCGGGCGAGTGGTTCATCTGCGCCAGATGCGCCACTTCATGCGCGGCGACATAGTCCAGCACCTCGGGCGGGGCCATGATCAACCGCCAGGAAAACATCAGATCACCCGCAGCGCTGCATGACCCCCAGCGCGAACGCGTATCGCGCAGCGCGATGCGGCCCGCCGGACGGCCCAGCGCGCTGGCGTGATACGATACCCGTTCGACCAACCGATCGCGCGCGCGCAACTGAAGAAAGGCCCGCGCCGATCGCCCCGCCGCGCCGCGCCGCGGCACCAGCAGCGAATCGCCCTCTATCCGGGGTTGGCGAAGGGGCTCGGCGCACAGGCGCAGCGTGGTGCCCTGATAAGGCAGCAACACGCCCGGCACCACATCACAGGGCAAGGGCAGATCCGCCAGGACCTGACGCAACCAGGCCTCGCGCTCTTGCAAGAACGCCTCGGCCGTGCGGGCAGGCGCTGACTTTGGCAACGTCAATGTGATCCGCCCATCCAGCCGCGAGACCCGCAGCGACAAGCGCCGCGCCCTTGCAGACCTGCGCCATAGCACCTGCAGCGGCGGATCGCCCAATGCGGTCTCGGTATCTGCCATGCTGCCCATCCACTCCTGAAACGGTCGCCCTGCCGCCGCCCGGCCGGCAAATCGCCCGGCGTGCCGGACAAGGCTGCGCGACAAAGGCTTTGACAAGCTTTACCGGTTATGGCAACCGGCGACGATCCACGACCAGCAAGGTGACAGAATGCCCAAGGAAGAATGGGGGGTAAAGCGCGTTTGCCCCACGACCGGCAAACGTTTCTATGATCTGAACCGTTCGCCGATCATCAGCCCGTTTACCGGCGACGTCGTCGAAATCGACTTGCCGGGTCGCAAATCAGGCGCCTCTGCCGCCGCCGAGCGCGACCGGGCAAGAAAGGCACCGGCCAAGACGATTGATGCCGATGACGTGCTTCTGGATGACGAGGTCGAAGTCGACGCAGATGAAGATCTGCTGGAGGACGATGACGACGATACCGTTTCGTTTGACGAATTGTCGGACGTGGCCGGCAACGAGGACGAATCCTGACGCGCCGGTCGTTGACGGCAGGGAAAATGCCGGCCGCCGGCGCAAATTCCCTCTTGCACCGCCGTCAACCCTTGCATAAAGAGCGCATGCAACGCGGTTGAATGCGTTACGGTGGGGCCATAGCTCAGTTGGGAGAGCGCTTGAATGGCATTCAAGAGGTCAGGGGTTCGACTCCCCTTGGCTCCACCAGACTTCGTGCCTGAATGCCTGCTATGGCCGCGTGACATGGAAGGAATCGTGGGCTTCCCAAGATTGTCTCCATAAGGCAGAGTGTGTTTGATCAGTCGGCTGCCAAGGCTTCCAGAACGCAAGGCGGCCGTGAACTGACGTCGTGCATGCCCCCTGGACACCATGAGCACACGGTTTTCCTGACACCCGAGGTGTCGTTCAAGCCATCAGGCCACGAGCATTGACGCGGCTCTGCCATGCTCACGAAGGGCTGGCACCGGTCGGAGCGGTCGCTTGGGCAAGCGCGCGCGGATTGCTGAAGCCGCCGTTCAATGCTCACGCTGCGCCAGGCTCCTCCCACCCGTCTCGGTTTCAAGGAAGGGGCCGACGCGGGTATGCTGCGCCACCAAGTATCAACCGGGTTGGTCAAGCCGGATCAGCAGATCAGGCAGATCCGCCACCGTGTCGATGACATGCTGCGCCCCGGCGGCGCGCAAGACCTCCGTTGCTTGCGCGCGTAGAGCCTGCACCTCCTCAGCCGGTAGAGCGGCAAGCTCCTGCGGGGTGCGGCCGACGATATTGCCCGACAGGGCGACCCCGACGGTCAGGCAGCCGGCGTTGATGCCCTCGGCGATGCCGGGCGGGGTGTCGTCGACCTTGACCACCGATGCCGCGGGCCACACTTGCAGGTCGATGAAGCACTGATACATCTGCAGCGGGCCGGGCCGCCCTTCGGGCAGATCGTCGGAGCACACGCAGCAATCCGGCGCATAACCCTGCGCGGCGGCAACCGGAAAGACCCGTTCCATGATCGAGCGGGTATAGCCGGTGGTCGAGCCGATCTTCAGACCCATGCCGCGCAGCTTTTCCACCGCTTCGCGCGCCCCGGGCACCAGCGTG
This sequence comes from Pararhodobacter sp., assembly GCA_020832805.1. Classification (GTDB taxonomy): domain Bacteria; phylum Pseudomonadota; class Alphaproteobacteria; order Rhodobacterales; family Rhodobacteraceae; genus Pararhodobacter. Next base: position 4,950 of record JAFIED010000074.1, read on the forward strand.
GCGTAGTCGGCCACAACCTTTTCGTTCATCGGCACGAAGATCTCGTAAACCCGGTCGATATCTGCATCGGTGGGTGCAGCGCCATGCACCCGCGCCCATTCGGCAGCCAACCGCGAGGCGGTGATCATGGCCTTGATATGGTCACGCTTGGGGGCGCCCATGGGCGCGCGAGCCTCGGCGATCGTGGCATCAACACCGAACTGGCGAAACACTTCGACGAACACCCCCATCGGCGCGAAGGACCCGAAATCGATGGTGGTTCCGGCCCAGTCGAATACCACGGCTTTGAAGCGGTTCATTTTGGTCTCCTGGTTAATTGCTTTGCGGTGCCCGACCGCGTCATGCCGCGAGTGGCGACACGGGGTGCAGGGTGGTGATCGGGGCGATGAAGTTGCGGCCACGCGGGCCTGCGGTTGCCTCGGTCAGGATTGGGGGCAACATCGCGCACCGCACCGGCCGGTGGCCCCAGACGCTGCGCCAGCCGGTCGGTCAGGGCGGTGAACGGCGCATCGGCATAGGTGACCAGAAGATAGGGCCGCCCGACGACATTCGTGGCGAGATCATCGAAGCAGCCGGAACCGAAGGTTATCGCCACAGGGTTGTGATAGGTCCACATTCGAGAACTGTTTCCTTGTGATTTTGCGGCGGCTCAGCGTGCCAGCACGCGCCGGCCGGTCCGACCTTCGAGGGCGCTGCGGGCGTGATGCGAGATCACCTCTGACACCACGACCAGATCGGCGATCAGCAGGATGATGGCCGCGACCCGGTCGCTTTGCAACTGATCGGCCGTGCGCCGCAGATACCAGCCCATGCCGCCCGCGCCGAAGAGCCCGACCACCTTGGCCGAGCGGAACACCACATCCCAGGTGTAGATGCCGATGCCGATGAAGGCCGTGCGCACCTGCGGCAACACGCCGAAGATAAACACTGCCAGCGGCCCCGCACCGGCGGCCCGCATCGCCTCGACCGGCGCCTCGTCGATCGACTCGATCTCTTCGACGAACAGCTTGCCGGCAAAGCCGATGCAGCCCAGCGTCAACGCCAGCACGCCGGGCAGCACGCCAAAGCCAAGCACCATGATGAACACGATGGCCCAGATCATCTCGTGGATTGCGCGCGCGCCGGTGATCACGACCCGCGCCGCGCCCTTTCCGAACCCCGGCAGCGGGCTGGCGTTGAACGCGGCCAGTCAGGCCAGATGGGGTGGTTGCCGCCCTGACCTGACGGCATCGAAATGTGCCAAAGTGGTGGTGTTCACAGCCACTGTGCGGAAAGG
>JAFIED010000003.1 GCA_020832805.1 Pararhodobacter sp.
GCCGGATTGAAAATCCGGCGCCACTGTTTGGGCCGGGCGCCGCGGCCAGGGCCGCGGCGCGGCAGCCCGCGCGGCCTGGCGTTGCACCTGCGCACGGGCCGGGTATGCTGCCGCCCTGGGACAGACAGTGCAGCAGCGACAGGGAGAGACTGACATGGTGCAGTCGCACAAGATGCGCGTGATCGAGATCAAGGCGCCAGGCGGGCCCGAGATGCTGACACCGGCAGAACGCGCCGTGCCGGTGCCCGGTGCAGGCGAAATCATCATACGGGTGGCCTGGGCCGGCGTGAACCGCCCTGATGCCTTGCAGCGCGCGGGGGCTTATGCCCCGCCGGCGGGGGCGTCTGACCTGCCGGGGCTGGAGGTGGCGGGCCATGTTGCCGCTGTCGGCCCGGGCGTGACCCGCTGGCGTGAGGGCGACACGGTCTGCGCGCTGACACCGGGGGGGGGCTATGCGGAATATGTGGCGACGCCTGCCGCCCATGCCCTGCCGGTGCCGCAGGGCATGAGCCTGCACCAGGCCGCCTGCCTGCCCGAGACCTTTTTCACGGTCTGGACCAATGTGTTCCAGCGCGGCGGGCTGCAGGCCGGAGAGCGGTTTCTGGTTCATGGTGGCTCTTCCGGCATCGGCACGACCGCGATCCAGTTGGCGGCGGTGCGCGGGGCGCGGGTGTTTGCAACCGCAGGCAGCGCCGAGAAATGTGCAGCCTGCACGGATCTGGGCGCCGAGCGCGCGATCAACTACCGCGAGGCGGATTTTGTTGCCGAGATCAAGGCCGAGGGCGGCGCAAACCTGATCCTTGACATGGTGGGGGGCGATTACCTGCCGCGCAATGTGCAGGCCCTGGCCGATGACGGGCGGCTGGTGCAGATCGCCTTTCTGCAGGGACCAAAGGTGACGTTGAACTTTGCCCAGGTCATGACCCGGCGGCTGACCATCACGGGGTCAACCCTGCGGCCACAATCGGATGCCGCCAAGGCGCGCATCGCCAGTGAACTGGAGGCCGAGGTCTGGCCGTTGCTGGCATCCGGGCGCGTGGCGCCGGTCATGGATCAGGTGTTCCCGCTTGACCGCGCTGCCGAGGCCCATGCCCGCATGGAAAGTTCGGCCCATATCGGCAAGATCGCGCTGGAGGTGGCGGGCGGCTGACGAGCGGCTGACGGGCTGCCATGCGCCGGCCCCCGCCCCGGTCAGAGGCCGAGCAAGGGCGCGCGGCAGTCTGGCGCGTCGCTGCCGGGTGGGGGTGCCGTTGGCCTTGCCTCTGGCCCTGCTGCGGGCGTCAACGGGCGCGCGTCCACATGGCCTCGCGGCAGAAGACCAGCACGCAACCGGAAACCGACAGCCGATCCCCGCTCAGGTCCATGCGGGCGTTATAGGTCTGGTCGCGGTCCGGCGCCCAGACGCGCCCGTTGCGGTAGCGCCCGCTGCCGCGCGGTTCCATGTCCCAGACGATCCGGCGGCCGACATTGGGTGAACTCATCGGCTGGCCATTGCTGTCATGCGCCTCGATCAGCGTGCCGCACAGAAGATCGCCGCAAAAGGCAATCTCGACAATGCCGGTGTTCGCGTTGTCGTCAGGCGCCGTGCGCCAGCGGCCAAGCGCGGGATCCGCCAGTGCCGGCAGGGACAGCGCCATGCCCGCCACAAAGCCCACCGTGGCGCGGCGCAAGATGGTGATCATGATCAGGCCCTCCCTGCCAGCCCTCCCTGAACGACAGCATCGCCGCTCTGGGCGATTCGATCAATGCGCTTTGCGGGCACCGGCTGCCGGGCGAATTGCATCCGGCCGGGCAACGGGCTAGAGCGCGGCAAACAACAGGAGAAGCCGCCATGATCCTTTACCCCGCGATCGATCTGAAGGACGGCCAGTGCGTGCGCCTGTTCAAGGGCGATATGGACAAGGCCACGGTATTTGGCGACGACCCTGCCGCCCAGGCGCGGGCCTTTGCCGACCAGGGGGCAGAGTGGCTGCATCTGGTCGATCTGAACGGCGCCTTTGCTGGCCGGCCGGTCAATGGTGCGGCGGTCGAGGCGATTCTGGCGGCGGTGTCGGTGCCCTGCCAGTTGGGCGGCGGCATTCGTGACATGGCGACCATCGGCATGTGGCTGGAAAAGGGGCTGGCGCGGGTGATCCTGGGCACCGTTGCCGTTGAGGACCCTGCCCTGGTGCGCGAGGCTGCACGCGCCTTTCCGGGCCAGGTGGCGGTGGGAATCGATGCGCGCAACGGCCGCGTGGCAACGCGCGGCTGGGCTGACCAGACCGAAATGCAGGCAACCGATCTGGCCCGTGCCTTCGAGGATGCGGGCGTGGCGGCGATCATCTACACCGATATTGACCGCGATGGTGCGATGCAGGGCCCGAACGTGGCGGCCACCGCAGCGCTGGCACAGGCCGTGGCCATTCCGGTAATCGCTTCCGGCGGGGTGTCGTCATTGGATGACCTGATCAGCCTGCGCGAATGCGGCGTGGCCCTGGATGGGGCAATCTCTGGCCGGGCCCTGTATGACGGCAAGCTGGATCTGGCGCAGGCGATGAAGGCGCTGAAAGGCTGATTCGGGCATTGCGGGCGCAGCCCTCCCTGCCGGAATGACCGGCCGGTGCCCATCGGCACAAGACCGCCGCCGGGTGCCTTGATACCGTGCCTAACGGGCCTCTTCCTGTTCCTTGGCCGCCTCTGTTGTCGCGGTCTGCGCCGCCGCTTCGCGCTCTGCCTCGGCAAGTTCTGCAGACCATGTGGCGGCTGCCTCGACGACGACAGCCGATGTGGTCGGCAAGACGCCAAGATAGCTGTCTGTTTCCATGCTTGGGGTGCTGGCGCGCTGGGTCATGCGATAAAGCGCATAAAACGCGATGGCGGCAAAGGTCGCACCCAGCACCAGCCAGAAGGCGAAAGGGCCCAGCCCCTGCATCGCCCAGCCGGTTACCAGCGGTCCCACAATGGCGCCAAGCCCGAAGGTGAAGACCAGACCGCCAGACGCTGCCGGCATGTCCTCGGTGGCCAGCGAGTCATTGGTATAGGCCAGAAACAATGCATAAAGCGGCGTGGTGACCCCGCCCGCAAAGAATGCCGAGATCATCAGGAACCAGAACCCGCCTGCCGTTGCCCAGCCGAGGGTGCAAAAGGCCAGCCCCGTCACCGACGCCCCAAGGATCAGCTTGCGGCGATCCATCCGGTCAGACAACCAGCCTATCGGATATTGCAAGACCAGCGCGCCGGCGAACAGCATTGCAACGAACAGCGCAATCTGTGCCGCTGTCATGCCGATCTGACTGCCAAAGACCGCGCCCATGCCTGTCTGGGTGGCATAGATGCTGCCAAGCAGAAAGATGCCCACCGTGCCCAGCGGCGCGCCTGCAAACAGTTTGCGCATGGACATCGCGCGCGCCACCTCTGCGGCAGGCACCGGCGTGGCCGACAGCAGGATGGGCCCGAAGGAGACAGACACCAGGATCGAGGCCACGATGAACAGCATCGGCGTTGCCGCATCGCCAAGTGTCAGCAGCCCCTGTGCCCCGATGATGCCCAGTGTCTGCGCGATCATGTAGGCCGACAATACCTTGCCGCGGGTCTCGTTCGTGGCGGCATTGTTCAACCAGCTTTCGGCTGCGACATAGACACCGGACATGCAGAACCCCAACAGAATGCGCAGAACGGTCCATGCCCAGGGTTCGGTCAGCAGCGGAAAGGCAATCAGCCCCGCCGACATGAAACTGCCCAGGGCGGCGAACACCCGTACATGGCCCACCTGACGAATCATCAGCGGCGTGACGCGTGCGCCCGACAGGAAGCCAAGAAAGTAAGCCGATGTGACCACGGCCAGCTCGGCGGCAGAGAACCCCTCGATCCCGCCGCGCAGGCCGATCAACGTGAAATGCATGCCGTTGCCCAGCATGATCAGCACAATACCCAGCAAAAGGGGCCAGACCCCGGACAATACCCTGATCATCGATCGCCCTTTCGCGCCATGAGTGGAACGCTTGCGGGCTCAGGGATTGCACGGGCAAAGGGGGGCTGCCGTTGCTGCAGCGCCGCATGACGGCCTGTAAGCGACAGAGGTCGGCGCATGCGGCCCGTGCAAGGGCCGCAAGGCAGGCGAGGCGTCGATAGCGGCCCGTGACGGCGAAGTCGGTCAGCGGATGGCAGCGGCGAACTCTGCCGTGGCTGTCATCGCCTCCGCCACCGCGGGCGGCACACCGCGGGTGATCATCCGGCGATACACAATCTCTGCCCGCGCACCGGCACCTGACACCTGTTCGGGCAGGCTGGCGCGGTTGGCGCGGCGCGTGGCATCCGATGCCTGCGCCATCGTCATCGCCGGCACCACGCTCTCGTGCCCGGGGCATCCCGCCAGCACATCGGGCCAGGAAGGCAGGTTCCGCGCCATGGTCTCGGCCTGCGCGCGTTCAAGCAGGCGGCATTCGCTGGCGATGCGTGTGCTGTGGTCGGGCGCTGGTCCGTCGCGCAGGGCCAGGGCGCCGGGGCTGCAGGCGCCTGTCAGCAACAGGCCCGGCAGCACAAGCGTTACAGACAAACGGGTAAGGCGCCATGGCGTCATGCGGTCTGCCTTTGCTTGCGGCGAACGCGCTCTTGTATCGGTGCCACGCCGGAGTGTAAACGCAAGCCATGCTGAAGACCCGCATCATCCCCTGCCTTGATGTCGCCGATGGCCGCGTGGTCAAGGGCGTGAATTTCGTCAATCTGCGCGATGCCGGCGACCCGGTCGAGGCCGCGCGCGCCTATGATGCCGCAGGCGCTGACGAGTTGTGTTTTCTGGACATTCACGCCACCCATCAGAACCGGGGCGTGATGATGGATCTGGTAACCCGCACCGCCGAGCAGTGCTTCATGCCGCTGACCGTGGGGGGCGGCGTGCGCTCGGCCGAGGATGTGCGCGCGCTTTTGCTGGCGGGGGCCGACAAGGTGTCGTTCAATTCAGCGGCCGTTGCCGACCCCGATGTGGTGGCCCGTGCCGCAGACCGGTTTGGCAGCCAGTGCATCGTGGTGGCGATCGATGCCAAGACCGTTGCGCCGGGGCGGTGGGAGATTTTCACGCACGGCGGGCGCAAGCCAACAGGCATCGACGCCGTTGCCTTTGCACGCACCGTGGCGGACAAGGGGGCGGGCGAAATTCTGCTGACCAGCATGGACCGCGATGGCACGCGCGCGGGTTTCAACCTGCCGCTGACCCGCGCCATCGTCGATGCCGTGCCGATCCCGGTCATCGCATCGGGCGGTGTCGGTACGCTGGATCATCTGGTGGAAGGCGTCACGCAGGGCGGTGCATCGGCTGTGCTGGCAGCCTCGATCTTTCATTTCGGTGATTTTACCATCGGTCAGGCAAAGGCCCATATGGCCGCCGCCGGTATCCCGGTGCGTCTGACATGAGCGCGCCCGTGTCCGCCTTGGCCCGTCTGGCGGCAACCATCGCTGCCCGGCAGGGCGCTGATCCGGGCGAAAGCTGGACCGCAAGGCTTTTGGCCAAAGGCCCGGAGAAATGCGCCGAGAAATTCGGCGAAGAGGCAATCGAAGCCGTGATCGAGGCTGTGCGCGGCGACCCCGGGCGGCTGACCGCCGAGGCGGCGGATGTGCTGTATCATCTGTTGGTAATGTGTGCCGCGCGCGGCGTCACCCTGGGCGATATCGAAGCCGAGCTGGCGCGGCGCGAGGCGCAATCGGGGCTGGCCGAGAAAGCTGCAAGGGCCGACAGCCGGCCATGACGTGCTGGCGCGCGTGCGCCGGCCCTATGCCCGCCAGAAGCGCGGCAGCACCAGCACCAGAACCGCCACCATTTCCAGCCGGCCCACCAGCATGCCCACGATCATCAGCCATTTCGCGGCCGCGGGAAAGCCATCGACAGCGCCCGTCGCGCCCACCTCGTGGCCGAATGCCGGGCCGATATTGAAAATGGCTGTCCACGATGCGGTGATCGCCGTGCGCATTTCCAGCCCGGTCAGTGACAGCAGGATCGCCAGCACCCCGAACCCCATGACAAAGGCCGAGAACAGCACGATCACCGAAGAGATGACGTCATCCTCCAGCCGCTTGCCGCCCAGATGCAGGGGCACCAGCCTGTTTGGCTGAACCAGCTGGCGCAACTGGGCTTTCAGTGCCTCGATCAGCACCAGAAAGCGAAACACCTTCAGCGCACAGCCCGTCGATGCCGTGCAGGCACCGATCACACCCCCTACAAACACCACCAGCAGCGCGAAATCGCCCCAGTCAGACACATCGGCGGTGGCAAAGCCGGTGCCGGAAAAAAGCGACACGGTGTTGAACGCACTTTCGCGCAGCACCTGTTCCAAGGGGTCGTCGCCCGTGGCCAGCCGCCAGACCACGATCAGCGCGATGGCGTAGACCGACCAGCGGAAATACGCGCGCACCTGGACATCACGAAACAGGGGCATCGGCTGCCCGCCGACCAGTTGGATGTAGCGGATGAAGGGCAACCCTGCCAACCACATCAGCGCGACGCTGGCGTAATGTGACGCCGGGCCAAAGGCGGCAAAGGAATCGTCACGCGTGGAATATCCGCCGGTGGCGATGGTCGTCATGGCATGGTTTATCGCATCGAATGCGCCCATGCCGGTCATCGCATAGGCGATGGCGGCGATGATGGTCAGCCCCAGGTAGATCTCGATCAGCATCAGCGATATGTCACGCACCCGCGGCAGCACCTTGCCCATCGTGTCGAACCCTTCGGACCGGAAGTGCTGCATTCCGCCCACGCGCATTACCGGCAGGAACACCAGCGCCACGATGATGATGCCCAGCCCGCCAAGCCATTGCAGGATCGACCGCCACAGCAAAAGGCCCACGGGCCTTTCCTCCAGCTCGGTCAGGATGGTGGTGCCGGTCGTTGTCATGCCGGACATCGACTCGAACATCGCATCTGTCAGCGTGCGGCCTTCATCGCCCAGCATGAAGGGAACTGCGCCGAAGGCGGGCAGCACCGTCCAGGTCAGCGTGGTCAGCAAGAAGGACTGGCGGATGGTCAGCGCATCAGAGCGGGTATTGGCCGTGGCCAGGGCCAGCAGCGCCCCCGTCAGTGCAGTCACGAAGGCCGCGCGCAGCAGCAGGGGCCAACTTGTATCGCCGTGCAGCCAGTCCACCCCGGCGGGCAGCAGCATGAACAAGCCAAAGGTGGCAAGCAGCAAGCCGATGACATGAAGGACCGGTCTGAAATCAGGCATGACGGCAGGCATGGCGGGCAGGGCGGGGGCTGTCAAGCGGCCTGAATGCCCCGGGGCGCGTGGGTGCTTGCCTGCTTGCCCGCCCGGTGGCACAGCAGGCACGCAACGCCAGGAACAAGGGCTTTCTGACCATGCGCGAAAGAATCGATCCGGATCTGCCCAAGGTCGAGCTGCACCTGCATCTGGAAGGGGCGGCGCCGCCGGCCTTCATCCGGTCGCTGGCGCGCGAACATCATGTCGATATCGATGGGGTCTTCGATGCGGCGGGGCATTATCGCTTTGGCAGTTTCGCCGAATTCCTGCGCGTCTATGACGCCGTTTGCCTGCCGCTGCGCCAGCCGCGCGATTTCCATCGCCTTGCCCGGGCCGTGCTGGAGGCGCGGGCCGATGACGCGGTGATCTATACCGAGGTTTTCCTGTCGCCCGATTTTTGCGGCGGTGGCGATCTGGCGTCCTGGCGGGACCATTGCGCCGCCATCGCCGAAGCGGCGGCAGAGGCGCAGGCGGATTCGGGCATCGTCATGCGTGGCATCGTGACAGCCATTCGCCATCGCGGGCCCGAAGCGGCGCGGCAGGTTGCGCGCTGTGCCGCTGAAACCGCGGGTGATTTCATTGTCGGCTTCGGGCTGGCAGGCGATGAAAACGCAGGGTCGGCGCGCGATTTCACCTGGGCCTTTGACTGCGCGCGCGAGGCCGGATTGGGCCTGACCGCGCATGCCGGTGAATGGGCGGGGGCAGAATCGGTGCGCACCGCGCTGGATGCCTGGCGGGTGTCGCGCATCGGCCATGGTGTGCGCGCCATCGAGGACCCGTCGCTGGTCGAATATCTGGCAGAGCACGACATCGTGCTGGAGGTCTGCCCGGGGTCGAACCTGGCCCTGGGGCTTTTTCCGTCGATGCCGCACCATCCGGTTGCACGGCTGCGCGATGCGGGGGTGCGTGTGACCCTTTCCACCGATGATCCGCCATTCTTTCGCACCAGCCTGCGCAGCGAATACGACGCACTGGCACAGGCCTTCGGCTGGACAGAGGCCGATTTCCGCGCCATCAACGCAGACGCAACGCGCGCGGCCTTTTGTGATGCGGCCACGCGTGACAGGATCCTTACCCGGCTGGAGGCCCCCGCATGAGCGCGCATCTTACCATCGTCACGCACCCGTTGGTGCAGCACAAGCTGACCATCATGCGGGAAAAGACGACCTCGACGGCCAAGTTCCGCCAACTTCTGCGCGAGATCAGCATGCTGCTGGCCTATGAGGTGACGCGCGACCTGCCTCTGGCCCAGACTACCATCGACACGCCGCTGTGCCCCATGCAGGCCCCGAAGCTGGAAGGGCGCAAGCTGGCGCTGGTGTCCATCCTGCGTGCAGGCAACGGTCTGCTGGATGGCATTCTGGAACTGGTACCCGCGGCGCGTGTGGGGTTCGTGGGGCTTTATCGGGATGAAACGACGCTGCAGCCGGTGCAGTATTACTGCAAGCTGCCTGCAGAGCTGGAAGAGCGGCTGGTGATCGTGGTCGATCCGATGCTGGCCACGGGCAATTCCTCGGCCGCGGCGGTTGATCTGGTCAAGCAGTCAGGCGCGCGCAACATCATCTTCCTGTGCCTGCTGGCTGCGCCCGAGGGCGTGGCCCGCATGAAAGAGGCGCATCCAGACGTGCGGGTGGTCACGGCCGCGCTGGATGAACGGCTGAACGAAAAGGGCTATATCCTGCCCGGTCTGGGCGATGCGGGCGACCGCCTGTATGGCACGCGCTGAGGATTTGCCGGGAGAGAGCGCAGGCGCGCGCGGATGAAGGTGTGGGCGCACACAAAGATCACCGGTTGCGCAGATCGGCCCTTTACCTGACCCGGGCGGCGGTGCACCTTGCCAGTGATTTGCCTTGGGGGGTAAGGGAATGCCCGTGTGTTTGCCACTGTGCTTGTCGGGGGGGCGCCTCGGCCAGCTGTTCTCTGTGCTTGTGATGGTCATCGGCCTGCCCGCCGCCCTGTCTGCCCAGGCAGTATCCGGCCCAGCCGAAACCCCGCCCGCCGATTTTGCCGCGGCGCAGTATGTCGATAGCCGGGGCTGCGCTTTCGCGCGTGCGGCTGTCAATGGCCAGATCCGGTGGGTGCCGCGCCTGGGGGCTGACCGCCAGCCGGTCTGCGGGCTGACGCCCAGCCTTGCCGCCGCGCCTGCCGCGTC
>JAFIED010000007.1 GCA_020832805.1 Pararhodobacter sp.
CGCCGGGGGGGGGCGCCGGCCCCCCACCCCCCCCCCCCCCCCCCCCGACGCTTGACAGGACTGCCGCCAGCGTGGACGCTATGACAATGTAGCGCATGGGAGGGCCAACACGATGCTGGTGAAGCAGATTCTGAAATCCAATGCCGGCAGTGTGGTGACAATCAGGCCGGATGCCAGCCTTACCGAAGCGGCCGAACTGCTGGCGGCACGGCGCATCGGTGCGTTGATTGTCTCAAACGATGGCGAGGCGGTGCTGGGTATCCTGTCAGAGCGCGATATCGTGCGCGAACTGGGCAAACGGGGCACACCCTGCCTGGACGACAAGGTTGAAAAGGTGATGACCCGGTCGATCTATGCCTGCTCGCTGGAGGACAACACCGATCATGTGCTGGACACGATGACCAAGCGGCGGTTTCGGCACATGCCGGTGATGGAAGGGTCGCGCATGATCGGTGTGATTTCCATCGGCGATGTCGTCGCCGCGCGGTTGACCGAACTGGAGTCCGAGAAAGACGCGCTGCCCGGGATGATCATGGGGTACTGAACCGCGCACCCGCGCGCGCGGCACCGCCCCGGTGGGCTTCGGCAGGGCACGACTGTTCCGGCGCGCTGACTTGCCCTTGCATCCGCCCGCGCAATGATGTTGCGTCCCGCCACATTCCGGCCCGGTGCCGGGGGCATGCAGCGAAGCAGCGAAGGAGACCGCCATGCGCATCGGGCTTTATCCCGGAACATTCGACCCGCTGACGCTGGGGCATATGGATATCATCCAGCGCGCGGGCCGGCTGGTGGACCGGCTGGTCATCGGCGTGGCGATCAACCGCGACAAGGGGCCACTGTTTTCGCTGGAAGAGCGGGTGGCGATGATCGAGAACGAGTGCATCGCGCTGTCCGAAAAGACCGGGATCGAGATCGTGGTGCACCCGTTCGAGAACCTGTTGATCGACTGTGCCCGTGATGTCGGCGCCTCGCTGATCATTCGCGGGCTGCGTGCCGTGGCCGATTTCGAATACGAGTTCCAGATGGTCGGCATGAACCGGGCGCTGGACGATTCGGTGGAAACCGTCTTCCTGATGGCCGAGGCCCGCCGTCAGGCCGTGGCGTCTCGTCTGGTAAAGGAAATCGCGCGGCTAGGGGGCGATGTGGCCAAGTTCGTGCCCGCGCGGGTGGATCAGGCGCTGCGCGACCGGTTCGGGCCGATCCTGCCGCGAGACTGAGCGAGGCGGGCACTCCTGTCCTGCCGGCACGTGGGCAAGGGGCAACGCCGGCCAACGGGCAGCGCCGGGGGAACGCAGTTTTGGCTGCCCCCCTTTGCTGCTGGCGGGCAAGGCGATGCGTGACCGCTCAGGCGTCGGCGGCGCGACCAATCAGCAGATCCACCGGCGGTGCGCGCATCAGATCGCGCGCATAATGGCCCAGCCGAAAGGAATCACGCCCCGAATTCTGCCCGATGCATAACAGATCAACCGACAGTTCATCGCCATAAAGCTGCAGCAACGTGTGCAGGTTGCCCGGCACCATCAGAGGCGGTTCTGCCAGCTCCGGCAGACCCTGTGTGGTCAGGAAACCGTCGCGCGCCTGTTCGGCGCGGGTGATCTCGGCATCGCAGGCGGGGTCGTCCGGGCTGAAGCGCACACCCAGCGGCAGGGTCAGCATATGCAACGCCCGAAAGCTGGCACCGGGGGCCAGACGCGCGGCCATCGCCAGCGCGGCGGCAGAGCCGGGCGAATAATCGGTCAGTGCCAGCACGGTGCGATAGGGCCGTGCTGGCGGCTGCACGGCAATCAGCACCGGCGCACCCAGCCCCTGCACGATACGCTCCATCGTGGTCAGCCGCAGCGCATCCAGAACGCGGCGTTCGCGGTGCAGCCCCAATACCACCAGCGCCGCCGATTCGCGTTCTGCCAGCGCGGCCAGTGCCGTTTCCGGCGCGCCCTGCAGCATGTGCAACACGGCCTGCGGATCAAGCGCGCGTGCCTCGGCCTTGATCTCGTCCGGGCCGCGCAGCGTGTCAGCCACGGGGGCGCGGCGCACCAGCTTGCGCCCGATCTCGCTCAGCGCATTGATGCCATTCGTCTTTTTTTCTGGCGCCGGGTCGGTGGCGGCTGCGGCTGGCTGTGCATGTGCCACAATCAACCGGGCATCAAGCAGCCGCGCCATCGCCGCCGCCCGCCCGATCACATGGGCCGAACGGGGCGTCAGATCTGTTGCGGCGATTACAGAGGGGCGGGTCATGGCGATATGTCCGGTGGTGTGGGAAAGGCTACAGGCAAAGGCGGGCGCCAGATGGGGCAGGGCAGCCGCGTCAGGGTATGTCAGGGCCCGGCAGCGGCGGCGTCAGGTCCGGCGGCGACGCGTCAGGCGCGCCGCGCGGCAAGGCCGAGGGGCGGTCGCGCAGGAACGAGACGATCTCGGGGGCGATGTCCAGCCCGGCATGGCGCGCCTGATCCAGGCCAGGAAACTGTTCCTCCAACGGCCCGGCCAGATCGGCCGGCAGGCGGGTCAGCGTGGCGGGGCAGACCAGCAGGCTTTCACAGGGTACACCCTCGGCATAGATCACCTCGTGGTGGTCAAAGACTAGGCTGTGATAGGTCACAACCCCGCCTTCCTTGCGCAGGATCGTCCGACCATCCGCAAGATGCCGGGCCTGTACCAGCAGTTCTGCCGCGCCGGCCAGCGCGCGCGCATCGCGCCGTTACAGGAAAAGCCGATGATGCGGGCTGACCAGCAGCGGGCGCGGATTGCCCATCACACCGGGCAGAATGGCCACTGGCGCAAACCCGCCCTGTGCGCGCAACCGCACCGTCCCGCGCCAACGCAAGGGCTGTACGCCATGATCGCGGGTGATGACCTGCATGCCCGGTTCCAGAGTTTCCACCGGCATCTGCCCGCCATCGGCCATGGCAATGCGCGTGCCGCCCACAAAGGCGCCGGCCACGATATCGGCCAGCCGGATGGGGCCGGGAAACGGGTCTGTGCCGATCTGGGTATAGACGCGGGCATCCATCAGGGGCGAAAGCGGCAGGGCAAGGCGGCCTGCGCCCTCGGTTTCCAGCACCAGCAGTTCGACGACATCGCCATCGGGGGCCATCAGCGTGATCTGACCGTGCAGATAAACCGGTGCGCCGGGTTGGCCGCAGGCCGAATGCGTGCCCACATGGCCAGCCGGGGCATCCGGCCCCGGCTGGCCATGTGGTTCCGATGGCAGCGACAGGGCCAGGGGCAGGGGTGTGGCGCCCGGCGCAAGGCGGTAATAATCGCCCTCGATACTGTCGGCAGGTCTGGGCAGCGGGTCGCCGGCATTGGCGCCCGAAAGCACCGGCAGTGCGCTGGCAGGAAAGACCAGCACCACCACGCCGCCCTGCATTGTCCTGGTTCCTTCTGTGCCGGTGCCGCGCTGCCGGTCGTTGCCCGGCATGTCCGGCTTGCCCTGAATTGAGACAATCATGCCCTGTTCAACCCCGGGTTTGCGGATCATCCCTGCCGGGTAACCGCCCGAGCCGTGGTATCTTGGTGGTTTTCCGCGCCAAGGTCAATTGTGCTGCCCATTGGCGCCGCGCCGATGAGCAAGCATGAGCCGATCACCTTGCAGGGACGGGCCTGCCTTCTGGTGTGGGCGGCTGCGCCCCGGCCAACGTGCGCCCGGGCCAACGCGCGCATGACCAACGCGTCCGTCCGGAATCATGGGCCAGATCCGCGCGCAGGGTCGCCAGATCGTTGTCGGCAACCGGCAGGCTGCACGCCGCCGGCCGCGCCGACTGCAAGTGCTGCAGGGCAACGGCCGGGGCCGGTTCAATTCGTCCAACAAGGCGTGTCGCGTGCCATCGGCATGGCGTTGTTGCAAAACTCACACGTGAGACGTGATTTTCCCTTAGCCCACTGACGTCATGCCACGCGGACGATCTCGGCGGTGCCGAGGGCGTTGAAGCGGTTCATAAGGGCGATGCGGATCTGGATTTCGGCGGTCTGGCG
>JAFIED010000009.1 GCA_020832805.1 Pararhodobacter sp.
GGCCGGGGCGCCACCCGGGCGCCCCGGTACGGCTACAGGCTTACTGCAGCATCCAGTTGGCAAACCGCTCGCGCAGTTCGTCGCCGTAGTCGGACCAGAAATCGTTATCCAGCACGATGGGCGAGAAATAGTTTTCAGGCGCCGTCGGCATATGCGGGGCCATGTCGATGCCCAGATCGGCATGCGTGCTGACGAGCGAAGCCGAGGAAGCCCGCGCCGGACCATAGGAGATGAAACGCGCCTGATCAGCCAGCCGCTGGGTGTCGGTGGCGAAATACAGGTATTCCATCACGGCGTCGAGATTCGGGCCATCGGCAGGCACCACCCAGCCGTCCCATTCGACGACCTGGCCATCCCAGATGATTTCGAAAGGCTGACCCTCGACCTCGATTGCGTCGAACATCCGGCCGTTATACCCGGTGGCAAAGGCGACCTCGCCATCAGCCAGCAACTGCGGCGCCTGGGCACCTTCGGTCCAGAACACCAGGTGGTCACGGATCGTGTCCAGCTTGGCAAAGGCCCGGTCCACCCCTTCCGGCGTGGCAAGCACCTCATAGATATCTTCCGGATCGACACCATCGGCATACAGCGCCCACTCCAGGTTCGTGCCCGGACGATCCTGCAGCGCCCGGCGACCGGGGAAGTTCTCGACATCGAACAGATCGGCGATCGAGCTTGGCTGCGCGTCTTCCGGGAAGGCATCGGGGCGATAGGTCAGTACAGTCGAATACACGATCTGCGGAATGAAGCACTCACCCAGGCTGCCCGGCAGGAAATCCTCGCTCGCCGGGGTGCCATCGGGGGCGGCGGCCAGCATGGCATCATGATCAATCTGCATGATGATGCCTTCGTCACAGGCAAGCTGCGCATCCGAGGGCAGCATATCGACCAGATCCCAGGTCACATTGCCCGCCTGAGACTGCGCACGCAGGCCCGCCAGTGCGTTGGCAGAGCCATCATCGTTGATGATGGTCACATGCGGGTTCATCTCCATCCAAGGCTCGTGATAAGCGCGCACCTGGCTTTGGGTATAGGCACCGCCCCAGGAAACGATGGTCAGCGATACGGGATCATCCGCCTGCGCCGCGCTGATAGCCAGCAGGCTGGCTGCGGCACTAAGGCCGGCGATTTTCAGTTTGAGTGCCATTGAGTGACCTCCTTGGTTGCACACATGCTTGCCGGTTTCATTCCGGCACGATCGTGCCCCCCTGCGTCATTGCCGGGGGCACAGGCGCGCTCATGGCATATCGAGCGCGCGGCAATCTGTCGGCATCCAGCCGATCTCGATCATGGTGCCGGGCTTGTGGCGCACCTGGTCGGGTGCGTTGCGCGACTTCATGATGAAATTCTCGTTTCCGGCCACTTTCAGCCGCGTGCGGAACACATCACCCATGTAGATGAATTCCAGCACCTCGGCCTTGATGGTATGGGCATCGGCATGCAGGCGTTCGCGGTTGGCCTCGACCCGTTCGGGCCGGATGGAAACGCGCGTCCGCTCGCCGGCGCGGCTGACATTGATGGGGCGGGCGTCGATCAGCTCGCCATTGTCCAGTTCGACAACGCAGGTATCGCCCTTGATCTCCTTGATGCGCCCGTCCAGCGTGTTGTTCTCGCCAATGAACTGCGCGACAAAACTGTTCAGCGGCTCTTCATACAGCACATCCGGCGGGGCCAGTTGCTGGATGCGTCCGTCATCGAACACCGCCACATTGTCCGACATGGTCAGCGCTTCGGTCTGGTCATGGGTGACATAGACCGTGGTAATCCCCAGATCATGCGCCAACCGGGTAATTTCAAACTGCATATGCTCGCGCAACTGCTTGTCCAGCGCGCCCAGCGGCTCGTCCATCAGCACGACCTCGGGCTCGAACACCAATGCGCGGGCCAGGGCAATGCGCTGTTGTTGCCCGCCTGACAGTTGCGCCGGGCGGCGGCTGGCAAAGGCGCCCATCTGCACCATGTCCAGCGCGCGCTTGACCTTCTTTTCACGCTCTGACTTGCCCATGCCACGCACTTCAAGCGGGAATGACAGGTTTTCACCCACGGACATGTGCGGGAAAAGCGCGTAATTCTGAAACACCATGCCGATGCCGCGCTTGTGCGGCGGAATGCTGTTGATCGGCTTGCGATCCAGCATGATCTCGCCATGCGTGGCAGTCTCGAACCCTGCCAGCATCATCAGACAGGTTGTCTTGCCAGAGCCGGACGGGCCAAGCATCGTCAGGAACTCACCCTTTGCGATGCTGAGATTCAAGTCTTTCACAACAAGGGTTTCGCCGTCGTAGCTTTTCTGAACCCTGTCAAAAACAACAAATCCTTCCGTGTCGCTGGCTGACACTGGCAATCTCCCTGTGAATCCGGCGCTTCCCGCCTTGTTGCATCAAGTAAAACGACTCATCTGTCGCAATGCAACCGGTTAATAGGAAATCCCAGACATGCCTGGCTTTTCGTGCCGTTGGCCCTGAACTTACGCAGAAGTGCAGGAAGTTTTCCCGCTTGTTCAGCTGATTTCAGGCCGAATTCACCCATTGCACATGCAACGGCCCGATGGGGGCACGCCGAAGATTCATCATTGAGAGAGAAATGGTGCGGTCGAGAAGACTCGAACTTCCACGGGAGTTACCCCACAGCGACCTCAACGCTGCGCGTCTACCAATTCCGCCACGACCGCACGCCATAACGGCCCGCTCTTAGCGACTCGACATGCCCTTGTGAAGGGGGAAAAGCGCGGCATCCGTCGTAGCTGCTTTCGGTTGCGCACACCACAACAACCAAGCAAGTCCGGCCATCGCCAGCGCGCAGAACCCGAAACCAACCCAGCTTTGACCGTCAAACAACACAGCATTCATCCGCCGCCCCGGCAGCAGGGTGAACAGCCCCGCCACGCCCATCGACCAGATGTAAAGTTGGGTCATCATGCGCCCATGCTCGATCAGATTGCCGGCGCGGATTGCCCGGATTGCTCGCCACAGCATGAAACCCACCAGAAAAGGCAGGGCATGAATGGGCGATAGCGGGCCGATCAGCCGCAACTCGAAGATTCCCAAGGCCGAGACTGCCGCAATCACCATCGCCACCACCCAGGTGTACCCGGCCGCCCGGTGCAACGCGTCCCGCCGGCGGCGCAATATGCTGAACGGACCGACAACAAAGGCAACGACGGCGGCAACGGTATGGATCAGGATCACGGGGCCAGAGGCCAGTATGGGGTCAACGGTCATCTTGATCTCCTGCTATGGGGCCACTTTGCCGGGCAGATGCCCATGCGGGCTTGGCGTGACCTTGGGGCGCGTGCTACGGCCCTGCCTTGATCCGGCCGCGCAGTCGAGCGCGGCTTCGCCAATAGCGGGGGCGTTTCGTGACCGGCATGCGGGTGTCATTGGCGATGCGCGAGTTGCGGCAGCATCTTGCCGCGCCCTTCGTGATGGCAACACAGGCCGGCGTGGCGCTGGTATTGGGGCTATCCGGGCCTTTCGGCACGCTGGATGTCCTGTCAGCGCCGCTGCGCTTTCCCTATTGGGCCGGTGTTGTCTTTGGCACCTATACCATCGGCGCCGCGCTGACTTTGGCACTGATCGACCGGATGGATCACCACAGCGCACTGCCCCGCCCCTGGCGCGTGCTGCGCGGCGGGGTGTTGATCGGTGTGGCGGTAGCGCTTTTCCTGGCGCTCTGGAACCTGCCCTTCTTTGGCTGGCAAGGGATGACGGCACAGGTGGGAGGCGGCGGGCTTCTGGGTGCCTTTGTGGTTGCCTGGGTGGTGCTGGGCCTGCGCGCGTTGTATCTGAAAGAAGACAAGGCGCCCAACGCCCCGCCCCCGCTGCTGCAGCGTTTGCCGCTGGAAAAACGTGGCGCACTGATCGCGCTGTCGGCGACGGATCACTATGTCGAAGTGATCACCACAAGGGGGCGTGACCTGGTGCTGATGCGGCTTGCCGATGCCATGGCCGAAACCGCGCCAACCGCCGGTCTGCAGGTGCACCGCTCGCATTGGGTCGCGCTGGACCGCGTGCGTGGCGCACAGCGGCGGGGCGACGGCGCGCTGCTGGACATGGGCGAGGGGCTGGAGATTCCGGTAAGCCGCCGCCATATGGCAGCAATCCGCGCGGCAGGGATGCTGCCGGCCAGATCAGGGTGACCCATCAATGCCCCCCACCGCCAGCGCGCCAGAGTGGCGCCAGATCCCCGGTCTTGCCGACTATGCCGAAACCCTGAAGGCAATGGAGGCCCGCGTGGCCGATATCGCTGACGGGCGCGCAACCGAGGCCATCTGGCTGCTGGAACACCCACCGCTGTATACCGCCGGCACCTCTGCCCGCCCGGATGATCTGGTGGCACCCGGCCGCTTTCCGGTCCATGTTGCCGGGCGCGGCGGGCAATACACCTATCACGGGCCGGGCCAGCGCGTGGTCTATGTCATGCTTGACCTGAACCGCCGCGGGCGTGATGTGCGCCGCTTTGTCTGCACCCTTGAAGACTGGGTCATCGCCACCCTGGCCGAGTTCAACGTCAGGGGCGAACGGCGCGCAGGCCGAGTCGGCGTGTGGGTTGCGCGGCCTGACAAGCCCCCCCTGCCCGATGGCACCGGGCGCGAGGACAAGATCGCCGCCATCGGCATCAAGCTGCGGCGCTGGGTCAGCTTTCATGGGATCTCCATCAACCTGGAGCCCGACCTGAGCCATTTCGGCGGTATCGTGCCATGCGGCATCCGGGATCACGGTGTAACCAGCCTGGTGGACCTGGGCCTGCCGGTCACGATGGACGACCTTGACCTGGCGCTGCGGCGGCAGTTCGATCGCATTCTTGGCGCCGCTCCCGCCTGATACACCCCCATGCCCCTGTGCGATTTTGTCGCAGCAGGCCTTGATCAGGATCAATTTTTCCCTCGCAGCTGTCACAGGGGCGTTGCCGCCGTGCGCCGGGCATTCTAGAAAGACCGGATGGGGCCGGTGCAGACTGCACGGGGCAAATGATTCCGGCCCGCACAAAAAAATGTCTGCCCAAGGGAACTGGAGCAACGCATGGCCAACGCAGCCGCCCACGGACATGAAGACACGCGCGGATTTTTCACCCGCTGGTTCATGTCGACCAACCACAAGGACATCGGCATCCTCTACCTGATCACGTCAGGGGTTGTCGGCTTTATCGCGGTGGCCTTCACCGTCTACATGCGCATGGAACTGATGGATCCGGGCGTGCAGTACATGTGTGCCGAAGGCGCGCGCTTCATCTCTGGCGGGACCGATTGCGAGGCACCGAACGGCCATCTGTGGAACGTGCTGGTTACGGCACATGGCGTGTTGATGATGTTCTTCGTTGTCATCCCGGCGCTGTTCGGCGGTTTCGGCAACTACTTCATGCCGCTGCAGATCGGGGCGCCGGACATGGCATTCCCCCGGCTGAACAACCTGTCCTACTGGCTGTATGTGGCCGGGTCGGCGCTGGCCGTGATGTCGCTGTTCGCGCCGGGCGGCGGTGGCGACCTGGGCACCGGCGCCGGCGTCGGCTGGGTCCTGTACCCGCCGCTGAGCACCACCTACGAGGCCGGCTTTGCCATGGATTTCGCCATTTTCGCGGTGCACCTGTCGGGTGCCTCGTCGATCCTGGGCGCGATCAACATCATCACCACTTTCCTGAACATGCGCGCGCCGGGCATGACGCTGTTCAAGGTGCCGCTGTTTGCCTGGTCGGTGTTCATTACCGCCTGGATGATCCTGCTGGCGCTGCCGGTGTTGGGCGGGGCCATCACGATGCTGCTGACCGACCGGAATTTCGGCACCACCTTCTTTGACCCCGCGGGCGGTGGCGATCCGGTGCTGTACCAGCATATCCTGTGGTTCTTTGGCCACCCCGAGGTGTATATCATCATCGTGCCGGGCTTCGGCATCATCAGCCACATCATCGCCACCTTCTCACGCAAGCCGATCTTCGGCTATCTGCCTATGGTCTGGGCGATGATCGCCATCGCCGTGCTGGGCTTCGTGGTCTGGGCGCACCACATGTACACGGTGGGCATGTCGCTGACCCAGCAGACCTATTTCATGCTGGCCACGATGACGATCGCGGTGCCCACGGGCATCAAGATCTTCAGCTGCAGCGCCACCATGTGGCGCGGGTCCGTCACGTTTGAAACGCCCATGCTGTGGGCGTTCGGCTTTCTGTTCCTGTTTACGGTGGGCGGTGTGACCGGCATCGTGCTGGCACAGGCGCCGGTGGACCGGATCTATCATGACACCTACTATGTGGTGGCGCATTTCCACTATGTGATGTCACTAGGAGCAGTCTTTGCCTTGTTTGCCGGGATATATTTCTGGATGGGCAAGATGTCTGGCCGACAATACCCGGAATGGGCCGGCAAGGTGCACTTCTGGACGATGTTCATCGGCTCGAACCTGACCTTCTTTCCTCAACACTTCCTGGGTCGTCAGGGCATGCCGCGCCGGTACATCGACTATCCGGAGGCCTATGCGCTGTGGAACTACATCAGCTCGATCGGTGCCTTCATTGCCTTTGCATCGTTTGTGTTCTTCATTGGCGTTGTGCTGTACACGCTGCTTTACGGGCGCCGCGTGACAGAGGCCAACTACTGGAACGAGCACGCCGACACGCTGGAATGGACACTGCCCTCGCCGCCGCCTGAACACACGTTCGAAACGCTGCCAAAGCGCGAGGACTGGGACAGACAGCCAGCGCACTGACGCGCAGGATCGATTAATCAGGGGCCCCGCACCAGCGGGGCCCTTTTGCTTTTGACGTGGCAGTGACAAGGGCGCGCAGCGGTATCACCCAAAAGGCGTGCCCCTTGTTCGCCAACCTGCCCTTGTCGGCGCTGAATTCAGTCATATGCTCTTGATGTCAGATTGGCAGCCGCCGGAACCCTCATGCCACCCGCCAGGTCAGATCATTGCCCCTTGAAAGCCCGTGATTGCAGGCCCCGCGCGCCATGCCCTATGCGCTGACCGCCTCAGACAGCGCCTGGTCCCTGCGGCTGTGGCCGCACAATGCCCTGAAACCGCGCGGATTTGCAGGCGTGATCGGCCTATGTGCCGGGGTGCTGGCGCTGCCGCTGCTGGCGATGCTGGGTCAGCCGGTGCTGTGGGGGCTCTTGCCCTTTGCCGGGCTGGCGCTGTGGGGGTTGTGGTACGCCATCCAGCGCAACTGGCAGGACCGCAGCGTTGTCGAAGAGATGCACCTGTCACGCCGCGCCATCCATCTGCGCCGCCTGAACCCGCGCGCACCTGTCCAGGAATGGCGGGCAGACCCTGCCTGGGTAACGCTGACCCTGGTCGCGCGGGGCGGCCCGGTCGAACATTACCTGACCCTGACCGGCGGCGGGCGAGAGGTGGAACTGGGCGCCTTCCTGATGCCAGACGAACGCATAGCCTTGCATGACGAGTTGCAGGAACTGCTGGTCAGGCTGAAGGGCTATGCCTGACCCTGTCCCGCCAGACGGGCCTTGACCAGCGGGCCAACCTTGCCGAAATCCATCTGCCCCGCATGGCGTTCCTTCAGCAGTGCAATCACGCGCCCCATGTCACGGATCGAACTGGCGCCGGTACGGGCGATGACCGCATCCACGGCAGCCGTGATCTCGTCCTCGTTCAATTGCCGGGGCAGGTAACCCTCGATGACCGCGATCTCGCTGCGCTCACGCTCGACCAGTTCCAGCCGCCCGCCCTCTTCATAGGCGCGCATACTGTCCTGACGTTGCTTGACCATCTTGGTCAGGATCGCCACCAGTTCGGCGTCGGTCAGCACGCGATCATCCCCCTCGCCACGCAGGGCGATATCGCGGTCCTTGATAGCCGCGCTGATCAGGCGCAAGGTGGACAGCCGCGTGGCGTCCCGGTCCCGCATCGCCTGTTTCAGATCGGTGGAAATACGCTCGCGCAGGGTCATACGCCGGGTCCATGTCTGGTTCATTGGTCCGCCACTTTATCGCTGCCGACAGGTCTGCGCAACGGCAGGCGCCAGACGCCTTCCGGCCCTTGACACCTTGCGCGAAATCCCTCTATCTGCGCGGCTATGGGGCCGTAGCTCAGTTGGGAGAGCGCGTCGTTCGCAATGACGAGGTCAGGGGTTCGATCCCCCTCGGCTCCACCAGATCGTCGAATGACGTGTCTAATTTGCACGGAGTATGCCGAAAACGCGGCGCGCTTCCCAAATTTCTTATCATCCAGAACGTGTTTAGCCAATTGCTTTCCACGGGTTCTATCAGGTGGAAATTCGAATGCTCGCGCTGGCCCGGCTGCAAGGCGCGGCCCCTGGGGCGCCGGCTCAAGGGATGGCACGAGTTGGGCTTGCGCGGCGAAACCTGAACCGGTTGCCCTGTTCTTGACGCCTGCTGTCTGGCACCGGCGCGTTCGCGGGGCGGCCATCGTCGATTCACGGCAGCCAGCGCAGAGCGTAATCGATAACTTGCGTGTGAGACCGACCATTCAGACCCGCCTGACCGCTGCGCTGCTGGCACTGGCTGTTCTGGGGTTCGGTCACCAGCATGCCCCGGCTGTTCCGTCCGATCCGATGCTGGCGACCTATCTGCAGATTGGCGGATCGCTGGACGATCTGTGCATGGACTTGGAGGACACGCCCCAAGGGCTTGCGCTGGTGTGCCCGGTCTGCACGCTGGCGCAGTCCATGGCGCTTTCGCCCGAGGCGGGCCAGTCCGGTCTGTCGCTGCGCATCGCCCGGATCGAGCCACCGTGCGCGGGCCATCTGCTGGCCGGCCACCCCCCCGCGCGCCCCCGGCGCGTGGCCCCCCTGTCGCTCTTGTCTGAAGCCTGAATGCCCGGCCGCCGTTG
>JAFIED010000018.1 GCA_020832805.1 Pararhodobacter sp.
GGCACCGATGGCAAAGACCATGCTGGTGCCCGAAGCCTGGTCAAAGGTCACGGCCGAGATGCCGGATGCCTGGCGTGACATGTATGCCTATTGCAACGCGGTGATGGAACCCTGGGACGGCCCCGCCGCGCTGGCCTTTACCGATGGCCGCTGGGTTGGTGGCGGGCTGGACCGCAACGGCTTGCGCCCCATGCGCTATGTCGTCACCGGCGACGGGCTGCTGATCGCCGGGTCCGAGGCCGGCATGGTACCGGTTGACGAAACCACGATTCGTGAAAAGGGCGCGCTGGGGCCGGGCCAGATGATTGTCGTCGACATGGCCGAGGGCAAGCTTTACCACGATGTCGAGATCAAGGACCGGCTTGCCGCGGCGCAGCCTTTCGGCAGCTGGATCGAAAAGATCGTCGACCTGAACAGCCTGATGCGCGATGTCCCCGAGGCCCCGGTGCATGACGGCGAGGAACTGCGCCGCAGGCAGGCCGCAGCCGGCTACACGATGGAAGAGATCGAACAGGTGCTGCTGCCGATGGCGGTGGATGGCAAGGAAATGATCGCCTCGATGGGCGATGACACGCCGGCGGCGGTTCTCAGCAAGGTTTATCGCCCGCTCAGCCATTTCTTTCGCCAGAACTTCAGCCAGGTCACCAATCCGCCCATCGACAGCCTGCGCGAAACCCGCGTGATGAGCCTGAAGACGCGCTTTGGCAACCTGAAGAACGTGCTGGACGAAAGCTCTGCCCAGACGGAAATTCTGGTGCTGGAAAGCCCGTTCATCGCCAACGAGGAATTTCGCGCCATGACCGCGCAGTTCGGCGACGGGCTGGCCGTGATCGATTGCACCTTTGCGCCGGGGCCGGATGCCCTGCGCGAGGGGCTGGAACGGATCCGCGCCGAGGCCGAGGATGCCGTGCGTTCGGGTGCGGCGCATCTGGTTCTGACCGAGGAACATCAGGGCCCTGACAGGGTCGCCATGCCCATGATCCTGGCCACCAGTGCGGTGCACTCCTGGCTGACGTCAAAGGGACTGCGCACCTTCTGTTCGCTGAACCTGCGGTCGGCCGAATGTGTCGACCCGCATTATTTTGCCGTGCTGATCGGCTGCGGGGCCACCACGGTGAACGCCTATCTGGCGCAGGATACGATTGCCGATCGCATCGGCCGGGGCCTGCTGGACGGGCCGCTGGAAGATGCGATGCGGCGTTACCGCGATGCGGTCGATGGTGGCCTGCTGAAAATCATGTCCAAGATGGGGATTTCGGTCATCTCGTCGTACCGTGGCGGATTGAATTTCGAGGCCGTGGGGCTGAGCCGCGCGCTGGTGGCCGAGTTCTTTCCGGGCATGCACAGCCGGATTTCGGGTATCGGTCTTTCAGGCCTTCAGGCCCAGGCCGAAAAGATCCATGCCATGGGCTGGAAGGGCGATACCGACATCCTGCCGGTGGGCGGTTTCTACAAGGCGCGCCGCTCGGGCGAGAAACACGCCTGGGAAGCCAAGACCATGCATCTGCTGCAAACCGCCTGTGACCGTGCCAGCTATGACATGTTCCGCAAGTATTCGGCGCTGCTGCAGGCCAACCCACCGATCCATATCCGCGATCTTCTGGATTTCAAGCCGCTGGGCCGCCCGTTGCCCATCGAGGAGGTCGAAAGCATCACGGCGATCCGCAAGCGTTTTGTGACCCCCGGCATGAGCCTGGGCGCGCTGTCGCCAGAGGCGCACAAGACACTGAACATTGCCATGAACCGGATCGGCGCCAAATCCGACAGCGGCGAGGGCGGCGAGGACCCGGCGCATTTCGTGCCCGAACCGAACGGCGACAACCCTTCGGCCAAGATCAAGCAGGTGGCCAGTGGCCGGTTCGGTGTCACGGCGGAATACCTGAACGCCTGCGAGGAACTGGAAATCAAGGTCGCGCAGGGGGCCAAACCCGGCGAGGGCGGCCAGTTGCCCGGCATGAAGGTGACCAAGCTGATTGCCCGGCTGCGCCATTCCACGCCCGGCGTGACGCTGATCAGCCCGCCGCCGCATCACGATATCTATTCGATCGAGGATCTGGCGCAGCTGATCTATGACCTGAAGCAGATCAACCCGCGCGCCAAGGTGACGGTGAAGCTGGTGGCATCGTCCGGGGTCGGCACCATCGCCGCCGGAGTGGCCAAGGCCAAGGCCGATGTGATCCTGATTTCGGGCCACAATGGCGGCACCGGTGCCAGCCCGGGGACCTCGATCAAATACGCCGGCCTGCCCTGGGAAATGGGTCTGACCGAGGCGCATCAGGTGCTGGCCATGAACAACCTGCGCGAAAGGGTGACGCTGCGCACCGACGGGGGCCTGCGTACCGGGCGCGACATCGTCATCGCCGCCATGATGGGGGCCGAGGAATACGGCATCGGCACCGCCGGGCTGATTGCCATGGGCTGCATCATGGTGCGGCAATGCCAGTCGAATACCTGCCCGGTGGGCGTCTGCACCCAGGACGAGGCGCTGCGCGCGCGTTTTACCGGGTCGCCTGAAAAGGTGGTGAACCTGATCACCTTTTACGCGCAGGAGGTGCGGGAGATCCTTGCTTCGCTTGGCGCCCGGGCGATTGACGAGGTGATCGGGCGCGCCGATCTGCTGACCCAGGTCAGCCGGGGGGCGGCGCATCTGGACGATCTGGACCTGAACCCGCTGTTGATCACCGTCGATGGTGCCGAGCGCATCCGCTATGACCGTGACAAGCCGCGCAATGCGGTGCCCGACACGCTGGATGCCGAGATCATCCGCGATGCCGCGCGCTTCTTCGAGGATGGAGAGAAGATGCAGCTCTCCTATGCGATCCGCAACACGCACCGCACCGTCGGCACGCGCGCATCCAGCCATATCGTGCGGCGCTTCGGCATGAACAACACGCTGCAGCCGGATCATCTGACGGTAAAGCTGGCGGGCAGCGCGGGGCAGTCGCTGGGCGCCTTTGCCGTGCGCGGGCTGAAGCTGGAAGTCTTCGGCGATGCCAATGATTATGTCGGCAAGGGCCTGTCCGGCGGGCTGATCGTGGTGCGGCCGCGCATGACCTCGCCGCTGAAGCCGGAAGAGAACACGATCATCGGCAACACCGTGCTGTACGGCGCGACTGGCGGGCAGCTGTTTGCCTCTGGCCGAGCCGGCGAACGGTTTGCGGTGCGTAATTCTGGTGCGCATGTGGTGGTCGAGGGCTGCGGGTCCAACGGGTGCGAATACATGACCGGCGGCGTGGCGGTGATCCTGGGCGAGATCGGTGCCAATTTCGGCGCGGGCATGACCGGGGGCATGGCGTATCTCTATGACCCGAACAACCGCGCAGCGGATCTGATCAACATGGATACGCTGGTGACCTGCCGCGTACAGGTCGATCACTGGGAGACGCAGTTGAAAACCCTGATCGAGCGTCACACCGCTGAAACCGGCAGCCCGCGCGGTCAGGAAATTCTGCGGCGCTGGGATATCGAGCGTGATCATTTCCTGCAGGTCTGCCCGAAAGAGATGTTGGTGCATCTGCCGCACCCGCTTGTTCTGGAACCGACCGCGCTGCCAGCCGAATAGGCCTGCAGGGGTTCGGCGCAGGGCCGAAAACCGGCCGGAACGATGCAAAAAGGCCCCGCCATGGCGGGGCCTTTTCAATGGCGGGGCCGTGGCGGCACCAAGGAAACCCCGGATGAACCGTGTCAGCCCCGGCCACCAACAGGGCGCGCGGGCGGGTTGCATGTCAAGGCCCGGGTCACCCTTTGCAGTGGAAACCGCCCGGCCCTGATGCTGCGCCGGCCCCTATTCCCTTGCGCGGTCGGCATCGGCCTTTTCGGCCGCATCCACGCGCAGCGTGCCGGGTTCATGCTCTTTAGCCGGTGCGGCAATCGTGTCGACCTGCGGCTTGTCCTGCGCTGCGGGGGCACGGCGCAGATACAGCGGCGGCGCAGAGCCATCCTTTTCCTGGCCCATGTACAGTGTCATGTGCGGGAAGGGGATTTCAACGCCGGCTTCGTCCAGCACCTGCTTGATCAACTCGTTATAGGCCCTGCCGATGACCCATTGCGCGCCCGGCAGCGTCCGGATCCGGCCACGCACGACAACCGCGGAATCGCCCAGCTCCGAAACGCCATGGATCTCGAAATCGTCGATGATGCTCTCGCCATGCTCGGTTGCGCGCAGCATGTCAAAGGCGGTCTGCATCAGCGCCTTCACCTGGGTGACATCCTCACGATACGCCACGGCGACATTGGCGACATGAAAGCCGAAACCCTTCATGAAATTCGACACCATATCGACCGAGCTGAACGGAATCAGGTGATAGGTGCCGTGCAGGTCACGCAGGCCGACAGAGCGGATGGTCAGTTTCTCTACCACACCCGTGATCCCGCCTGCGGTGACCACGTCGCCTTCGTTCATGGTGTTTTCGATCTGGATGAAGGCGCCGGTGATGATGTCCTGCACCATGCGCTGCGCGCCAAAGCCGATGGCCAGGCCCAGAACGCCGGCCCCGGCCAGCAGCGGCGCGATGTTCACACCCAGTTGTGAAAGGGCCAGCATCGAGCCCATGATGACCAGGGCGATGGTGAATGCATTGCGAAACAGCGCCAGCAGGGTGCGTTCGCGCGCCGTGGGAACCCTGCCGACAACCGGGTTCAGCCGGTATTCAATGAGCGAAGAAACCGCCAGCCAGACCAACAGCGTTATCAGCACCACCAGCACGGTCGATGTCAGGCGTGCCGCCACCTCGCGCCCCAGTTCGGTTGACAGCCAGCCCAGGAAATCCATCACCTGCCAGGCCTGCCCGATGGCAATCAGCACGCTGATGGCCACCAGGATGCGCAGCACCTTCAGAATGCTGGGCACAAAAGCGTTCAGCCGGCCTTCCAGCAGCGGCAGGCTTTGACGAATGTCTGCGGGCAGGCGCATGCCACCGGTTATGGCCCGGCTGATCAGCGCCATCACCAGCACCCCGACGACAACCGCAATGACCGAGTTCAGCGTGGCCAGCAGCATGAACGGCAAGGCATCGTCCGGGCGGGCCGTCCAGACAACGAACAGCGCCACCAGATACAGGATCGCCAGCCAGTGCCAGAAACCGGCAAAAAAGGCCTCGATCCGCCCGATGATATCGTCAGGCATGCGCCGGTTGCGGGCGCGCAAGGCTTCGGCGATCGGGCCTTTGTTCTGCAGCACGATCAGAATGGCGATCAGCAGGGCCGTCACCACAATCAGGACGGTCGCGCTTTGTCCCGCCGTGAACGAGATCGCCGCATTGATGATGGGGACAACCAGCAGGATACCGTAACCCAGCAGACTGACCAGCCGCGAGGACCAGAAATACCAGTAGGCGGCGGTTTCGGTGCTCATGGGGGCAAACCGCAGCGAGCTGAAACCCGGCGCCAGCGCCAAGCGTAGCGCCACCTTGATCAGTTCGACCAGCAAAAAGGCGTTAAGAAACAGGCTTTGCCGGAAATCCATGGTCCCGGCCTCACCCAGAAACAATGCAAAGGCATAACCGCCGCCCCAGGCCAGGATGATGATCAGCGCATCGACAATGCTGGAACCGATGATCAGGGTGGACTTCAGCAGCCATTGCCCCTCTGTCGTGCGCGCGGCGAAAGACGAGAAAACGCGCGTGCCGACCATGCGCAACGCGAAAAACAGCGCCAGCGTTACACCGCCCACAATCAGCAGGGCCGACGCGGTGGCGGTCAGTTCGGCCCAGTTGATCTGCCTTGTGTCACCCAATGCGGCAACCAGTGTCCTGGCGGACACGAAAACACCGAGAACCTGATCTGTTGTCCCCTCGGCAATAGCGCGGGTGTATTCCGCGATCTGGCGCGCCAGCGACATCGGCGGGGGGGGCTCGGCCACGGGCTCGGGGGCCAGTTGAGGGCTTGCTGCGGCTTCAAGTTGCCGGATCAGGGCCTCGCGCGCGGCCTCGTCGCGCAGGATGTCGATCAGGGTTGCGGCAGCACCGTGCGCGTGTTCGGGGTCAGCCGTGCCCTGCGCGGCAACCGGCTGGGCCAGCACGGGCAATGCCAGCAGGAACCAGAAGGCAAGTGTTCTCAGAGCGATCAAGGCGTGGTCTCCTGAAAAAGATGCGGCGAAGTTACATATTTAACTTCAGAGACGCAAATCGGCGCATGGCTGACGCCAGGTCTTCGCCCGCCGGCACCTTGCCTGGCTGCACCTTGCCCGTGCCGGTCGCTTGCGCCACAGTCGCCGTTGCCTCTGAACAGGAGATTCAAGCGGCATGAAGCTGTCGATCGTCATTCCGGTACATGACGACGCCGAGGGGTTGGCGCGGATGCTGCACAGCCTGCAGCAGGCCTTGCCCGCGCAGGGGATTCTGGCACAGGTGATCGTGGTCGATGACGGCTCGCCCGTGCCCATGCGTCAGGCAGTGCCGGCATGCGCGCTGCGGGCGTTGCCGCTGGAATGGCAGCGCAGCCCGCAGGCCATGGGGGCAGGCCATGCGCGCAATGTCGGGCTGACCTGTGCCATCGGCAGCCATGTGCTGTTTCTGGATGCCGATGACACCGTGACACCGGCACTGGGTGACTTGCTTGTGGCGCTGGAAACCCGGGATTTCGACTTTGCGCTTTTTGCCCATGACGACAGCCGCCGGCTGGCCCAGGGCGCAACCGGCGCAGACGAGGCCACCGACCGCGCCCTTTGGGCGGACCTGGCGGTGGGCCCGGCACCGCAGACGCTGACACCCGCACAGGCACACACCATCTGCCGCATCTCGAACTATCCGTGGAACAAGGTCTGGCGCCGCGATTTTCTGCGCCAGCGGTCAATTGCCTATACCGAAATCCCGTTGCACAACGATATCGAACCGCATTGGGCTGGCTTTATCGAGGCTGATCGCATCCTGTGTTCCGGTCAGCGCTGTGTCATCCATCAGGTGGCGCCGCACCGCACGCAACTGACCAACCGGCGCGGCGCGGAACGTCTGTGCGTGTTTCGCGCTCTTGATGCGGTGGCGGCGCGTCTGCAGGCGCGGTCAGCCTGGCAGCCGGACGGTGCGCTGTTTGCCGGCCCCTTTCTGGAATTCACGCTTCGGTTGCTGGATTGGGTCGCTGGCCTTCTGGATGATCCCGCCGACAGGGCCGAACTGCAGCGCCACGCTGCGCTGTTCCTGCAGGCGTTTGCCCGGCAGGCTCCCCCGGCACTGGCACGGGCGACGCATGACGCGCTTGCCGCCGAACCGGGGCTGGCCCTGCGGTTTCTGCATTGGGCCGAGGGTGGCCGGGCACGGGACGCTGCACCATGACCGCGTTGTCCATCATTCTGGGCGATGGCACCGGCGCGGCATCGCAAGCGCCTCATTTGGTGTCGCTGATCACCATGTTCTTGCGGCATCTGCAGCCGGGCGACGAGGTTATCTGCCCGTTGCCGCCGCCGGCCGGTCCGGCGTTGCATGCCCTGCGGCAGGCGGTTGCCGGGCGGTGCGTGGCGGTTCTCGGCCCCGATAACCCTGGGGGCATGATGCCATCCGGGGCGATCGCCCTGCGCCCGCTGCTGCCGGGGGCGCGGGCGCCGGCCGGCGGCATCCTGGGCTGCGCGAT
>JAFIED010000020.1 GCA_020832805.1 Pararhodobacter sp.
CTGTGGCATGGGCAGGGCCCCCGCTGGGGGCGGGGCTGGGGGGGGCGGCCCCCCGTCGGCTGGCGCCGACTCCCCCGGGAGTATTTGAGGCAAAATGAAGGGGCGGCGGGTCATGTCAGCCCCTCGCGCCGGGCGCGGTAGATGAGGTGCAGAAAGAGCGGCGCGCCGACCAGGGCCGTGAGGACACCGAGCTTGAGGTCGCGTTCAGGCAGGACAAGGCGCACGGCAATATCGGCGGCAAGCAGCATGGCGGCACCGCCCAGCGCCGATGCTGCCAGCAGGGGCGCGGGACGCGCACCCACCAGCGGGCGCAGGATATGCGGCACGACGAGGCCGATGAAGCCGATGGCGCCCGCCACAGCCGTGCCAGCGCCCACGACGCAGGCCGTGCCGGCAACAAGGGTCAGGCGGAGGCGCGCCAGCGAGTGGCCCATGCTTTCGGTCACGTCCTCGCCCAGCGTCAGCGCATCCAGCGCGCGCCCCATGCTGGCCAGCAGCAACCAGCCCAGTGCCATCGGTGGCAGCGCCAGCCAGACATGGGTCATCGAGCGATCGGCAAGCGAACCCATCATCCAGAACACGATTTCCGCCGCGGCAAACGGGTTCGGCGAGAGGTTCAATACCAGCGCGGTCAGCGCCCCGGCCATGGCCGAGACCGCGATTCCGGCAAGGATCAGCGTGATCGAGCCACCCTGCCGGCCTGCCAGCAGCACCACCAAAGCCACCGCCACGACCGCCCCGGCCAGCGCCGCCGCCGGCAGGGCCAGCGCAAAGGCCGCTGCCGCGCCGGTTTGCAGGGCGATCACTGCGCCCAGTGCCGCCGAGCCGGAGACGCCGAGAAGGCCCGGTTCTGCCAACGGGTTGCGCAGGTAGCCCTGCATTGCCGCCCCGGCCAGGCCAAGCGAGGCACCGATCATTGCCGCCAGCAGGGCGCGGGGCAGTCGGATTTCACGCATGACCAGTGTCTCGGCGGTGCCCTCGGCGCGGAGGAGGGCGGCAAGCGCGCGGGCCGGCGCCAGCCCGGCCGGGCCGATCATGAGCGAGGCAAGGAAAAGGCTGATGACGAGCAGGCCAAGCAGGGACAGCAACAGCGGCAGGCGCATCATTCGCTCCCTGTGGATGGGTGGCGCAGCGCCGTCAGCCGGGCAACCGCGCGCAGCACATGGGGTGTGCCGCAGACCCATTCGGCATCTGCCAGCGTGCCCCCGCCCCGGTTGCGCAGCGCGGCCATGGCGGGATGGTCCATCACGCCCTCGGCGCGCGAGGCACCGGGATAGCGCTGTGCCTGGATCACCAGATCGGGCGCCAGCATGACGATCTGTTCCATCGGCAGCGAGCCGCCTCCGGAGATGCCGGCCTCTTCTGCAATATTGGCCAGGCCGGCCAGCGCCAGAATCTGGCCGGCCATCGTGTTGCTGCCAGAGGTATAGTTGTTGGCATTATGCAGAACGGCGCGGGGCCGGTCACCGACTGGTGGTGCGATTGCCGCAAGGCCGGCGTGGAAATCGGCAATCAGGGCATCGGCCTGGGCCTCGCGGCCCAGCCAATGGCCGATCTGGGCTATATTGGCCGGGATCTCTTCCAGCCGCATGGCGAGGGGCATTTCGACCACGTCCAGGTCCAGGCGACGCAGCATCGACACGGTATGGCGGGGCGTCCAGGACACAGCCAGCACCAGATCGGGGTTCAATGCATGAATCTCTTCGGCCCGGGCATGGTTCAGGGCAAGGGCCGAGGCCTGATCGGCCATGACCGATATCATCGGATCGGCCGCCAGATGCGTGACCGAGATCAGCTGGCCGGGCGCGGCCAGCATCATGGCCAGCTGATCGGTGCACAGATTGAGTGACACCACCCGGCGGGGTGGTTCGGCGGCCGCCGCCGTGGCGCAACCCAGCGCCACGGCCAGCGCCGCAAGCCTAGAAGCGCGCGGCAACGCCAAGGTGGAACGACCGGCCGGGCGTGGCATAGCCAGGCACCTGCTGGTATTGCCGGTCAAGCAGATTGTCGATGCGCAGATAGACATCCGCCCTGTCGGTCACGGCATAGCGCAGGCTGGCGTTGACCACGGTGTAGTCGTCAAAGGGTGTGCCGAATTCGACCGCGCGCCCGGCAACGTGCTGCACGCCCAGGGATCCGCGCAGGCGATTGGCCAGTTCGGTATCCACGCCAAGGAACAGGTCATGGCGCGGCACACGGGTCAGCCGGGCGCCGCCGGCGGCCCGGGCATCGGTATAGGTATAGCTGCCTGACAGGGTGGCACGCGCGCCCATCGGCACGCTGCCCGACAGTTCCAGCCCGCGGCGGCGCGACGTGCCGGGCACGTTGATCACCGTGCTGGGGCCGGGGCTGCGGAAGTCAAAGGTGATCAGGTTGTCGGTGTCCAGCCAGAACAGCGTGGCCCCGATCCGTGCGCCGCCGGCAAAGACATGATCGACACCGATTTCGGCGCTGACGCTGGTTTCAGGGTCCAGCGCCGGATTGCCGACGAAGCTGCCGTAGTCGCCAAAGCGTTCATCGATCGCCGGCGGGCGGAAGCCGCGTGCCACGGCCCCGCGCAGCGTGGTATTCGGAGTTACCTGCCATGCTGCGGTCAAGCGCCCGGTAACGAAACTGCCGAAGGCAGAATTGTGATCGACCCGGCCGGTTGCGCCGATATCCAGGCTGTCCGTCGGCGCCCAGAGTGCCTGCAGAAAGGCACCGGTGGTGCGCGTGCGCTCGCTGCCGCCGGGCAGCGAGCCGGCGCGGGCCTCTTCGTGTTGCGTGTCTGCACCCCAGACCAGGGTCACGCCCGGCGTCAGGTCGGCCACGCCCTGATAGGCCAGCGTGATGCGTCGGCCCTGAAAGCCGTTGGTGAAGGCGCCATTGGCGAACTGGTCGCGCGTGATGCGGTAGCCCGACAGCGACAGCGTATGCTGCACCGCGCCGGTATCGAGTTCGGCAAACACGCGCGCGCCGGTCTGGCGCCAGCGGGCTTCGTTATCCGAGTCCGGGTCAACGGGGAAGCCGCTGTCGAATTCATTGCGCGACCGCTGGGCAAAGGCGGCCAGACCGAGGGTCAGCGCATCGGTGGCGCGATACCGGGTTGAAAAGGTCAGGCGGGTGGATTCGAACCCGTCCCGTTCTGCATCGGGGGCAAAGCCGGGGGTGCCCGGCGTGCCCTCGAAGGCGGTGAAGCCGCGCGTGCGGCGGTGTGCAAGGGTCAGCGCTGTCTCGAACCGATCGTCACGATAGCCAAGCGTATACCCCGCGGCCGCGCTGCGATAGCTGCCACCTTCGGCGAAAAAGCTGTGGCTGAAACCATCCTGTTCAGCCTGCCGGGTGGTGATGTTGACCACGCCTGCAACGGCCGAGCCGCCATAAAGCGCCGATTGCGAGCCGCGCAGCACTTCGATGCGGTCGATATCGTCCAGCGTCAGGTGGCCGAAATCGGTTTCGACGGATACCAGCGAGGGATCATCGATGCGGATACCATCGACATAAACGGCCGTGTACCGCGGGTTGGCACCGCGAATGCGGACATTGGCTGACGATCCGGCCCCGCCGGTGCGCACAACGCTGACACCGGGCAGGCGCGACAGCAGGTCGGATACCTGGGTGGTGCCGCTGGCCTCGATCTGGTCACGCTCGATGATCGAAACGGACGCGCCAGAGCGTTGCACTTCAGTTGGCACCAGCGTGGCGCTGACCGTGATTTCGTCCAGGTCAATGGCGACCGGCGCGGCGGTCTGGGCCAGGGCCGCCGGAGACAGGACGCATGACAGGGCAAGCGCGCTGACAAGGGTGGCGCTGGATCGCAAATGGTTTTCAAGACGACACATGTGTCGGCTACTCCGCTTGGGGTGCGCGCGGTGCGCGCCCGTGGTTGTTAAGCCTGGGAGTAAACGACTCCGCAGACGATGCTGGTTTGCATCACCTCTACGGACGGACCGTCATCCATGGCGCGCCCCGCGCCCGGATGGGGTGATTGCTTCGGCAGGTCTCCTGACTTGCGGGTCATCGCTTTGCCGGGCCTTCCCATGGCGCAGACACCACAGTGGCATGTACCGGCTTCGCTATCCGCCTACAGTTGCGGGGGCAGTCACGGATTTGGCGCCACCCTGACGGGTCTTGCCGCACCGCGTTCCCTTTTCAGCAGCCGAACGTGCCGGCTGCACCGAAGCAACCCTGCCATAGGTCATGGGAGGGCGTTGGGCAAGGGGCCGCGTGCGCATGCCCGGCGAAATGGTTTGCCGCTGTTGCGGTTGTGCCGCGCGGCCAGTCGCGGTATCGGCGCGCCATGGCCCCAAAAAGGGCGTGGCAAGCCAGAACAGAGGCGGCACCCTGCATGGACAGCGACAGGACAGCCATCAAGGCGGTGGTGTTCGATATCGGCAACGTGCTGTTGCAATGGCACCCGCAACGGGCCTTTCTGCCGGAACTGGGCAGCAATGCCGCGGCCGATGCCTTCATCGCACGGGTCGGCTTTCACGGCTGGAACCGGCTGAATGATGGCGGGCGCAGCCGGGACGACGCGCTGGCCGCCGTGCCCGACCCGGCCGACAGGGCGCTGCTGGCCAGGTATGGTGAACGATTTGCCCAGACCATCGACCAACCGATGCCTGGCAGCTGGGAAATCCTGCATGCGCTGCGTGAGCAGGGCGTGCCGCTGGGCGCTATCACCAATTTCAGCGCATGGTTGTGGCCGGTCGCCCTGAGGCTTTATCCGGCGTTGGGCAAGGTGTTCGGCACGGTCGTGGTTTCAGGCGCCGAGGGGGTATTGAAACCTGAGCGCGCCATTTATCGGATTTTCTGTGCGCGTAGTGGGTTTGCCCCGCATGAATGCCTGTTCATCGACGATGCGCTGGAAAACGTCATCGGTGCCCGCGAGGCGGGCATGGAGGCCGTGCAATTCAACCATGCCCTGTCCCTGCGCGCGGCGTTGACACAGGCCGGCGTCATGCGCTGACAGTGATCGCAACAGCGCAGGATCAGGCCTTGTCTTTCCTGCTGTAGCCGCCGGCATCCCCGTTTGCCGGCACGGGTGACGGCACAGGCGCCGGATCGATGGGCTGGCGGGTGAAGCCCCGCAACCCGCTGACAGGTTGTCTGTCGCGCGTGATCTCGACGGGGCTCATGGTATAGGCGGTCAGCAATTCGGCCAGCGAGCGCAGGGCATGCATGTGAATCCGCTCGTAGCCATGGCTGGCATCGACACCAAAGGTGACAAGCGCGGTGCGCACATCGGCACCCGCCTCGATCGCCGAGGCACTGTCAGAGCGATAGTGGCGGAACACGTCCTTCTGCATGCGGATGTCGTTTTCCCTGCACAGCGCAACCATCTTGCGCGTCAGGTGGTAGTCGAACGGCCCGGTCTGGTCTGCCATGGCAATGGTCACGCCGAATTCGGCGCTGTTCTGCCCCGGTGCGGTCGTGCCGTTGTCAACGGCAATCAGCGAGGCGATATCGGGCATCAGGATCGACGCCGCGCCATGCCCCACCTCTTCGGCGATGGTGAACAGAAAGAATGTGTCCACGGGCAACACGCCGTCCTGCTGGGCCAGCGCCTTGAGCGCGGCCAGCATGACGGCGGCACCCGCCTTGTTGTCCAGATGGCGCGACACGACAAAGCCCGAGTCCATGAATTCGGGCTGCGGGTCGATGGCGACCATATCGCCCACATCGATCCCCAGGCGGTGCAGATGGTCCAGCGAAAACGCCTTGGCATCGATCCGCAATTCGACATGGTTCCATCCCACAGGCTGGGTGTCGATCTCGTCATTATACGTGTGGCCAGAAGCTTTCAGCGGCAGGATGGTGCCGCGGTAACTGCCCTTGTCGGTAAACAGCGTGACCCGCGCGCCCTCGGCAAAGCGTGCCGACCATGTTCCCACAGGCACCAGCTCCAGCCGCCCGTTCTGCTTGAGCGCGCGTACCTGCGCACCCAGCGTATCCAGGTGGCTGACGATGGCCCGCGCACCGCCCTGTTCCGCGCCGGGCAGGCGGGCCCTGATGGCGCCGCGCCGGGTCAGGTCGTAATCCACGCCCATGCTGTCCAGAACCCCGCACACATGGCGCACGGCCGTATCGGTAAAACCTGTGGGGCTGGGAATGGCCAGCAAGGCTTCCAGTTCCGCACGCAGAAATGCCAGGTCGATATCCAGGCGCTTGCCGTTCATGGTGTTCTTCCCTTGCGCTGCACGGCCCGCGCAGCCTCGGGCATGGACAGCGGGAACAGCAGGTCCATGAACCGCTCGGCGGTGGGTTGGGGCTCGTGGTTGGCCAGTCCGGGGCGCTCGTTGGCTTCGATGAAGACGTGATCGGCACTGCGAGGCGATTTCACCATCAGATCGATCCCGGTTACCGGTATCTCGATGGCGCGCGCCGCCCGTATCGCCGCATCGATCAGCGTGGGATGGGTCTCTTCGGTGACGTCATGGATGGTGCCCCCGGTATGCAGATTGGCGGTCTTGCGCACCACGATCTCGGTGCCCTGCGCAGGCACATCGTCAAGCCCGTAGCCGGCAGCGCGCAGGCAGCGCTCGGTTTCGGCATCCAGCGGGATGCGGCTTTCACCGCCCGTGGCGGCGGCGCGGCGTCGGCTTTGCACGGCAATCAGCTCGCGCACGCTGGCGCGTCCGTCACCCACCACCCGTGCCGGCTGGCGCAGCGCTGCAGCCACCACGCGGTAGTCGATCACCACCAGCCGCAGGTCCTTGCCCTCGAAATACTCTTCCACCACGACATCGGCGCAATGCTGGCGTGCAGCGTCAACCGCGGCCTCCACCTCGTCGATTGTGGTCAGACCCACGGCCACGCCGCGCCCCTGCTCGCCACGCGCGGGCTTCACCACCACGGCGCCATGCTGCTCCAGGAAATCCGCGCGTGCCTGCCGGTCGTCTTGTTCCAGCTGCGCCGGGACGCGAACGCCCGCGGCCTCCACCACGCGGCGTGTCGCGCGCTTTTCGTCACAGATCGACAGACTGACCGCCGAGGTCAGATCGGTCAGCGATTCCCTGCAGCGCAACGACCGCCCACCCTGGCTGAGGCGAAACAACCCGCCTTCGGCATCGATCATCTCGACCATGATGCCACGCCTGCGCGCCTCGTCCACGATGATCCGGGCATAGGGGTTCAATCGCTCATCTGCGGTCGGCCCGGTATACAGCTTCTCGTTGATCACATTGCGCCGCTTGACGGCAAACACCGGCACCCTGCGGAAACCCAGCTTCTCGTACAGCGCAATGGCCTGATCGTTGTCATGCATGACCGAGAGATCCATGAAACTGGCACCTCGCGCCTTGAAATGCTCTGCCAGCCGCCGCAGCAACGATTCCCCCACGCCCGCATGGGGTGTCTGCGCCGCAACGGCCAGACACCACAGCGACGAGCCGCGTTCCGGGTCGTCAAAGGCCCGGGCGTGGTCAACCCCCATGACCGAGCCGATCACCGCGCCCGTCTCCTCGTCCTCGGCAACCAGCACGGTCAGCATGCGCCCGTCGCGCGCATTCCAGAAGAAATCCGGCGGCACCGGCACCATGCGGCGCTGGGCATAGATCGCATTCACTGCCTCGGCATCGCTGCGCGTGTTCAGGCGGCGCACATGAAAGCCCTTTCGCCGGCGCGATGCGACGCGATAGGTGGACAGATCAAGGCGATAGGTATGCGACGGGTCCAGAAACAGCTCTTGCGGCGCATGCGCCAGCAGCACATGCGGGTCACGGACGTAAAAGGCGATGTCGCGACGGTCTGGCCCCTCGGCACGCAAGGCCTCTGCCAGCCTCTCGTCGCTTTGAAAGGTATGGGCAAAGATCAGCCGCCCCCAGCCGCAGTCGACCAGCGCATCGGTCGTGGCCCCGCGCGGCGCCTGCGCGGCGGCACTGTGCAAACGCTTCAGCCTGTGCGCCTGCGCCGCGCGCCGCCTCGGGCCTTCCGTTTCCGCCATGCCGGCCTCCTTTCCCTGCGCCCCTCATTTTGCCGGAAATACTCCGGGGGGGGGCGCGCGTC
>JAFIED010000080.1 GCA_020832805.1 Pararhodobacter sp.
TTCGGCTATGCCGAATTCACCCCCCGAGAGTATTTCGGGCAAAATGAATACAAGCGCTGCAGCGCAGGCGCTGACCGCGTTCCTGACGCGGCATCGCCTTGGCGGGCGTTTCGGCGTGGCTGTTTCCGGTGGCGGGGATTCGATGGCGCTGCTGGTGCTGGCCGCAGAAGCCGGTGTGGTGGGCGCGGTGGTGAGCATCGACCACGGGCTGCGCCCGGAAGCATCTGAAGAAACTGGCGTGGTGGCGACGCTGTGCGCGGCCCTTGGCGTGACGCATACCGTTCTGCGCTGGCATCATGACGGCCATGGCAATCTGCAGGCGGCCGCCCGGGCTGGGCGGCGGGCGCTGATTGCCGAATGGGCGCAAAAGCGGGGGCTTGCGGGGGTCTTTCTGGGCCATACGCTGGATGACCAGGCCGAGACGGTGCTGATGCGTCTGGCGCGGGGGTCTGGCGTTGACGGGCTTGGCGGTATGGCCGAGGCGACAACGGTTGACGGTGTGCCGTTTCTGCGGCCGTTTCTTTCGGTGTCGCGCGCATCGCTTCGGGCGGAACTGACCGCGCGCGGCATCGGCTGGTGCGAGGACCCCTCGAACCGCGATGCCCGGTTTGCGCGGGTGCGCGCGCGGGAGGCCCTGGCCGCGCTGGCGCCGTTGGGGCTGGATGCTGCGGGCCTGGCAAGAACTGCCACGCGGATGCAGCGCGTGCGTCAGGCGCTTCAGGCGCAGGTGTCACAGGTGCTATCGGCCCATGTACGCGAGGCGGCTGGCACTGTTGTACTGGCACCTGCCGTGTTGGATCTGTTGCCCGAAATCAGGGATCGTGTGTTCCTGCATTGCCTGCGCGGCTTGACGGGTGCGGCCTATCCGCCGCGTCATGCCGCGCTTGTGCGCTGGATCGAGGCGGCACAGGCTGGCCGCGCCGCGCCGCTGATGGGCTGCATCCTGCGCCCCGAGCGTGACGGGCTGCGCCTGTTTCGGGAGCCGGCGGCGGTGGCGGGGCTGGTGGCGCCTGCTGACGGGCTGTGGGATGGGCGTTGGCGGGCAGAGCCGGGCCCCGGCGCGGACCCCGGCGCGGCCGCGGCCGGGCTGGTCATGCGGGCGCTGGGCCAGGAGGGGTTGCTGGCGCTGAGCCGCGGTGCGGCGGCGGGCAGGCATGGCCATTGGCGCGACACCGGCTTGCCGCGCGCTGCGCTGGAGGCGCAGCCGGGCTTGTGGTGCGGCGATACGCTGGTGGCGGCGCCGGGGGCGGGCTGGGTGGCAGGCTGGCGGTTGCGCGTGGCGTCGGTCGTACCGGGCCGTGCCGGCGGTCAGGGCGCCCCCGGGCGGGACGAAGCCGCGCAGTTGCCGGCAGACTGATGGCAGCGACGGGCGGCCGCGACAGGCGGAGGCGCGCAACGCGGATCGGGGCAAGACGCCTTGCGCGCTGCGTCAGGCTGATGCATCAGGGTGAACGCCTTTCGGGAACGACCTGCATGAACCGTATCTGCCATATCGATATCGATGACAGCGGCCTGCCCGCGCCGACGCCAGAGATCGAACAGGAGCGCCGCGTGGCCGTGTTCGACCTGCTGGAGGACAACACCCTGACCCTGCCCGCACGCGACGGGCGCGCCGTGCCGCCTGGGCCCTATCGTCTGGCGCTGGCCGTGCGCGAAAAGCGGCTGGTGGTCGATCTGACGCAAGAAGACGGCAGCAAGGTGGCCGAGTTTCACCTCAGCCTGGGGCCGTTCCGCCAGGTCATCAAGGACTATTTCCAGATCTGCGGCAGCTATTTCGACGCGGTAAAGCGCCTGCCGCCCAGCCAGATCGAGGCAATCGACATGGCGCGCCGCGGGATTCACAACGAAGGCGCGCGCATTCTGATCGAACGGCTGGAAGGCAAGGCGGAAATTGATTCCGACACAGCGCGCCGACTTTTCACGCTGATCTGCGTGCTTAATCGCGGGGGGTGACGGGTTGCGCAGGCCATTTCCGCAATCGGTGTTGTTCTGCTGCGACCATAACGCCGTGCGTTCGCCGATGGCCGAGGCGATGATGAAGCGCTTTTACGGGCAGCGCGCCTATGTCCAGTCGGCGGGGGTGCATAACGATCTGGAGATCGACGGCTTTGCCATTGCCGTCTGTGCCGAAAAGGGGCTGGAATTGTCGCGGCACCGGTCGCGCAGCTTTGACGAGATGTCGCAATGGGGCGATGATCTTTCGGCCTTTGATCTGATTGTGGCGCTGTCGCCCGCCAGCCAGCGTGCGGCGCTGGAATTGACACGCCATGCCCATATCGATGTCGAGTACTGGCCCGTGATGGACCCGACAGGACTGGGCGAGACCCGAGAGGAAAAGCTGACCGCCTACCGTCAGACGCGCGAACAGATCAGGGCGCGGATGATCGAACGGTTCGGGCCGCCAGAAGGATGATCAGGCCGGCAGGCGCCGCCAACGACACCTTGGGCGTGAGCCAGTCCGGTGGTTACGTGCAGGCAGCAGGAAGGAGCCAGAAACATGCAGCAGCAGGCGGCGCAGGCGCGCGCAGTGATTGCAGCCTATTACGCAGCATTCAATGCCGGGGATGCCGCGCGCATGCTGGCGCTGGTCAGCGATGATGTGGAGCATCATGTCAATCAGGGTGCGGTGCGGCATGGGCGGGCTGCCTTTGCCGAGTTTTGCAGCCACATGGGCGTAAGCTACCGCGAGGAGCTGCGCGATATCGTGCTTTTCGTGAACGAGGACGGCACGCGGGCGGCGGCTGAATTCACCGTGCATGGCGAGTATCTGCAGACTGACCCCGGCCTGCCACAGGCGAAGGGACAGCGCTATGTGTTGCCCGCCGGCAGCTTCTTTACCCTGCGCGAGGCGCAGATCGCCCGGGTGGTGACCCATTACAACCTGCAGGACTGGATCGCCCAGGTTTCGGCATGAGGGTCGAGGCACTGACCGGCGATACGCTTGAGGCCGCGCTTGATGATGTGGCGCGCCTGCGCCTGGCCGTGTTTCGGCACTGGCCCTATCTGTACGATGGCGATCTGGCCTATGAGCGGCGGTATCTGGCACCGTATCGCAGCAGCCCCAGCGCCATTGTCGTTGGCGCATTCGACGGGTCCAGACTGGTCGGCGCGGCGACCGGCACCCCCATGGAAGATCATGCCGACGATTTTGCCGCGGCCTTTGCAGCGACCGGGTTTGATCTGGCCGATATCTTTTACTGTGCCGAATCGGTGCTGTTGCCGGAATACCGCGGGCAGGGCATCGGGCACCGGTTCTTTGATCTGCGTGAAGCGCATGCGCGTGCATTGGGCCGGCGGCATGTCGCCTTTTGTGCGGTGATGCGCCCGGACGATCACCCGGCCCGGCCTGCTGGTTATCGGCCGCTTGATTCTTTCTGGCGCAAGCGTGGCTATGCCCCCTTGCCGGGTGTGGTTGCCCGCTTCGGCTGGTGCGATATCGGCGACAGCGATGAGACGCGCAAGCCGCTGCAATTCTGGATACGTGATATGACATGATCGACCAGGTGACCATTGCCGCCGCCGCCTATCCGCTGGACTGGTTCGCCGGATTTGCTGACTATGAGGCAAAGATAACCGGCTGGGTGGCCGATGCCGCGGGACAGGGTGCGCAACTGCTGGTCTTTCCGGAATATGGCGCCATGGAACTGGCCAGCCTGGGCGGCGCGGCGGTGGCGGGCGATCTGGACGGCGCGTTGGTCGAGGTGGCGCGCCACCGTCCTGCGGCGGATGCATTGCATGCCCGGCTGGCGGCGGCGCATGGTGTCTATATTCTGGGCGCCTCGGGCCCGGTGTTTGCCGGCAGCCGTCCGGTCAACCGCGCCACGCTGTACGGACCGGATGGTGTGATCGGCCATCAGGACAAGCAGATCATGACCCGGTTCGAACGGGATGACTGGCAGGTTGTGGCGGGTACCGATGGGATGGCGCTGTTCGACACCGCATTGGGCAAGATCGGCGTGGTGATCTGTTACGACAGCGAGTTTCCATTGCTGGCCCGTGCGCTGGCCAAAGCGGGAGCCGAAATCCTGCTGGCACCGTCCTGCACCGAAACCCTGGCGGGCTTTTACCGGGTGCGCGTGGGTGCCATGGCGCGGGCCTTGGAAAATCAATGTGTTGCGGTGCACGCGCCGCTTGTTGGCGCTGCGCCCTGGTGCGCCGGATGCGAGGAAAACACCGGCCGCGCCAGCCTGTACGGTCCGCCAGACAGTGGTTGGCCAGCCACCGGTGTCCTGGCCGAGGGTGATTTCGGCGCGCCGGGCTGGGTGCTGGCAACGGTCTCGCGTGCGCAGATCGCCCAAACCCGTGCTGACGGGGTTGTTCTGAACATGCAGCACTGGGCCGAACAGGCGCACAGGCTGTCAAGCCCGGTCCGACAGGTGCCTGAAACTTAATTCTTGAAATTCCTGTCGTCAGGCCCCATTTAAGGCGCGCTCGTGGCAAGCGGGCGGTCCCAAGGACGGAGTGACCATGGCCAAGGAAGAACTGCTCGAATTCCCAGGCGTCGTGAAGGAACTCCTGCCGAATGCGACGTTTCGGGTCGAGCTGGAAAACGGCCATGAAATCATCGCACATACGGCGGGCAAGATGCGCAAGAACCGCATCCGTGTTCTGGCGGGCGACCGGGTTCAGGTTGAAATGACGCCCTATGATTTGACCAAGGGCCGGATCAACTATCGCTTCAAGTGATGCGCCTGATTCTGGGTTCGGCCAGCCCGCGCCGGCTGGACCTTCTGGCGCAGCTTGGCATTGTCCCTGATGCGATCTGCCCCGCGGATATCGATGAGTCCCCCCGCGCGGGTGAATTGCCTCGCCCCTATTGTGCCCGGATGGCGCTGGAAAAGCTGCAGGCCATTCCGGCGGGACCGGATGACCTGGTGCTATGCGCCGATACCACCGTGGCGCTGGGCCGGCGCATCATGGGCAAGCCGCAGGACGCCGGCGAGGCTGCAGAGTTCCTGATCAAACTGGGGGGGCGGCGGCACACTGTCATCTCGGCCATTGCCTTGGGCCAGGCCGGGCGGCTGTGGCGGCGCGAAGTGGTGACGGCGGTGCGCATGAAGCGGCTTTCGGATCAGGAACTGAACAGTTACCTGGATAGTGGCGAATGGCAGGGCAAGGCGGGTGGTTATGCCATTCAGGGCCGCGCCGGTGCCTT
Source organism: Pararhodobacter sp. (assembly GCA_020832805.1). Classification (GTDB taxonomy): domain Bacteria; phylum Pseudomonadota; class Alphaproteobacteria; order Rhodobacterales; family Rhodobacteraceae; genus Pararhodobacter. The sequence continues at coordinate 5,156 of JAFIED010000080.1, forward strand.
CATTCCATGGATTTCCGGGTCGTTTACCGGGGTTGTGGGGCTGCCGTTGCATGAGACGGCGCATGTTCTGGCGGCGGCGGGGTATCGTGCATGAAGGGCAGCACACTGGTTCTGGGCCAGATTGGCGGGCGCGAGATCGCGGCGCTGATGGTTGACGGCCAGTTGGACGAACTTGCGTTGGAACTGCCGACACTGTCGCCCGGGGCCATTCTGCGCGGGCATGCCGGGCGCCAGATGAAGGGGCAAGGTGGCCTGTTCGTCACCTTACCGGATGGTCAGCGTGGTTTCCTGCGCCAGACCAGGGGAATCGCGCCGGGTCAGCCGCTGCTGGTGCAGGTGTCCGGCGTGGCCGAACCGGGCAAGGCGCCCCCTTTAAGCCTGAAGCTGGCCCTGCGCGGGCGCCATGCGGTGCTGACGCCCGGGGCACCTGGCCTGAACATCTCTCGCGCGATCCGCGAACCAGAGACCCGCACGCAGCTTGAGGAACTGGCTGCGCAGGTCATGGCCGGCGCTGACGCGGAACTTGGCTTGATCCTGCGGTCGGTTTGCGCCGAGGCCGACCCGGATGCCGTGGCGCAGGAAGCGGCCGAACTGCGTGCGCTGGCCGAGGCGATTGCCGCCGACCTGCAAGGCGCGCCTGAACTGCTGCTTGATCCACCCGGCCCGCGTGACATTGCCTGGCGTGACTGGCCCTTGCCGGATCAGACCGACGACGCGCCAGACGCGCTGGATCGCCATGGTGTGATGGCTGCGCTGGACAGCTTACTGCGGGCAGAGGTGCCGTTGCCCGGCGGGGCAAGCATGGTGATCGAGCCGACACGGGCGCTGGTGGCGGTCGATGTGAACACGGGCAACGACAACGGGCCTGCTGCCGGGCTGAAGGCCGGCATTGCCGCTGCGCGCGAGTTGCCAAGGCAGTTGCGCCTGCGTGGTCTGGGGGGGCAGGTGGTGGTGGATTTCGGCCCCTGCCCGAAGAAGGACCGGCATGTTGTCGAACAGCTTTTGCGCAAGGGCTTTCGGGGCGAAGGCGCCGAGACGGTGCTGGCGGGCTGGACGACGCTGGGCAATTTCGAATTGCAGCGCCGCCGTGACCGCCTGCCGCTTGCCGACTGGATGCAGGCAGGGGGTGGGGCATGAATGCAAGGGCCCGTGCCTGCCCGGGATGCGGCAAACCTGCGGTAACCGCATATCGCCCGTTCTGTTCACGCCGCTGTGCCGATGTCGATCTGGCGCGATGGTTCCGGGGGCAGTATCGCCTGCCCGGCCGCGATGGCGAGGCCGCACTTGACCCGGACGCCGGGCTTGATGGTGCGCCGGATACCGATTCTGATCAGGGGGGTGCCCGATGAGCCCGCGCGTTCTGGCCCTGTCGCTGCTGGTTGCCATGCTGGGGTTTGCGGGGCTCATGGCCTCGGTCGGTTTTCTGGTGCGCGATCCGCTGCCCATCCTGGCGCCGCATGGCAGCCTGGAGCTGCGCAGCGATACCTTGCAGCCCCCGGTTGTGGTGCGCGTATCCATTGATGGCAGCTACCGCGTCCAGCTGGTGGTTGATCATCCTGAACGCACCGCGCCGCCTGACCTGGCGCTGGCGCCTTCAGGTGCGGGGCCGATTGCGCTTGAGTGGCAGGCCACAGGCGCATTCCGCCACGAAGGCAACGGGCAGATGACGCGCCCGGGACGCTGGGAAGTCACCTTGCTTGCAGACGGCATCCGCGAATCACTTCTGTTCGTCGTGCGTGAATAAGCGGCCGATTATTTCCCCCTCTGAAACAATAGCTGTCATTGCAGCAGACCGGCCAGATTTTTGCCTTTTTTTCGGCCCCGCACGGGCAAGATTTTCATGCTATACAGTTGCCATGATACAGTCTTTCCGTGAAGGGACAGGGTGATGGAAGAAGAACAGGAAACTGCCCCCGGGCAGACCATTCGAGGCACCCCCGGCAATGACAGCCTTGTCGGCACGCCGGGTGACGACACCATTCTGGGCGGCGCCGGCGACGACCAGCTTTTTGGTAACGGCGGCAACAACCTGCTGAAGGGTGAAGAAGGCAACGACAATCTGGTTGGCGGCACCGGCAATGACACCATGTTCGGCGGGCCGGGCGATGATGTGTTCATCATCAGCGACGATTTCGGCAACCATCTGATCACCGGTGGCGAGACCGATGAGGTCGATGGCGACATCATCGCCGCAGCCGGCATGACCCAGGATGTTGCGGTCACCTATACCGGTGACGAGATGGGCACCATCACGCGCGCGGGCGAGGGCGAGGGCGACGATCCGGCGGCCGAGATCAGTTTCTCCGAGATCGAGCGCATGTTCCTGGGCGCGGGCGATGATGTGGTCACGGTCGATACCTCGACCACGGGCCTGGTCAGTGGCGGCGAGGGGTTCGACACGCTGGTCCTGCCGGACCCGGCCGATGGCGAGGGCGCGCCGCAGGTGACCGTCACCAGCCGCGTGGAAAATGACGACGGCACCGTGTCAAAGGACGGGTTCGTGGTCTTTGCCGATGGCGCGCGGCTTGAGTTCAAGTCTTTCGAAAAGATCATCTGTTTTGCCCCCGGCACGCTGATCGACACCGCGCGCGGGCAGATCCCGGTCGAGGATCTGGCGCCGGGCGACCAGGTGCTGACGCGCGATCACGGCTATCAGCCGCTGGTCTGGACCGGCCGGCGGGACCTGGCGGCGGCGGAACTGGCCGCCAATCCGGCGCTGGCGCCGGTGCGGATTGCGGCGGGGGCGCTGGGGCCGGACCTGCCGGCGCGCGACCTGCTGGTTTCGCCGCGCCACCGGATGCTGGTCAGCGGGGCCCGCGCGCAGGCCATGTTCGGCGAACGCGAGGTGCTGGTGGCGGCCTGTGACCTGCTGGGCCTGCCGGGCATCACGCAAGACCCCGTGGCCGGGCCTGTGGGCTATGTGCATGTGATGTGCGCGCGCCACGAGATCCTGCGCGCCGAGGGGGCATGGAGCGAAAGCTTCCAGCCCGCCGCCGGTGTGCTGGACGCGCTGGAAGAGACGGTGCGCACCGAACTGCTGGCCCTGTTCCCGGCGCTGGCCGGCCCCGAGGGACAGCGCGCCTATGCCGCCGCACGCCCGGTGCTGGC
>JAFIED010000034.1 GCA_020832805.1 Pararhodobacter sp.
GACGCCGGTGCTGGACCTGATGCAGACCTTGCCCACTTTCGTCTATCTGATCCCGGTGCTGGTGTTGTTCGGCCTGGGCATGGTGCCGGGTCTGGTGGCGACGGTGATCTTTGCGCTGCCGGCCTCGATCCGGCTGACCGAACTGGGTATCCGGTCAACGCCCAAGGCGCTGAGCGAGGCCGCAACGGCCTTTGGCGCCACCACGGCACAGCGGATCTGGAAGGTGGAATTGCCCTATGCCTTTCCGCAGCTCATGACCCGGCTGAACCAGACGATCATGCTGTCGTTGTCGATGGTGGTGATTGCCGGGCTGGTGGGGGCGCCGGGGCTGGGCGTGCCGGTGGTGAGGGCGCTCAATACGGTCAACGCCTCACTGGGCTTCGAATCCGGTGCGGTGATCGTGGCGGTGGCCATCCTGCTGGACCGCATGCTGCGGGTGGAGCGGCGGACATGAGCGCGGAGAAAGAAAGCGGAAAGGCGGCAGACCCGGATGTGGCGGTTTCCTTCCGCCATGTATCGATCGTCTTTGGCGAAAACCCCTGGAAGGCGATACCGCTGATGGAAACCGGCCAGTCCCGCGCCGATATCCAGCGCGAGACCGGACAGGTGCTGGGCGTGCACGACTGCACGCTCGACATTGCGCAGGGCGAGATCGTGGTGCTGATGGGCCTGTCTGGCTCCGGCAAATCGACGCTCTTGCGAGCGGTCAACGGGCTGAACCCCATCGTGCAGGGCGATGTGCTGGTCAATGACGGCAAGGAGATGGTCAGCGTGCCGAAGGCCGGGCGGGCAACGCTGCGGCGGTTGCGTACGCGGCATGTAGCGATGGTGTTCCAGCAATTCGGCCTGTTGCCCTGGCGGACGGTGCGGCAGAATGTGGGCCTGGGGCTGGAACTGGCAGGGATTGGTCGGGGCGAAACGCGACGCCGGATCGACGAGCAGCTGGAAATGGTGGGCCTGACGCAATGGGCCGACCGCCGGGTAGGCGAGTTGTCAGGCGGCATGCAGCAGCGCGTGGGTCTGGCGCGCGCCTTTGCCACCGAGGCGCCGATCCTGTTGATGGATGAACCCTTTTCCGCGCTTGACCCGCTGATCCGTACCCGGCTGCAGGATGAACTGCTGGATCTGCAGCAGCGACTGAAACGCACCATCGTGTTTGTCAGCCACGACCTGGACGAGGCCTTCAAGCTGGGCAACCGTATTGCCATCATGGAAGGGGGGCGGATCATCCAGAGTGGGACACCGGCGGAAATCTATGCTGGCCCGGTGAATGATTACGTGGCTGATTTCGTGGCGCATATGAACCCGCTGAACGTGCTGCGCGCCGCTGATGCCGCAGTGCCCGCCCCGCGTCCGGTGCCGGCGGGGGATACACTGCCCGCCGATACCCCGCTGCGCGATGCCATGGTGGTGCTGTCGCGCGCGCGGGGGCCGGTGCTGTTGACCGAGGGCGGGCAGATTACCGGCATGCTGACCGATGCCGGCGCGGTCCGGGCGTTGACTGCCCGCCAGCCTGCCCCCCCCGCGCCGTCAGAGGACAGCGCGGTGGCCAAGGCCTGACTGTACCGTGGATAGGGGCGCAGCGGTGCCGGCGGCATCGCCGCCGCGCCGGCCCAACGCGATTGAGCAATCGCGTTGCAAATGCCTTGTTCAAGGCATTTGGTTGCCTCGCCGCGGCTGCGTCATGCCCGGGTTATCGGCTGCGGGCGCTGATCATGACCCAGATCAGGCGCCCATCGCGGGCCACCGCGATGCCGGTGCCGACATCGCGCATGTCGGGTGCCAGAATATTCCTGCGGTGGCCGGGCGAACCCATCCAGCCCGCCACTGCGGCGCCGGGTGTATCCAGGCCCATTGCCAGGTTCTCGTTCGCGGCCGCCAGGGTGTAGCCCACCCGCAAGAGCCGGATGCGCAGCCCGCCGCCCAGCGCGCCGCGGTGGGTGACGGTGTCGCGCCGGGCGATGCTGCAGGCGTGTCCCTGTGCGGCCAACGTGATGCGGCGCGATGCGCTCAGCGGTGCCAGGCCGGCCTGGCTACGCTCGGCGTTTGCCAGGTGCCGCACCGCCTCGCGCAAGGCCGGGGCCTCGCGCGGGATGGTGCAGGCCCATGCCGTTCCCGTCGTAAGGAAAAGCCCGATCCAGAGGGCCGGCAGCAACATTGGCGCTGCCCGGAGGGCACGCCTGACGCGCGCCCGGCTCACAGCCCCTCGCGCGGGAAAGGCAGGCTGCGCGCGGCGTCGGCGTCTTGCTTGCCGCTGTCATTTGCCGCGTCACGCCGGGCCGCTGCCCGGCGCAGCGCCTGTTCGCGCAGCGCGATGAAGATCACCGCCGCCACGATCACGCTGCCGCCCAGAACCACGAACATGTCCACCGCCTCGCCAAACACCACCGCGCCCAGGGTCACCGCCCAGACCAGTTGCAGCGCCAGTGCCGGCTGGGTCACCGATACCGGGGCCGCCGCCAGTGCCCGGGTCATCGCATAATGCCCCGCAGTGGCCAGAAAGGCGACGAGAAACAGCCATCCAAGCTGCACGGCCGTCACCGGAATCCAGACCGGCAGCGCAAAGGGAACCAGCCCGATGGTAACCGTGAGCGACATCATCGCCACCACCATCGACGGGCTGTGCCGGCGGGTCAGGTTCTTGGCCAGCAGATAGGACATGGCCATCAGGACAGCCATGCCCAGCATTGCCAGATGGCCGGATGACAATTCACGAAAGCCCGGGCGCAGCATGATCATCGCGCCGACAATGGCCACCAGCACCGCCACGATCCGCCGTGTGCGCAGTTTCTCGCCCAGAAAGATCACCGCGCCGATCGTCACATAGACCGGGGTCAGGTAATTCATCGCCGTGACCTCGGCCAGGGTGATCCGCGTCATGGCATAAAACCACAGGATCACGGCGATGCTGTGGACAAGCCCGCGCGCGCCAAAGAGTTTCAGCGCGCCCGCATCGGGCCACTGCCGGATGATGGCGGGCAGCAGGGGCACCAGAAACACCAGTCCCAGCACATAGCGCAGGAACGCCGCCTGGGCGGGCGGAATGCCCGGCCCCATATGCTTGACCACTGCTGTCATGACCACGAACAGAAGCCCGGCCAGCACCACCCACAACACGCCTGCCACAGGGCGATTGTCGGTCAGCAGGGGCGCTTTATTTAACGCGTTCATGAACCTGTTTTGCCTTGCAACAGCCGCCTTGGCAAGGCCGATACGCAGCCACCGGCCGCGGCATCGGTCGCGCCCTTTACCGGTTGGCGGGGCCATGCGACCGCGACGACCGGCGCGGCGCCCGCGGCCCGATCAGGCGGGTGTGTGCTCTGCCAGCATCTCATGCACCATCGGGATGACCGTTTCGCCGTACAGCCGGATGCAGGTCATCAGGTCGCCATGCGGCTGCGGCCCGGTGGCATATTTGAGATCGAACCGTTGCAGGCCCAGCCCCCGCACCGCCCGCACGATCTTGCGCGCGACGGTTTCGGGCGCACCGACGAACAGTGCCCCATGCGCCACCTCGCCCAGATACCGTTCCTTTGTCACCGGCGGCCAGCCGCGCTCGCGCCCGATGCGGCCGAACATGGCCTGATAATGCGGCCACAGCGCCTCGCGCGCGGCAGAGTCGGTTTCGGCCACGAAACCTGGCACATGCACACCGATCGGTCGTGCCTTTTGCCCGGTCTGGGCCGACACCTGGTCGATGGCCTGATGATAGAGATCGACATAGGGTTTGAAGCGCAACGGGTCACCGCCGATGATGGCCAGCATCAGGTGCAGATCGTGGCGCACCACACGCACCACCGATTCCGGGCTGCCGCCCACGCCCACCCAGGTGGTCAGCGGTTGACCAAGGCGCGGATGCACCGTGGCATCGTGCAGCGGCGCGCGGGTCTGGCCCTGCCATGACACGCGTTCTTCGCGCAAAAGGCGCGCGAACAGGTCCAGTCGTTCCTCGAACAGCAGATCGTACTGGCGCATGTCATGGCCGAACAGGGCGTAGCTTTCGGTGAACGAGCCGCGCCCCAGGATGGCCTCGGCGCGCCCGTTCGACAGCGCGTTGAGCGTGGAAAAGCGCTGGAAGACGCGCACCGGGTCATCGGTGGACAGGACGGTAACGGCGGTGCCCAACCGGATGCGGCGCGTGCGCGCGGCGATGGCGGCCAGCACGATTTCAGGCGCGGCGATGGCGAAATCGTCGCGGTGATGTTCACCAAGGCCGATGAAATCGATGCCCAGTTCATCGGCCAGTACCGCCTGATCGACGACATCGCGCAAGACCTGGTCGGCCGGCAGGGGCTGGCCGTCGGCACCCTGTGCAATATCGCCGAATGTATCGAGGCCAAGGGAAAGGGTGGGGGGCATGGCTGGCTCCGCGTCTGATGGCTTGGCACAGGATAGGGTTTTGCCCCGCTGGGCGGAAGGTGCCGGGCCGCAGGCCGGCTGTGCGGTGATGCGCAGAGGCATGCGGGGGAGCGGGCCGGATTCTACAGCGGGCCGGGTCTGCGTTCCTCGGTCAGGAGCACATTGGCATCGACCTGGGCAACACCCGGCAGCGTCATGATGCGCCGGCGCAGCACGCGTTCGAAATCGGCCAGATCGCGCGCCGTGACGCGCAGGCGGTAGTCATAAAGGCCCAGCACATGCTGAACGGTCTGCACCTCGGGGATGGCGGCGACGGCACGTTCGAAATCGGCCAGGCTGACCCGGCCCTTGGTGCCCAGCGTGATGCCCAGAAACACCGTGACGCCAAAGCCCAGCGCGGCGTGGTCCAGAACCAGCCGCTGCCCGGCGATGATGCCGGCCGCCTGCAGCCGTTTCAGCCTTCGCCAGCTGGCAGGCTGACTAAGACCCAGCCGCCGCCCCAGCGCGGCTGCAGAGAGCGTGGCATCCTGTGCCAGGGCGCGCAGCACGGCGCGGTCGGTGTTGTCCAGATCGATCATGGCCTGCCTGTGGGGCGGGGGAGGGCGGCGGGGGGGGGGGGGGGGGGGGGGGGGGGGGGGGGGGGGGGGGGGGGGGGGGGG